>JAUHXT010000030.1 GCA_030426925.1 Alphaproteobacteria bacterium | reverse complement strand
CCACCTGATTGCGGATACTATGAATGATAAGCAAAGAGCACAATACGACACAGTTGTTAAACGTACCAATGAAGTCAGGGGCGACGTCGGCCACGCAAAAATCCGGCAACCTAGGCTCAAGGCTGCATAGCGTCCGGACATTTTTCCTGCTTGAAATTCCGGCCCAATCGGGTAAAACACCATGTCTGCCAAGGATAGGGGTATAGCTCAGCTGGTAGAGCACAGGTCTCCAAAACCTGGTGTCGGGGGTTCGAATCCCTCTGCCCCTGCCAGTTTGTGAGAGGAAGTGTGCCCCTGGGTGGCCTGATTATCCCACCGCCTGTCCCGCGAACCCCCTCTTGTTAATAATACATTCGCGAAGCGAATGGGGTTCGAATCCCTCTGCCCCTGCCAGTTTGTGAGAGGAAGTGTGCCCCTGGGTGGCCTGATTATCCCACCTCTTGTTAATAATACATTCGCGAAGCGAATGGGGTTCGAATCCCTCTGCCCCTGGCATTTATCAATGATTGTAATCTTATCCTAAAGTATGGTTGCGCTCGGGCGTCCGGAGTTCGGCAACTTGAGGGCGAGGGTCGGCAATGGTCGCCTGTCCGCCATAAAGATAATCGGCTGGCAGGCCGAGCCTTTTACAGGCCATGACAGCGGGGTGTGCGTCTGATTGTATTCTGTCACCTAGAGCGCAAGCAAAATTTACGAGAGCGCGCTCGTACGATCTCAAACCATACCGTCCATCCAGCTGAATGACTGCGCGTATATCCTGAGGTACATTGTCGACGGCCGCGCGCACAATCAAGCGCTGAAAAGGCCGCAGAGCAGACGGAAGCAGTTCAGCCGTGTTGACGATATCAAGAAATTCAAAAATAACAGGGTTTGCTTCCAGGCTCGGCAGAACATCTTTAAAATATTCTGCACGCTGCTCTTCATTTTCGGATATTTGCTGTACACCAAATAATGTCGCTGATCTCTTTCTGGATCCCAAGTCACGCGCAATTTCTTCGGCAGTGATTTCGCGAACATGGGTACTATAAGCACTGACCATGCCGTGCGCGACAGTTTCCTCCACCCATCGCAAAAGATCAGGATCATCGGCGCGGTATGTCTGCCCGCATTCCGTCATACCTGAAATGTTGGCATGCATCCGGTTAACGCGGGTAATCAATCTTTCCGTTGCCGATTGCGGCCCGAAAATAGTGGCCATGGCGGCGAGGTTCGTACGTTTCATTCTAGGTTCAGCACTTGTTTTGAACGTGGAATGCGACCAGACCCCGTGTCTGACGCGCGGCTCCGAAAGCTGCATAATCACAGCGGAAACCCCGCCGATGAAAGTGGTAATGGGGTTCTTGTATGTTTTCCACGCCCAGGAATCAGGTGAGTATATCGCCGCTTCCCCATGCGGTTCGCTAAAATCGAACCCTTTGAAAAAGGAAGATACAGCATCATCCAGAATGCTTTGTAACGGGCCTATACGCATATTTTTAGTCATTTTGTTAAAAAGATGGGGTTTTATATTATGAAAAATAAAAAAAGTCAATTATTATTTATAGCTATTAGAAATAGCGAAAATCCTTATTATTCGAGGAACTTATTGCATGAAAACTTGTTGGTTAGGTCCAAGAAAAAGGGACTTGAGTGTTTTCAAAGATTTACAATTACTGGCAAATTTTAAAGGGGAACCTGTGGTTTTTCCCGGCACTCACCTGCATCATTTACGCAGTTTCTACCCTGCTTTTATATCATCTGGAAAGCCGGTATTTTCGCGATATCGTCTTGCCGGGTGTTTTGTTTAATGGAAGTGCGGACGATGCCAAGGCAATGTCGGTTACCTTGTTGTCATCTATGATCACAATGACAACACTGGCCATATCAATCACCATGGTGGTGTTGTCGCTTGCGGCGTCTCAGCTCGGGCCGCGGTTGATACGGACCTTTATGGCTGACCAGAAAACAAAGATGTTTATCGCCCTGTTTTTCGGAGCGGTCATATCCTGCTTCCTGTTGGTATTGATTCTATATGATGCGTCCCCCCAGGACTACACGCCAAAAATAACCATTACGACGATTTTTGCGCTCTGCTTTGCAACCTTGTTCGTGTTGCTGGCTTTCGTCCATCACGTCGCACAGTCCAGCATAGCCGACCAGGTAATATTAAAAGTTGCAAAAGACCTGCACGCGTCGCTGGACCGTCTGACTGTAAGTGACGGGGACGATGAACATGAAGACCCCGATCATTCAGACTGGCCAAAGAATTTCGAGCAAAAACGGCAGCGCCTGTATTTCGAACGCAGCGGCTATGTCCAGCATATCGATTACGATCATCTGCTGTCACTGGCGCACGAGCATGGCCTGTTTATTCGCATCAAGTTCAAGGCCGGTCATTTCCTGGTGGAAGGTGAAGACGGTGTGCGCGTGTATCCGAAGCATAAAGTCACGGACGAGCTAAACAAAACGATACGCGAGCGGTTTATTCTTGGGGACAGCCGGACGCCAACACAGGATGTGGAATATTCCATTCGTCACCTAGTCGAAATTGGCCTGCGTGCACAGTCGCCGGGTCAGGACGATGACTTTACTGCTATAACAGTACTGGACCGTTTGTCAGCAGCATTGGCAATTTTGTTCCAGAAGCAAACGCCTTCGGAATGGATGGAAGACCAGGAAGGCCGTGTCCGCATCTGGGCGAAGCAAAGCGATGAAGCGGACATTATTTTTAGTGCGCTGGACCAGATCCGCCAGAGTGCGAGGGACAAACCAGACATTATGTTCCACTTTTTGGATAAACTCAAAATCCTGTGTGAGCTTGCCCGTACTCCGGCGCAGGTCAAGGGATTGAGAAACCAGATCGTCCAGATTGAATATGATCTGGGATTTCTTAATACAATTGTCCGGACGGTAGAGAGCAAAAAGAAATTCTGCAGTGAATTGCACGATATATTGGACAGGAAGCAAACGACCGGATAAACAACGATAAACCGCCCAACCTCTTATTTTTCCTAATATAATAAAAAATAAGCGAAGGATTTCCCCCTTTACCTCGTACAGTATTTATCTATCTTATAAGAGAGTTGAACAGGCGGGCCTCGCGCATGAAAATTTTTACATATTTATTCCCTGTGGTTCTTATCGTTTTCCTTGTTTCATCAGGGGCTTACGCACAAAAAGGACCAAAAGGGCCTACAGCCGTTATCACGGCCCGAACAGCAGTTCAGACTTTTGCCGACCAAGTGGAGGCCCTGGGAACCACAAAAGCCAACGAAACAGTGGTCATAACCCCCGACACATCAGAAAAAGTCAGCGAAATCCATTTTGAAGACGGTCAGAGCGTCCAAAAGGGCGATTTGCTTGTGACCCTCGATCAAAAAGAAGAGGATGCGGAACTGAAAGCAGCAAAAGCCGAATTGTCCGAAGCGCGTTCAGCCTATAGCCGGGCAAAGGAATTACAGGGCACACGCGCCGTGTCCAAGGCGACTTTGCAGGAACGGCTGGCCGCACTGAAACAAAGCGAAGCGGCCGTCGAAGTGATGGAAGCGCGCATTGAAGAACTTTCTATTACCGCCCCCTTTGACGGTATACTCGGTTTGCGTGAAGTCAGCGTCGGAACACTGGTGCAGCCCGGCGATATGATTACAACGATTGATGACTTAAGTCAGATCAAGGTTGATTTTGATGTGCCGTCTGTTTTTCTGCCGACACTGAACCCCGGTATTCCGGTAGTGGGAAAAGTTGATGCGTTTGGCAGCCGGGAATTTGAAGGCGTGGTAACAACCGTCAACACCCAGATAGATCCGGTGACCCGCACCGTGCGTGTGCGTGCGCTTCTGCCCAACGATGATCTGGCATTAAAGCCGGGGTTACTGATGACCATTACGCTGTTCAAAAATGAGCGTGATGCTTTGCTGATTCCGGAAGAAGCGCTGATCAAGCGTGGTGATGATAATTTCGTCTACGGGATCGAAGAGCAGGACGGGCAGACAGTCGCGCGGCAAAAGAAAATAGACATCGGTGGCCGCCGGCCCGGCGTGATTGAAGTGCTAAGTGGTCTGGAAAACGGTGAACAAATCATCATTCACGGCATTGTGAAAATCGGTGACGGTGCGCCGGTAATCGTGCGCGCTGTGGAACAGGACGCCGATGATACGCTGGACGATTTGCTGGCGCGTGAAATGGAAAAGGCGCAAACGGAATGATTTTATCTGACGTATCCGTTACGCGCCCTGTCTTTGCTTCCGTTCTCTCTCTTTTATTGCTTGCCTTCGGGCTTGTGTCTTTCGAACGCCTGCCTTTGCGCGAATATCCGGACATCGACCCGCCGGTAGTATCGGTGGATACTAGCTATCCCGGTGCTTCGGCAAACATCGTGGAAACGCGCATTACCGAAGTCATCGAAGACCGTATTTCCGGCGTGGAAGGCATCAAGTTCATTTCATCGACATCCTCCGACGGCCGTTCGCGCATTAATATCGAATTTGATGTCGAAAGGGATATTGAGGCAGCCGCCAACGACGTACGCGACCGTGTGTCCGGCGTAACCGATAACCTGCCTGAAGAGGCCGACCCGCCGGACATTCAAAAAGCGGATTCCAGCGACGATGTAATTCTATGGTTAAATCTTGTCAGCGACCGCATGGATACGCTGGAACTGACCGACTACGCCAAACGGTATTTACAGGATCGGTTTTCGGTTCTACCGGGTGTTGCACGTGTAAGGATCGGTGGCGGACTGGAATACTCCATGCGCGTCTGGCTGGATCGCAACAAAATGGCTGCGCGCGGCCTGACCATTACCGACATTGAAAGTGCGCTGCGTAGCGAGAATGTCGAACTTCCCGCAGGAAGCATTGAATCCGTGGAAACGCAGTTTACCGCAAGAATTAAACGTATATACACAACGCCGGAAGATTTTAGAAAACTGGTGATCGCGCGCGGGGATAATTATCTTGTCCGTCTGGGTGACGTCGCGCGGGTGGATAAAGAAGCGATTGAAAGCCGCACGTCCTTTACCGGCAACGGCGTTCCGATGATCGGTATCGGGATTATCAAACAGTCCAAGGCCAATACGATTGCTGTAGCCCAAGGAGCGGGTGAACTGGCCGAACGCCTGCAACCCGATTTGCCGCCCGGCATGAAAATCATCAATTCATACGATACCTCGGTCTTCATCAGCAGCGCCATTGCCGAAGTGTATAAGACGCTCTTTATAGCGATGATGCTGGTCATCACGGTTATCTATCTGTTTTTGGGTAGCGTGCGTGCGATGCTGGTGCCCGCCGTTACCGTTCCGGTGTCCCTGATCGCGACCTTTATTGTTTTGTACGCCTTTGGATTTTCAATCAACCTTCTGACCCTGCTTGCCCTTGTGCTGGCGATTGGTCTTGTCGTCGATGATGCGATTGTCGTGCTGGAAAATATTTCCCGCCGGATAGAGGAAGGCGAACCACCCTTAAGCGCGGCGTTCTACGGCACCCGGCAGGTCGGATTTGCTGTGATTGCAACAACGCTTGTGCTGGTCGCCGTGTTTGCACCCATTACGTTTCTGGAAGGGGACCTGGGCCGGCTATTCACCGAGTTTTCGGTGACCATGGCAGCCGCCGTTTGTTTTTCAACATTTGTCGCCGTGACACTCTGCCCGATGCTGGCATCGAAACTTTTGAAAAAGACCGAGCGTAATGTCGTCAGTGCAAAGGTCGATCAGGCATTCGATAAGTTCAGAAACGGCTATGAACGTGTGTTGAAAGTCATCCTGCGCTTCCGGATTGCCGTGCTGGGAATTTTCGCGCTTCTGGCCGGACTGTCCGTCTTCTTCTTTAATGCGATACCCTCCGAATATGCCCCGCGCGAAGATCGCGGCGCTTTCTTTGTCATGGTGAACGGGCCGGAAGGCGCGTCATACCAGTATACAAAAGAATACATGGATGAGGTGGAACGCCGCCTGATGTCCTACGTGGAAAGTGGCGAGGTCAACAGACTTCTGGTACGTTCCCCGCGTGGTTTCGGAAATCTTTCCAGTTTCAATGACGGCATGGTGATTATTGTTCTGAATGACTGGAGCAAACGCAGGAACGGCTTCGACATTATGGGCGAGGTTGCGGGAAAGCTCTCCGATCTTCCCGGTGTACGGGCATTTCCGGTGATGCGCCAAAGCTTTGGCGGCGGAACGGCCAAGCCGGTGCAGTTTGTTCTTGGCGGCGGCACATACGAACAACTGGCGCAATGGCGCGACATACTGGTTGAAAAAATAAATGAAGACAATCCCGGCCTGACCGATATCGACAGCGATTACAAGGAAACAAAACCGCAACTGCGTATTGTCATTAACAAGGACCGTGCCGGTGATCTGGGCGTGAATGTTCAGGGCATTGGCCGCACGCTGGAAACGATGCTCGGCTCCCGCCGTGTCACGACATATATTGACGATGGTGAAGAGTACGACGTCATTTTGGAAGGGGAGCGCAATGAACAGCGCACGCCCACCAATGTTGAAAATATATATGTGCGCTCGGATACGACAGGAAGCCTGATCCCACTATCCAATCTTGTAACAATTGAAGAATACGCGGATTCCGGTTCACTCAACCGCTATAACCGCGTGCGCGCCGTAACGCTGGAAGCCGGACTGGAAGACGGTTACTCGCTGGGCGAAGCGCTGGAATATTTGCGCAAATTAACGCGTGAAAACTTGCCCGAAAGCGTTGTGATTGACTATAAAGGGGAGTCCCTTGATTACCAGACAAGCGGCTCATCGCTTCTGTTCGTGTTCGTTCTGGGCTTTGCCGTTGTGTTCCTCGTACTCGCCGCGCAGTTTGAAAGTTATATCCACCCGCTGGTGATTATCCTGACTGTTCCGCTTGCCATTGCCGGCGCCTTATTCGGCCTGTATGTGACGGGCAACAGCCTCAATGTTTATACGCAGATCGGCTTAATCATGCTGATCGGTCTTGCCGCCAAGAACGGGATTCTGATTGTGGAATTTGTGAACCAGCTGCGCGATGAAGGAACGGAATTTTCACAAGCATTGATCGAAGCGGCCAAAATACGTCTGCGCCCGATTGTTATGACCGGCATTACGACGGTTGCGGGTTCTGTGCCATTGATACTGGCGTCCGGTGCGGGGTCTGAAACACGCGTGGCGATTGGTATTGTGATTTTATCGGGCGTAATGGCAGGTACGTTCTTTACCTTGTTTGTTGTGCCTGTCGCTTACGATCTTCTGGCGCGCGGCACAGGCTCGCCCAATGATGTAAAGCGCAAACTGAACGAAGAACAAAAAGTGGCGGCGGAATGAGATATCTTTTTATAGCACTACTGTTTTTAACGGCCTGTTCTGTCGGCCCGGATTATAAGGCCCCGGAAATGAGCGTATCCGGAGACTGGGCATCGCAGGATGGCGCCGTATCAACCGGACAGCTGCAGGCGCAATGGTGGAAAGTATTCGATGACCCGCTTTTAGAACAATACATCACCGCGGCGGCAAAAAATAACAAGGACGTCAGGATAGCACTGGCCAATGTGCGCAAGGCGCGCGCATCGCGTAAGGAAGAGGCTGGGGCATTCTTTCCCGACATCTCCGGTTCATCGTCGGCAGACCGTTCACAATCCAGCGGCGCATCGTCCGGCGCAAACAGCGGGCAGGTCCGGGATAATTATGATGCAGGCTTTGATGCATCATGGGAAATTGATGTTTTCGGCGGCACGCGTCGCTCGGTTGAAGCCGCAGATGCCCGTGTCGGCAGCGCGGTAGCGGGGTATCAGGATGTTCTGCTCTCGGTTTTATCGGAAACGGCACGCAGTTATTACGAAGCGCGCGGCCTGCAAAAACAGATTGCGATATTGGAAAAAAACACGAACCTTCTGAACCAGACATTTGAACTGGTGCAAGCGCGTCTGGAAGTTGGCGAAACGTCCGAATTTGATCTGGCGCGCGCCCGCGGCGAACTGCAATTGACCCGCGCGCGTATCCCCAACCTGGAAGCGGATTTGAAAGCCAGAATCTTTACCCTGTCTGTTTTATTAGGGCAACCGCCGGAAGCGCTTCTTGCGCAAATGCAGGAAGTCAAATCATTGCCGACACCGCCGGATATTGTGCCTGTCGGCCTGCGCTCTGACATTCTGCGTCGCCGTCCGGACATCAGGCAGGCCGAACGGGAAACGGCAGCGGCAGTGGCAGACATCGGTGTTGAAACGGCGGAACTGTTCCCGAAATTTTTCCTGACCGGCGATATCGGCACGCAAGCGTTGTTGTTCGGCGACTTGTTTACGGCGGCCAGCAAAGTATGGTCGCTTGGTGCGATGATGAACTGGTCTGTCTTTGAAGGCGGCGCCATCCGCGCCCGTATTGAAGGGGCGGAAGCCGACAGTGAGGCCGCGTTGATCGCATACGAAAAAGCGGTTTTAGAAGCCTTGGCCGATGTTGAAACGGCTCTCACACGCTACGGGCAGGAACTGGAAACGCGTCGGCGCCTGCAGGAAGGTGTGCAAAGCAGGTTGCAGGCTGTCTCGCTGGCGCGTGAATTGTTCGATGTTGGAGAAGAAGATTACCTTGCCGTGCTGGATGCGGAGCGCGAACTGACGGCGAGCGAAGATGATTTGATCGTCTCGGAAACACAATCGATCATCAAACTGATTTCATTATATACTGCCCTGGGCGGCGGATGGGAAAGCGCGGCCTCCAACTCCGGGCAGTAACACTGCGCTCACCGTTTCAACGGGTCTTCATACCCAAGCTTTTGAATATACGGAGCTAGCTTTTCAAGGAACGGTTCAAAATGTTCGTAATACCTTTCCCATCTGTATTGTGAATCCGTATAGATGTCCTGGCTGACCTGCGAATAGCTGGGGGTACGGATCACTTCTTTTTTCTGAACATTCTTGTAATAGTTGCTTAAGGAATCGTCCCACTCCTCAGACAGGAAATCCAGAACCCTCACAAGCGCGGGTTTGAAGTCGCCAATAATCTCTTCATACGAAACATATAATACAGGGACAGGCAGGATACGTTCATAACGCTCCCATAAATCCATGACGCGGCAGTACAGGTTCACCGTGTCTTCCATGCTGTAGGTATGGATCATGGCTTCATTGTCTTCAAACAGGTTCATGCACGAACTCAGGATGCAATCGCACGGGTGGCGGTATGAAAATATAAATTTCGCATCAGGAAATATCCTGTATATCAGTCCGGCATTGACGGTGTTCATCGGATATTTGTCGATTAAAATCTTTTTGCTGTCCCATCCGCCCTCATTTCGGTGAATGTCGAAATGCAGGCCCTGAAGCTGCGCTATTTGTGCCGCAGTCAAATGGGGCAGGCACGCCGGATAGTTTCCAACCTGTTGTTCAATGATTTCTGCAATGCGTGGAAGCGTGTGAATTTCCTCCGACACATGAATATTCGGATGCGCATCCAGTATATGTTGTAAAAGCGTTGTACCGGACCGCGCGAAACTGAACATGAAAACCGGCGGCTCATTGTGCCGTGGAACGCTTTGCGTATCCCATGACGCGATAAAATCTTCGTTAAAAGTATTGTCGAGCGCTTTGAGTTTGTTTAGATAGACGGCCTTGCGGTTATCATCAATCGACCATATGTCCTGCGCATAACGGTTCCTGTCTTCCAGCGCCTGCCATGCCTTGGAGGTGTTTCTTGTTTTGTCATACAGGGAAACAAGCTCGCTTTTTGCGGAGACAATGGTGACAGGGTCATCGGCCAAAATTCCATTTTCGAGGACATCAATGGCCTGCGCATATTTGTTTTCCCGCTTCAATACCTCCGCTTCAATGAGCGTAAGCAGGGTTTGTTGCTCCAATACGACTTTCGCATGATCCAGTGCGGCGCGTGCTTCCGGAATTTTGTTCAGGCGTTCCAGTACAGTGATGTAGTTTGCATGCGCGGCCGCATATTGCGGATCAATGTTGATAGCGCGCTGAAATGATTGCAACGCATCGTGGAATCTAAAGACTGATTTATACGCAATCCCTTGTATGTTATAGACCTGCGCATCGCTGTCATCCAATCCGATCGCGTTGGAAAAACACTCCAGCGCAAGGGGAAAACGGCGCGTATCTAAATACAGCCGTCCAAGTTCTTTATACGCTATTGGATCATTTTCGTTGGTTGCGATGTACGCCTGAAATTCTTGCTCGGCCTCATGGAGATACCCGTTTTTGATCAGTTCCAGGGCTTTTTGCATGCTTGTCCTCTTAACCGAAAAGCGGGATATATTGTATACGGATATTCAAATAATTTCTGCCGTGAATGTAGCACTGGCAATCATTTTACTCAACGCGATTAATCCAAAGGCCGGCTGTTGGGATTCATCGCGATGAGGGAAATCACGGCCATTTTCTTCAAAGAAATTTTTTGCTAAAACACCATGAAGGAAAACAACGGGCGAACTATGACAGTTATTTACGGCATCAAAAATTGTGACACCATGAAAAAGGCTTTCAAATGGCTGGAAGACGCAGGCATCGAATTTGAATTTCACGACTATAAAAAATCTGGTGTGCCGGAAAATGTGATACGCGCGGCGATCAAGCACAATGGCTGGGACAACGTCATTAACCGGCGCGGAACGACATGGCGCAAATTGCCCGATGAAGTAAAGGCATCCATGGATGAAAAGGCCGCACTTCGGATGGCACAGGAAAATCCGTCCATTATTAAACGCCCGTTATTGGTGCAGGGCGCTTCCATACATCTGGGGTTTGATCCTGAGGACTACCGGAAAATATTCTCGTAATGTTAGCAGGCCTTACGATTGGTGTAGCCAGGTAAGGATAAGCGGGATCCAGATAAGGGACGTGGTGATCGTGCCTTTCACGGTTTGATAGGCAATCCAAGCCCAGAACATGTTTTTTGCCGGCTTCTTGAAGGTCGTGTTTCTGATTTTATGCAATAGATTTTTCATGCTGCGTAACCTAGCTACTCTTATGCAAGAAGGAATTGATGCAAGTCAATTCATTCTTCCTGTTTTTGGTTCATAATGAAAAAATGGTGGGTACGTCGGACAGAAATGATGAAATGAGACTGTTCCAGAAATATCTGGATGTCTGCAACAGCGCGATGGAAGCCAATAAAACTCGTTTTCCATTCAAGCAGATACTGGCAGCCGCCCGGAAGAATGCGGCGGCACGCACCGTTGAGGTCCAGATTATTGATGACCGCCCGTCAGCCGATATCATGATACGGATCAAATCAGATAAAATAACCGCAGAAGATCACAAAGCCTGCCCGAATTGCCAGTGCGATGCGAAATGGTCAGTGAACAAGTCTTACCTGCTGGATGTCGTCAATAACCCGGACGTGTATATACAGAATCCGGCCCGGATAGACTGGGACTGGATTTACGATACCGATAGCGCCTAGACGCTTTTGGCGGATTTAAGGTCTTTACACGGAAATTCTGATGAGCAGGCCATACATGAATATTGACTAAGCTGCTCCAGGCTATCCATTTCAATCGTTGCGCCCTTGACTGTGATGCCGGTGGCATCCTTTAATTTTCCCAGCGCGCGGGAGAATGTTTCAGGCTGCATTCCAAGCCGTGAGGCAACAAGTGTTTTGTCATAGGGCAGGTGAATGGTCACCGGCCCGCTTTTGTTCTGATCGGCCAGCCGTAAAAGAAAGCATCCAATACGCTGCGGCGCGTTTTGTAATATACGATGTTCCAGTTCCTGATCCTGTTGCTTGCGGTAGCGGGCCATAGCGGACAGCATAGTCAGGGCAAGCTTGGGGTTCTTCTCGATTTCTTCTTTCAGAACGGACAGCGGCAGGGCGATGATCTGTGAGGCTTCTGCGGCCTCCGCGCTATAGGGATAAAGGTCGTCCTGAAAGAGGGACGTCTCGCCGAACAGATGCCCTGTTGTCAGAATATCGACCACGGCCTGGGCGCCGTCCAGAGTTTCACGGAACAGTTTTATCCAGCCTCTTGTAATAAGATAAAAGCTTTCGGCCTTATCCTCATGGATGAATAAAATCTGCCCTTTTTCCGCCTCGATGACCCGTGCTTTCGCTGCCATAGAGTCGAAGAAACCGGCATCAGCGCCATCAAAGAGTCCTATTGTATGCAGTGTTGCTTGTATGTTCATTGTCGCCATCACAGTTATGATGCACTTTTATACCCGAAATTGACTATTATCAAGGTTACCTCCTTCAAATTACAAGATAATCGTGGTATTGGGTGAAAATAGAGACAGAGAGCTGATGAACCCCGCAGAATTATTACAAGTCATTGGAGGATGTCTCCAAGCTGTAGACTTAAGCCACGGTCTGGCGGCGAGCCTGTTTTTAGCTGGCCTCGTCGGCGGGGCGACGCATTGCGCGGGCATGTGCGGGCCGTTTGTCGTGGCGCAAGCCGGTAGTGAAAAGAAGCTTTGCAGGGCCTGCCAGCTTCCCTATCATTTCGGCCGTATAACCACTTATGTGTTTCTTGCCGTTCTGATGTCTACAATTTTCAGCGCCGCTTTCCTGTATTTGCCAATACGTTCATTCGTGGTTGCGCCGATGCTGTGTATAGCAGGCGCTATATTCCTGGTATCTGCTTTTCCGGCACTGGCCTCCTTGTTCCCATGGGCCGGATCTTTGAAAATATCTTTTTTGCCCGACCGTTGGTTTTCCGTAGGGTTGAAAAAGCTCTCCGGTAACACGGGAATCGCAAGACAATATATAATGGGTTTGTTACTGGGTTTTATGCCATGTGGCTTGATAATTTCTGCTTTGATGGCTTCGTCTGCCGCACCTTCCCCGATGGGCGCTGCGGCAGCCATGGCAGCTTTCGGGCTGGGCACGACGCCATCACTAATTGGTGCTGCGCTCGGTGCACAAAAATTAAAATCTGCATTTCCTGAAACAATGAAAAATGTAACAAGGGGTCTAATGGCCTGGAACGCTGTATGGTTATTTGCCATGGCGGGTTTGATGTTTATTTAAAAAGGACGGAAGTAAATGACGCTCACAGCAATAGATAAACCGGATTATAATTACGATATCGTCAGGCTTTTTACCCTGGCGACATGTTTTTGGGGCGTGGTCGGCATGCTGGGCGGGGTGTTTATCGCGCTTCAGCTGGCATTCCCGGAACTGAACATCGAACCCTATCTGAATTTCGGGCGCTTGCGTCCGCTGCACACATCCGGTGTTATTTTCGCCTTTGGCGGGAACGCTCTCTTTGCAACAAGCTATTATGTGGTTCAGCGCACCTGCCAGACCCGGCTGTGGGGTGACAAGCTGGCACTCTTTACATTCTGGGGGTACCAGGCGTTTATCGTCATGGCTGCTCTGGGGTATGTCCTCGGGGTCACGCAGTCCAAGGAGTATGCAGAACCGGAATGGTATGCGGACTTGTGGCTGACCTTTGTATGGGTTGCCTATCTCGGCGTCTTTATGATGACAATCATCAACCGGAAAGAACCGCATTTATATGTGGCCAACTGGTTCTTCCTGTCTTTTATCATTACGGTCGCCGTACTGCACCTGGGCAATAACATCAGCCTGCCGGTCGATTGGCGCTTTGACAAAAGCTATGCGCTTGCTTCCGGTGTTCAAAGCGCGATGATCCAGTGGTGGTATGGGCATAATGCTGTTGGCTTTTTCCTGACTGCCGGCTTTTTGGGCATGATGTATTATTTTGTGCCCAAACGTGCGGAGCGTCCGGTTTATTCATACCGCTTGTCGATCGTGCACTTCTGGTCGCTGATTTTCATTTATATCTGGGCAGGGCCGCACCACTTGCATTATACCTCTTTGCCTGACTGGGCGCAGACTCTGGGCATGACATTTTCTATCATGCTGTGGATGCCAAGCTGGGGCGGTATGATCAACGGGATGATGACTTTGTCAGGCGCATGGGACAAGCTGCGTAAAGACCCCGTACTACGCTTTATGATTATCTCGCTCGCCTTTTACGGGATGAGCACGTTCGAAGGCCCGCTGATGTCGATCCGCGCAGTGAACTCACTGTCGCACTATACCGACTGGACGATTGGCCACGTGCATTCCGGCGCGCTGGGATGGGTTGGCTTTATCACATTCGGTTGTTTGTATTACCTGGTTCCAAAACTATGGGGGCAAAAGGAAGTCTATTCCCTGAAACTCGTGAACCTGCATTTATGGATATCAACACTGGGTATTGTTTTATACATCGCCGCGATGTGGGTATCCGGTATTATGCAGGGGCTGATGTGGCGTTCTTACGACGAACTGGGCTTCCTGAATTATTCCTTCGTTGAAACGGTAGTTGCTATGCATCCGTTCTATCTCATTCGTGCATTGGGCGGTGTGCTGTACCTCTCCGGCACATTGATCATGTGCTACAACTTCTGGCGTACCATTCGCGGCGAAGTCGCAGAAGGTGAGGTCGACAAGGATGGCAATCCGCGGGAAGCTAGAAAATATCATAAACCGGTGCCAAGCTGGCAGGCTGCAGAATAAGGAGTGCTGTTGAAATGAACCTGTTAAAAAACCATACATTTCTGGAAAAGAACTCAATTGTTCTGCTGCTTGCGATTATCGTGACGGTGTTGATCGGCGGGATCATCGAAATTATCCCGCTGTTCCGCAAAGATACGGTGATTGAACCGGTGGAAGGCGTGCGCCCCTATACACCGCTGGAACTGGCCGGTTACAACATCTACATCCGCGAAGGCTGCTATAACTGCCATTCGCAGCAAATCCGCCCGTTGCGCGATGAAGTTGCGCGTTACGGCCACTATTCGCTGGCAGCTGAAAGCATGTACGACCACCCGTTCCAGTGGGGATCGAAACGCACAGGGCCGGACCTTGCACGCGTCGGAGGTAAATATTCCGATGCGTGGCATGTCGCGCACTTGAAAGAACCGACAGACGTTGTGCCGGAATCCATCATGCCGTCTTACGAGTTCCTGATAAAACGCGGCGCCAGGCTGCATGATTTGCAAAAGCACCTGAAGGCGCAAAAGGCGGTTGGCGTTCCGTATACCGAAGACATGATCGAAATGGCCGTGAAGGATGCAACGGCACAGGCGTCCGGTGAAGGCCGTACGGATGTTTCGGGACTTCAGGAACGCTACGGCGAAAACGTCAATGCCCGTGATTTTGATGGCCAGCCCGCCATGATTTCTGAAATGGATGCGTTGATCGCATATTTGCAGGTGCTAGGCACGATGGTTGATTTTGAATCGGCCAAAGGCATAACCGTTGACGGGCAGGAAGGAGAGGCGGAATGAAAACCTTGTATGCCGATCCCGTCATAGGAATGATTGGCTTGTTACTGTTTTTTACCTTGTTTGTTGGAATCCTGACATGGCTGTTCTGGCCGGGTTCCAAGGAGAAATTTAAGCAACATGGAGAAATCCCTCTAAAGGATGGACATGATGAGTGACGATAAGAAAAAAGATATAGATGAACTTTCCGGCGTAGAAACCACAGGGCACGAGTGGGACGGTTTGAAAGAACTGAACAACCCGCTGCCGCGTTGGTGGGTATGGGTATGGGTTGCCACGATTATCTGGTCGCTCTGGTATTTTGTCGTCTATCCGGCATGGCCGGTGCCGGGCGGCGCGACCGAAGGGTCTTCCGGCTATACGCAGTTCAAGGAACTGGAAGAATCGCAAGCAGAAATACATGCGCGTCAGGCGGAGTATCTGGGTCGTTTCGAACAGGCATCGTTTGATGAAATCATGCAGGATCCGGCGTTGTACGAATTCGCCATGGCCGGAGGCAAGGCGATGTTCAAGGATAACTGCGCAACATGTCACGGTACGGGCGCAGAAGGTGGTGAAGGCTACCCCAACCTGAACGATGACGACTGGTTATGGGGCGGTACTATCAACGATATCTATACAACGCTTGAACATGGTATCCGCGTGGCCGGTAACTATGATACGCGTGTGTCCCAGATGCCTGCCTTCGGTAAGGAAGGGACATTGAGCCGTGAACAGATTAACGAAGTTGTCCATTACGTGATGTCGCTGTCTGAAGGACATGCAGATACTGCCGGTAAGGGGTACCAGATATTCCAGGACAACTGTGCGACTTGTCACGGGCCGGATGGTAAAGGGGACCGCGATGTTGGAGCCCCGAATTTAACCGATGCGATCTGGCTGTATGGCGGTGAACACGAAGACATCTACTATACTGTTTATAATTCCCGTGCGGGCATGATGCCGGCATGGAAAGGGCGGCTCGACGAGAATACAATCCGCCAGTTGGCTGTCTACGTGCACGAACTTGGCGGTGGTGAAGAAATGCAGGCAGAAGAAGCGCCCGCCGAAGCCGAACCGGATGTTGTAATCGAAGACATCAGCTACGAAACGGAAGTACCGGCAGACTCCGAAGGAGAGCCGGCAGAGGATGTGAAGGAGCAGGAGGATGAGCACTGATGGCGTCAATAATAACGGCGAGCTCAAACTGTTTGAAAAGCAGGAGCGTATATATCCAAAACGCGTAAGCGGCCGCTATCGTAATCTGAAATGGATTGCAATGATTGCGTGCCTCGCCGTCTATTACCTTGCCCCGTTTATTCGTTGGGACCGTGGGCCGAATGCCCCGGATCAGGCTATCCTCATTGACCTTGCCAAGGGTCGTGCCTATTGGTTCTGGTTCGAAATCTGGCCGCAGGAAGTGTATATCCTGACCGGCGTTTTGATTTTCTCGGCTATTCTGTTGTTCTTTGTCACCAGCCTGTTCGGGCGCGTATGGTGCGGGTACCTGTGTTTTCAGACGGTTTGGACGGATTTGTATGTCTGGGTCGAACGGATTATCCAGGGTGACAGGAACCAGCGTAAAAAGCTGCGTGAAGGGCCGTGGACATGGGAAAAAATTTACAAGCTTATCATCACGCATTTTCTTTGGCTGGTGATTGCCTGGTGTACGGCCGGATCATTCGTCCTCTATTTCAACGATGCCCCCACACTGGTGAGAAGCTTTTTCGAATTCGACGTAAACCCGAAAGTGTTGATGGTGATCGCCGGGCTTACGTTCTCGACATACCTGATGGCCGGTTTCGCGCGTGAACAGGTTTGCACATATATGTGCCCGTATGCGCGCTTCCAGTCGGCGATGTTTGATAAGGACACGCTGATTATCGGGTATGATACCGAACGCGGGGAGCCGCGTGGTAAACACAAAAAGGGTGATAGCTGGGACGGGCGTGGGCATTGCATCGACTGTACCGCCTGCGTTCAGGTTTGCCCGACCGGTATCGATATCCGCGATGGATTGCAGATGGAATGTATTGCCTGCGGCCTGTGTATCGATGCGTGCGATGGTATCATGGACAAGCTGGAACTGCCGCGCGGCCTGATCCGCTATGATACCGAAAAGCGCCTGGACGCGAAAAAGGAAGGGCGGGAAGAAAAGCTGCATATCCTGCGTCCCCGCACATATTATTACGCTGTCGTTCTGGCGGTTGTCGGCTCGCTTATGCTGTATGCCTTGCTGAACCGCGCGCCGCTGCAACTCACCGTCCTGCACGACCGCAATCCGCTGTTCGTGCAACTGTCCGATGGCGATATCCGCAACGGTTACAACATCAAGATATTGAACAAGACCCATGAACACCGCCATTATGCGCTTAGCGTCGACGGATTGGATGGCGCCGTCATGACCATCAAGTCTGCCGGGCAGGTAGAAGCCGATGACATATATGTGGAAGCGGATACGGTGGCTCATTACCACGTCTTCATACAGGCTCCGGTCAAACCCGGCAAACCGCGTGAGATTGCCTTCAGCTTGAAAGATACCTCTGACGACACCATATATGATGAGTACGAGTCGATGTTTATTACCAGAAAGGCGAATTGATGGCTGACGCCGCGATAAACGAAAGCTACCAAAGGGAGCGTAAGTCCGGATTTTTGGTACTGATGAGCCTTCTGGCTTTCTTTGTGGTTTTTGCCAGCGTCGACGCGTTTTTTATATACAAAGCCCTGTCCACCCATACCGGCGTGATCGAAGAACATACCTACGAAAAGGGGCTGGCATTCAATCAGGCGCTGGAACAGGCGCGTATACAAGGCGATATGGACGTAGAGGCTGCGGCTGACTATAAAGACGGCATTCTGACGTTTACCCTGACAGATAAAAAGGGTCAGCCCTTCGATGGCGCGATTGTAAAAGCTACAATTATCCGCCCGGTTCAGGACGGTTATGACTTTGAAACCGTTTTGCAGTATAAAGGGCAGGGACAATATCAGACAAAACTCGACCTGCCGCTGCAAGGCCTGTGGCAGGCGCAGATAGAGGCAAAATGGGACATCCGCAACCAGCACAACAAGTATCAGAAGGAACTGAGCTTCATTCATCAATAGAAAGCCAAGGCGGGTATGAATCCCTCGTGCAGGAAAATGCGGACGGTCACAAAACCGTATCCTACCTTGTGCGCGGCGTACATTGCGCCGGATGTATCCAGAAAATTGAATCCACACTACTGTCTCTGGAGTCCGTACAGGGCGCGCGGCTGAATTTTTCAACCGGGCGTTTGAATGTCGCATGGGACGGCCCGGCTGAACTGTCCAACGATTTCGCGGCAAAGATCGAAGCGCTCGGTTACGGCGTTCATCCCTATTCAAGCGATGCTGAAAAAAGCGAAAGCGAAAAGGAATGGAAATTCCTTCTCCTGTGTCTCGGCATTTCTGGCTTCGCGATGGGAAATATCATGCTGCTGTCCGTCGGGCTTTGGATTACCAGCTCCGAAACCATGGGCATGGGAACGCGTGAATTTATGCACTGGTTTTCCGCCCTGATCGGTATTCCTGCCGTTTTGTTCGCCGGGCAGCCGTTTTTCCGTTCCGCCTTCACCGTGCTGAAGAACCGTCAAACCAACATGGATGTACCGATATCTCTGGCGTTACTGCTGGCGGTTGGGATGAGCATATCGGAGCTTTTGAATAACGGCGAACATGTGTATTTCGATTCTGCCGTGATGCTGATGTTCTTTCTGCTGATTGGCCGGGTACTGGATTTCAGGGCACGGCGTACCGCGCGGTCCAGTGCAACCGACCTGATGTCTACCCTGTCAGGATTCGCCACGGTGATAGAAGGAAACAGTAAACGCAAAGTGCCAATCAAGGAGTTACGTGAGGGGATGACCGTACTGGTTGCCATGGGTGAAAAAGTTCCGATTGACGGCATCGTTGCCGAAGGGGAAAGCAGCATTGATACTTCGCTGGTGACTGGTGAAACAAACCCACGGAACGCCGCAAAAGGTGACGAGGTGTTTGCCGGGACGTTTAACCTTGATGCGCCCCTGACGATAACGGTCGCGCGCGCAGCAGAAGACTCTCTTCTGGCCGATATCGTGCGCCTGATGGAAAAAGCGGAGCAGGGGCAGGCGAAGTATGTCCGGCTGGCCGATCGCGCCGCGCACTTGTATACCCCTGTCGTTCACACGCTGGCTTTGGCGGCGTTCATCTTATGGTGGGGCGTGCTGGGCGCAGACTGGCAGGACGCGCTGCTGGTCGCTGTGACGGTTCTGATTATCACCTGTCCGTGCGCGCTGGGACTGGCCGTTCCGGTTGTGCAGGTTCTGGCCAGCGGCCTGATGATGAAGGAAGGAATATTGGTCAAGGCAGGCGATGCGTTTGAACGGCTGGCGGGTATTGATATGGCTTTGTTCGACAAAACGGGGACACTGACCATGGGCAAACCGCAACTGGTTGGTGGCTATGACGCCGAAGATTTAAAACTGGCCGCATCGCTGGCATCTCACAGCCGCCACCCGTTATCGCAGGCACTGGTTAGCGCATATGACGGTGACCTGCTGGAATTGGAATCGGTCAGGGAAGAAACAGGTGCAGGGATGCAAGGGAATTGGAACGGGCAGCCGGTTCAGCTTGGGAAGCGCAGCTGGTGTGGTGATGGTAATGCTCCGGCCTATGACGGCCCGGAAATCTGGCTCTCTGTAAATGAGCGTAAGATTCAGTTTATGTTTTCAGATCATCTGAAAGACGATGCGGCAAAGGTGATAGAAAAGATGACTGCAGCGGGCATTACAACAATTCTTCTGTCCGGTGACCGTGAAGACGCCGTGCAGACGGTGGCGAAGCAAACAGGGATAGAAGAAGCGCACGGTAATCTGGCCCCGCCTGAAAAATTCGATTTTATGGAAGGGCAAAAGAAAAAAGGCCATACCATCCTGATGGTTGGCGACGGGTTGAACGATGCGCCTGTCCTGTCAGGTGCGGATATATCAATGGCGCCGGGTACGGCCATAGATATGGCACAAAACGCAGCAGATATTGTATTCATGGGTGATAGCCTGTCACCGGTGCTGACGGCCCATAACGTAGCGGTCAAGACGCAAAAACTTGTGAAGCAGAATTTCACGCTGGCGGTATTGTATAATCTCGTGGCAGTGCCCCTGGCATTTATGGGCCTGGTGACGCCGATGATTGCAGCGATTGCGATGTCCGGTTCTTCTCTGCTTGTGATTGCAAATTCATTCCGGTTAAAATTACGCACATGAGCATACTACTGTATCTTATACCCATCGCACTGGTACTCGGACTCATCGGTCTGGCAGGCTTTATCTGGGCCTTAAAAACCGGGCAATACGATGATCTGGACGGTGCCGCCCGCCGTATCCTGATTGATGAGGATAATGAAGACTAATCAACTTTTACGAATGGCATACAAAACACCTCATGCTACAATCTTGAGGTGTAAAATTATAATACGACAAACATAGGGTGCGCTCTCTGCAAACTGCAAAACCTGCCTCCAAATAAATGAGCTGCGTAAAATCGCCTAGTATTTCTTTGTAAATTGATACAAGTCAATTTTTCTCGAATGACATTTTGATAAATTTCCTACAAGTAAAAAATCATAAAGCGGGTATATCATGAAAAAACAATTATTGGTAACAGCCCTTCTGGGCGGGGTAGCTCTGGGTGCTTTGTCAGCACCGGCCATGGCGCAGGAAGGCACGGACTGGCTTTCCAAAGAGCGTTTTCAATTACGCGGGCGTGTGATCGGAGTTCTCCCTGACGGCGATGGCGTTGTAACCGGCACGGCATTGCGCACCGATGTCGGCGATGCGATCACTCCGGAAGTTGACGTAACATATTTTTTGACAAACAACATTGCGGCCGAACTTATCGCGGCAACGGCACACCACGAAATTCATGCCGGAACATTGAATGTTGGTAATACTTGGATTCTGCCTCCGACCGTGACTTTACAATATCACTTCACGCCCGACTCTCAATTCAGCCCTTACATCGGTGCGGGTATAAACTACTCCATGTTTTATGGTGAAGATGAAGGGACAGGCTTTACAGATCTTGATGTTGATGGCGGTTTCGGTTTTGCCGTGCAGGCAGGTTTCGATTACTGGCTCAGCGAAAACTGGGGCCTGAACGTCGATGCCAAGTATATTGACCTGGACGTGGATGTTGACACAAACCTTGGTGGAAACACGCCGCTAAGTGCTGACGATGTCGAATTGAATCCCCTGATTGTGGGAGCGGGTGTGTCCTATAGATTCTGATACAAAAATTTACACCAAAACTATAAAAAGCCCGCTGTTTTCGGCGGGCTTCTTTTTAAGGCGATATTGGCAAATATTAAGTTTACCTTTATCCGGATCGATTTTGGTTTAGGGATGTCCGTAAATAATAAAGTAATATCAACATATTAGGGAAATTTCTGGGCGTCCAAAAATTGAAAAGGTGAACAGTGGAGGCGTCGGGCACACAAATTATATTTAAAGCACTGAAATAAAATGTAAAAATAGAGGCTGTGCCGCGCGCCCACTTTAACGTCTTTCTAATTATTTTTGACTAAAATTAAGGCTAATAAAGCTATATAGCAAAGAGGGCTTGGGTCGGTTTGAGCACATTTCTCCTAGAAATAGATGCGTTGGGTAGCTACAGCGGCGGTAATGCGCCGCTGATGGAAATTCTTATTGGCGGTGTCATCGTCTCGTCCTCTTCTGTCACGACCTCCTCATCAACATACAGCTACGCTCTTGAATACAACGGGAATTACCCGTCCTCTCTTTCATTTCGTTTTAATGGCGGCTCGGGCGATCCGGGTGATAGCATTGAACTTAACGCTGTGCGTGTTAACGGTCAGAACGTTAGCACGTCCAACCTGTCTTCGCTTTTGCTGACACAAGGTTCCAGCAGCAATGTCACTGGCGTAAACCATTTGTATGGACGAACGGAACCGACAGCCGGTGATCTTGGAACGGTCACAATAACCGGAACAGGTGGCGCGGATAACCTGCAAGGGCAGGACGGTGACAATGGTGATGTCATTGATGCCGGCGGCGGCGCAGACCGCGTCGTAGGACTGAATAGCGATGATGCAATCATTGGAGGGGACGGCAATGACCGCATTTTCGGTGATGGTGGAAACGATATAATTATTGGTGAGGGTGGCGCGGACCGTATTTTCGGCAATGACGGCGCTGATCTTTTGTATGGCGGCGCTGACAACGACCGATTGATCGGCGGCGCCGGGGATGACGTTCTAAATGGCGGTTCCGGTAATGATGGCCTTATGGGCGATAGCGGCAATGACATTCTCTTTGGCGAAGATGGCGATGACTTCCTGATCGGTGATACAGGCGATGATGTGCTCTACGGCGATGATGGAAACGATAACATTTCCGGCGGTGATGGAAACGACATCATCTATGGCGGTAATGGCGATGATAAAATAGACGCCGGTGACGGTGACGATATCATATACAACGGCGCAGGTTCCGACGTTATCAGCGGCGGTGGCGGCACTGATTTATTCGATGCAACGGCCACATCAGGCGGCATTGATATTGATATGATTAATCAGGTGATAAACAATAACGGCGTTGGTGATACCGGCGTTATTGGAATGATCGAAAATGTTGATGCGACCGGTTATGACGACACGATCATCGGCAATGACAGCGATAATATCATCAACGGGTTTGCAGGTGCCGATACGATCGAAGGCAGTGGCGGTAATGACACGATAAACGGCGGTGACGGTAGCGACATACTCTACGCGGGTAGTTCTGGTGGGTCACTGCAAAGCCAGATCGATGCAATTTTAGCGGCCAATCCCGGCGTGGTTTATTCTTCTGACACTGGTAACTTCTACCAACAGGTAACAACCAATTATAATTGGGCGCAGGCGAATACAAACGCGCAAAACTCTTTAATCAACGGTGTCGCCGGACATCTGGCGGTCATTACATCTGCGGCTGAAAATGCCTTCGTGGCCGGGATCATTTCCGGTGATAGCTGGCTGGGCGGATCGGATGCCGCGGTGGAAGGAAACTGGTTATGGGTCGGCGGTCCGGATGATGGACAAATGTTTTGGCAGGGCGATGCGGGCGGCAGCGCACAAAACGGATACTACGAAAACTGGAACGGCGGTGAACCGAACAACTCCGGCAACGAAGATGCCATAGAAATGAATAATGGCGGCGGTTGGAACGATCAGGGCGCAGGCGGCGCACAGGATTCTGTGATTGAATGGGAAGGTACGTCCCTGCTGACCATGGCCTCCGATGATACGGGTACAACCAACACACTGGATGGCGGCGCAGGAAACGACCAGATGTACGGCGCTGAAGGAATAGACATCTTTTATGGGCGCAGCGGCGATGACACAATATCCGGCGGCGGCGCCAATGACGAAATCTATGGCGGAACAGGTGATGATACGCTGGATGGTGACGATGGTGATGATGAAATCTACGGCGAAGAAAACAACGATACCATCAATGGCGGTGCAGGAAACGACACGGTATACGGCGGCGATGGCAACGATACGATCAACGGTGATTATGATGCGTCGTTAATCGTTAGCAACCCGGGTTGGCGCTATGAATATTATGATCTGAGCGGTACGCCAAGCACGCTGGCAACGGCAGGTTTTACCGTGAACGGCGGGCGCGACAACAGCAACACCGCCACAAGTACAGGCATCACGCAAAATACGGATCCGGCCGGGTTTGATACAGGCGATAATTTTGCGCTTAAATTCGAAACGACATTAACGATTACGGTCGCCGGAACCTATACGTTCCGCACGCGTTCCGATGACGGTAGCGCACTGTTTTTGGATGGCGTGCAGATTGTTAACAATGACGGTTTGCACGGGGCGACAACTGTAACCAGCGCCGGGCAGAGCCTGGCGGCCGGAACCTATACGCTGGAAGCGACGTTCTTTGAGCGCGGCGGCGGCCAGGTCATGCTGGTTGAAATGGCCGGTCCTGATACAGGCGGTGGGTACGTCGATATGGGGCCGTATGCTGGCGTCGCGTATCAGACTGTACCGGATGCCAACGGGGACGATATTTTATACGGCGGCGAAGGTAACGACACATTATATGGGGGTGCCGGAGACGATACGATTGATGGCGGTAATGGAACTGATACGGCTGTCTTTACAGGTGATTTTGCCGATTACGTTATAACGTTAGACAGTGGCATTTATACATTGGTTGATCAGCGTTCGGGACCCGGAACCGATGGAACAGATATGGTTACGAATGTCCAAAGCTACAGCTTCGCCGATGGAATTGTTGATGTGACTGATTTGTTGAACACCCCCCCGACAGTTGTAACCGGAACTGCTGGAAACGATACTTTATATTCCAATTCTATACCGCCGGGCAGCAACTCGTTCATTCAAGCGATATTGGACAACAACCCAAGACCGATTACAGGCGGCGGCGGTACGCAAGACCTGCTGTATAATTCAGATACCGGAAACTTCTACCAGTTCGTACGAAACTATGACAGCGTAGCGG
>JAUHXT010000029.1 GCA_030426925.1 Alphaproteobacteria bacterium | reverse complement strand
CCAGTATCTTTAGCATTTTGAAAGTGGCGTTTGCATCATGAATGGACAGTACGAAATTATCGATCACGAATATGATGTGGTAGTAGTGGGTGCCGGTGGTGCCGGCTTGCGCGCCGGTTTCGGTTGTGCCGAAAAAGGACTTCGTACCGCATTGATATCGAAAGTCTTTCCAACCCGTTCGCACACTGTGGCAGCGCAGGGCGGGATTTCCGCCGCCCTTGGGAATATGGGGGAAGACGACTGGCGCTTTCACATGTACGACACAATCAAGGGCTCTGACTGGCTGGGCGATCAGGATGCGATCGAATATATGTGCCGTGAAGCAATTCCCGCCATCATTGAACTGGAACACTATGGTGTGCCGTTTTCCCGGACAGCGGAAGGAAAGATTTACCAGCGCGCCTTTGGTGGTATGACTACGCACTATGGCAAAGGAACGGCGCAGCGCACCTGCGCCGCCGCCGACCGGACGGGTCACGCCATGCTGCATACACTGTATCAGCAGGCGTTAAAACATCAGGCGGAATTCTTTATCGAATATTTCGCTCTCGACCTGATCATGAGTGATGACGGCACCTGTCTGGGCGTCATGGCCTGGAACCTTGATGACGGAACCATTCACCGCTTTCGTGCGCACCAGACAATTCTTGCGACAGGCGGTTATGGCCGTGCTTACTTCTCCTGTACCTCCGCACATACCTGTACGGGCGATGGCGGCGGAATGGTGCTGCGCGCCGGTCTGCCGTTACAGGATATGGAATTCGTTCAGTTCCACCCGACCGGTATTTACGGCGCAGGCTGCCTGATTACTGAAGGCGTCCGCGGGGAAGGAGGCTACCTTACCAACGCTGAAGGTGAACGCTTTATGGAGCGTTATGCGCCGTCCGCTAAAGACCTCGCGTCCCGTGATGTCGTCTCCCGCTCCATGACAATCGAAATCCGTGAAGGGCGCGGTGTCGGTGAAGGCAAAGACCATATCCATCTGAACCTTATGCACCTGGACCCTGATATCATCCATCAACGCCTGCCCGGTATTGCCGAAAGCGCGCGTATTTTTGCCGGTGTCGATGTGACGAAAGAACCGATCCCCGTATTGCCGACGGTGCATTACAACATGGGCGGCATCCCCACCAACTTCCGTACCGAAGTTCTGGCACCGACATCCGGTGACCCGAACCGTGTAGTGCCGGGCTTGATGGCGATTGGTGAAGCGGCCTGTGTCTCGGTGCATGGTGCAAACCGTCTGGGCTCCAACTCGCTGCTTGATCTGGTTGTATTCGGTCGTGCGGCGGCTATACGCTGCGCTGAAACCGTTGCACCGGGGGCAAAGCACCGTCCGCTTACTGGGGATGATGGTACGCGCGCACTCGAACGCCTTGACCATTACCGATATTCAAAGGGCTCGACGCGTCCGGCGGAATTGCGCGGTGAAATGCAGCGCACGATGCAGGATCACGCCGCCGTCTTCCGTACCGGCGAAACGTTGCAGGAAGGTTGTGACAAGATTTCCAAGACATTTGATGGCAAATCTGATCTGGGTATTACAGATCGCTCTTTGATCTTTAACACCGACCTGGTGGAAACTCTGGAACTCGATAACCTGCTGGGACAGGCCGTCGCGACTTTATATTCCGGCGTTGACCGTCTGGAATCCCGTGGCGCGCATGCGCGGGAGGATTATGCCGAACGAGATGATGAAAACTGGCTGAAGCACTCGGTTGTATGGGTGGATTCCCATGGCAAAACGACACTTGGTTCACGCCCCGTCATCCTGCACACGCTGACAGACGAAGTGGAACCGGTTCCGCCAAAAGCACGGGTTTACTAAGTCTTTGTTATAAATATATAAATAGCAAAATCTTGACATTTTCCCTATAGAGCCCATCTATAGAGGATGAGCAATGTTTTTCAAGGGACATCAAATGAAAGCCGCGATGCGGCAATGAACGTGGCCTTTTCCATGGCAATGGCTTCGGTGTCCAACCTGCCAAAAGGTACGCGCTATCATATTGTTATAGAGGGCTGCGATGCAGATTCCGGTGGTTCATTCACAGCGACTGCGCGTCTGGTGATCCTGGAGGAAGTAACGGAAGAAGAGGCACCGACGGCTGAGGCCGATCGCGGGGACGCCGAAAAGCAAAAGAAAAAAGAAGAATTAAAGCAGCGCCTCGAAATTCGCGGCATCGATACGGAGCGTCTGGAAGAAGACGGGCTGGATCTCGATACCTTGCAGGAGATACTGGACGATCAGCATATCGCGGATGAAATGGTTGAGGAATGGCTTGCCGCCGCTTCGGCGGACAGGCAAGTGAGCGAAGAGCCGATACATACGCAGGCATATCAGGCACCGGAACCGCCGGAGGTAACACAGCCGCCACATGAAGCGCAGCCTGTTCAGGTTCAGGAACCGCCGGTACCGCAACCGGATGAAGAAGAAAGAGAACCGGAAGAAGATAACGGGATATACATGCCGCCGGTTCTGACACTGAAAGAGGAGACAGCTCTAAAGGAAAAAATCAGCGCGGAAATAAAAACGATCCTCGAAGAATACATGATGGAAAAGGTCATAAATATCATTTCGAACATGGGTACGGTCGAAAAGCCTGATTTACGTGAAGAACTTCAAAGGATTAAAGAAATCACAACGCGTGAACTGGTGGAAAACATCATCGGTTCCGTTTTCCGCCTCGGCGGACCTGTTGAGGAGCAAAAACAGTCACTGGCGTTACGAATGGCCGAAAATATGATTCTCGATGGTGTTATCGATAACATATGGAAAGATTATGAGCCTGAACCTAGTCAGGACAAAAAGAAGAAGCCCCACGCCGATACCTTGGATCTTGTCGCGTAAAACCGTTGATAAACACTTCCAGGGCTTCACACCTCTATATAAAAAGGTTATCCTCAGAAGTTATTTGAGTTCACAGGGCTTTATCAATGGCACAGTTTACACTCCCCAGACATTCCAAAATCAAGCCGGGCAAGAAATATGACGCGGCAAATGGGGCCAAGCGGACAAAAACATTTAAAATTTACCGCTGGGATCCGGATGATGCTGAAAATCCGCGCATGGATGTCTACACCATCGACCTCGACAAGTGCGGTCCGATGGTACTCGATGCACTGATCAAAATTAAAAATGAAGTGGATGGCTCTTTGACCTTCCGCCGCTCTTGCCGCGAAGGAATTTGTGGATCCTGTGCTATGAATATCGATGGCCGCAATACGCTGGCCTGCACGAAAGCGATTGATGACGTTGGCGGTGATGTCAAAATCACACCGCTGCCGCACATGAATGTGGTGAAGGACCTAGTGCCTGATTTAAACCCCGTTTATGCCCAGTATCAGGCGATTGAGCCGTGGATGAAAACGGATAGCGCCGCTCCAACAAAGGAACGTCTGCAAAGCGCTGATGATGCCAACAAGCTGAACGGTGAAGACGGACATGGCCCCGCTGCCTGTATCCTGTGTTTTTGCTGTTCAACGTCCTGCCCGTCCTATTGGTGGAACAGTGACCGCTTCTTTGGTCCTGCAATACTGCTTCAGGCATATCGATGGATTGTCGATAGCCGCGACGAAGCAACCGGCGAACGCCTGGATCAGCTGGAAGATCCGTTCCGCCTGTATCGCTGTCACACGATTATGAACTGTACAAATGCCTGTCCAAAGGGGTTGAACCCGGCACGGGCGATCGCAGAAATAAAAAAGAAAATGGTTGAAAGGCAATAGGTGTCATCATGGAATCAATAGACCTACATATTAACTTTATCGCAATTTTATTGTCAGGCGTTCTCGCCTTCCTGCTTGGAACTATCTGGTATCATCCGAAAGCAATGGGCAAGCAATGGGCGGAAGCAAGGGGCGTGAAGCTTGAGGATATGAAGCCGACAGTGTTTCCATTCGTCGCCTCGTTGTTCCTATGGTTGCTTTCAGCGTGTTTCTACGCTTTCCTTGCCAGCTTCCTGAGTATCGAAAACGTGGCTAACCTGCAGATGGCATCAGCCGGATACTTCGCTCTGTCTTGTATGTTGTGGGTAGCCTTTGCAATGCCTCCGGCTCTTATGGGGGCGCTATACACCAGCAGCTCGTTTGAAGCCACGGCAATTGACGCGTCGTACCATTTGGGCGGCTACTACGTGTTCGCTCTGGTTCATATCGCATTCTTATATTTCTAAGATAACGCCTTCTGAAATTTTGAGCGTTTTTAAACGCTCGGTTTCGCCTTTGGTAATGGTGATAGAAGATTTCGGTATTTTGTAATGTTTGGCCAGCAACGCAATCATCGCCTTGTTGGCCTTTCCTTTTTCGGGAACGGTTGTCACACTGACTTTTAAATAATCGTCGCCATGTTCGTTTTTGGCCCAGCCGGCAATGTCATTTTTTCTTGCCGATGGGGTCAGTTTGACCAGAAGGGTCCTAGACATCAATATCCAGACCAAGGTCAAGGGCAGGGGCGGAGTGCGTCAACGCGCCGACAGAGATAATATCAACGCCCGTTTCCGCAATCGCCCGCACCGTGCCTAGATTTACGCCGCCTGAAGCTTCGGTAATCAATGCGCCATCAATGCGTTGCACGGCTTCTTTAAGGTTTTCATTGCTGAAATTATCCAGCATGACGATATCTGCTCCGCCATGGGATAGAACCTCTTCCAACTGGCCTAGCGTATCGACTTCAATTTCGATTTTTACCATATGGCCGGCGCTGTTCTTTGCCGCGTCCAGCGCCGCTGCAATCCCGCCTGCCAGTGCTATGTGGTTGTCTTTGATCAGGATTGCATCATCCAGTCCGAACCGGTGGTTCATGCCGCCGCCAACCTTTACGGCATATTTCTGGAATGCTCGCAGGCCCGGCAGCGTTTTGCGGGTGCAGGCAATCTTTGCTTTTGTCCCGTCAATGGCCTGAACGAATTGCGCGCTCAATGTCGCAATACCTGATAGATGCGTCATGAAATTGAGGCAGGTACGTTCAGCCGTCAAAAGCGCGCGGGCAGGCCCCTCGATCGTGGCAATCACATCGCCGTCTTCCAGGAAATCACCGTCCTGTTTTTCGATCTGGATATCAAAATCGGGGTCCGTAAAGGTAAAGGCGGTTAGCCCCGGTACAAGCCCAGCCAGCACCCCGTGCTCCCGTGCCACAATACGGGCCACCCCGTCGGCATCAGCCGGGATTGTGGATTGCGATGTAATGTCATGTCCGTGACCAAGATCTTCACTTAACGCCCTACGGACAGCATCTTCGATAATCAACGGTGACAAGCTCATTAGCTCAATTCCAGCATCCGTTCGATCGGGATGCGCGCCTTTTCCGCCAGTGCGGGATCAACCAGCACTTCCGGTTCTTCATCCATCAGGCATTTCAGGATTTTCGGCAGGGTAATGCGTTTCATATGCGGGCAAAGCTGGCACGGGCGCACAAGTTCCATTTCCGGGTGTGCGGCAGCGACGTTATCGCTCATGGAACATTCGGTAATCAGCACAACGCGGCCCGGTTTTTCATCTTCGACATAATCGATCATCTGCTGGGTTGAACCGGCATAGTCAGCAGCCTGCAAAACTTCCTGCGTACATTCAGGGTGCGCCAGCACGACGACACCAGGGTACCGCTCGCGGAATTGCCGGATATCATCCGCCGTAAAGCGTTCATGCACCATGCAGCTTCCGGCATAGCTGTGAATGATTTTTTTGGTTTTGCTCTGCGTATATTGTGCAAGGTAACGGTCCGGCACCATCAGCACTTCATCAGCATCGAGCGCGTTGATAATTTTTACCGCGTTTCCGGACGTGCAGCACACATCGCTGACGGCCTTAACGGCGGCGGACGTGTTTACATACGTCACAATCGGAACGCCCGGATATTTTTCGCGCAGTAGTTGGATGTCGGCCGGGGTAATTCCTTCGGCCAACGAACACCCGGCTTTCATGTCCGGTATCAGGACTTTTTTGTCCATGCATAAAATCTTGGAAGTTTCGGCCATGAAATGTACACCGCACTGAACGATGATATCAGCATCCGTTTTAGCTGCTTCACGGGCTAGAGCCAGGGAATCGCCGACAATATCCGCCACGCCGTGAAAGATATCCGGCGTCATGTAGTTGTGGGCCAGGATAACGGCGTTCTTTTCTTTTTTCAGGCGGTTGATCTCATAGATAAAGGGCGCAAGCGTCTCCCAGTACTTTTCGTCATACTGATCGGAAAGCATGTTATAGATTGGGGCTGTCGCCCGCGCTACTTCATCTGTATAGGCCAGATTTGTCATGCCTAGTGACATAGAGTAAAGCCCCTCAATATTCAAGTTTTACTTATTCTTCTTTTTTTCTTTCATAAGGACGCGAATATGGGCTTTTCCGTTCTGGTTTTCGTACTTCTCATAATAGTCCTGATGATAGCCTTCTGCCGGGAAATAGGCATTGAGATATTCCACGGTCGTGACAATCGGGTCTTTCCATGCATCGGCCGCACCTGCAATGGCGTCTTCGGCAATTTGCTTCTCTTCGTCATTGGCGTAAAAGATAACGGACCGGTACTGTGTGCCCACATCGACACCCTGCCGGTTTAGCTGGGTCGGGTCGTGGGCTTTTTGCAGGAAATGGTCCAATATCGTCCGCAGTGTGATTTTTTCAGGGTCGTATGTAACCTGCACCACTTCGGCATGGCCGGTTTTTCCTGTTGTAACGTCACGGTAAGACGGGTCATCCAGATGACCGCCGGCATAACCGGATTCCGTGAATAATACGCCGGGAAGAGCGTCAAATTCCCACTCCAGGCACCAGAAGCATCCGCCACCGACGGTAACTGTGGGGTATCCTTCCGGTTTTTCTTCCTTAAGGTCGGGGTTTTTATTTGCGGCGGCGCTGGTTGCCGCATTGCCTTTGCCCGTATTCATCATAAATCCAAACATGAGTGCACCTGCTATAATTACCAGTATCGTGAGTGTTTTCATTGCAAACATCCTTCTGTTTCAACATAGTATTCGCATGAACGCGGGCAATCGTTACAGCATAAAATGGCAGTCTCCCAATTATGAGGACCGTAAAGATGGCGCAAAACCGTCAATAATCCTCCTGCATTATACGGGCATGCCGACAGCAGAAATGGCGCTGGATCGGTTGTGCGATCCGGATAGCAAGGTAAGTGCTCACTATGTCGTTGACGAAGACGGCACGGTGTATCATCTGGTGAAGGAGGGTAAGCGTGCCTGGCATGCCGGAAAGTCAGACTGGCAGGGCGAAACCGATGTCAATTCGCTCTCCATCGGTATTGAACTGGTGAACCCGGGGCATGAACACGGCTACAGGCCGTTTCCGGATGTTCAGATAGAGGCGTTGATAGATCTGTGCCGCGATATCTGCAAACGCAACGCGATTGAATGGGTGTTGGGGCACGAACATGTCGCTCCGGACCGCAAGCAGGATCCCGGAGACTTGTTCCCCTGGGACCGTATCGAAAAAGAAGGCTTCGGAAAGCTTGCTGAATCGGTAAAAACCTAAAAATCTTAAATATTTGCATCATTTTTTGAAACTGTGATACAAAGCCTGTGTCAGAAAGCCGGATGGCCGCTGCTGCCCAAGGGTGGGAGAGGAAAGTCCGGGCTCCACGGAAACACGGTGCCGGGTAATACCCGGGGGGCGCGAGCCTACGGACAGTGCAACAGAGAGTATACCGCCGATGGCTGGGCCACACGTGAGCCCAGATCAGGTAAGGGTGAAAGGGTGCGGTAAGAGCGCACCGCGTGGATGGTAACATTACACGGCACGGTAAACCCCGCCGGAAGCAAGCTCAAATAGGGATTTCATATGGGGCGTTTCCACCTCGAAATCCGGGTAGAGTGCTGGAGGTGTCCGGTAACGGGCATCCTAGAGGAATGGTCATCGCCGCTTTATGCGGTACAGAACCCGGCTTACAGGCTTTCTGGCTTTTCAAAATTCATCAAAAAACCGTCCGGGGGAGGGTAAACCCGGACGGTTTTAGTTTTTTAAGACTGCCCCGCTTCATTATTCGAAGTCTTTGTTCGTCTTATAACTTTTTGGTCTTACGCTGTAATCTTTTGAAAAAAGCTGGAAGCTCTATTCATTTCGGCGGTTTTCATCGCAGAAAACACAATCGTTCCGGCGTATAAGCCACCATTTACAGCCAAAGCCATCATTAGCAAAGTCATCAACATTGTAAGTACTCCCCACACACAAGAGTTTATTTGTTTCCGATGAGCTAGGTTATAGCAATAGAGTTTTCATATTGCAAGGACTTTTTTCAAAAAAATGTTTAATAACAGTAGGTTAAAGAGCTTTATTTTCATAAATCTCAATTTTATCTTAGAGAAATCCCAAGTTACGACATTTAAAATATGAAAAATATTTTTCCGTTTTATGGGGTGTTTTTGTATTTTTGGCCAAATGCGGGTGATTTTTAAGCATGAATCTTCCCCTCGGCCTTGGGTGTCTTTGAACTTTACTGTGTATCAAAAGCAAAAACAGGGCTTGGCGAAATTGACCGCCCATGCTATCCCATGATATCCCATAAATATCCATATAGGTCCATCTGGGAGGGCCTGTGTGCTGACCTCGAGGAGATCTCGCCAATCATGGCTTTGTTTCTGTCTACACATATAAACCGGGTTGATAAGAAGGGGCGCGTGTCCGTGCCGGCCCAGTGGCGCGCCGAACTTGCGGATCAGAGCTTTCAGGGAGTTGTCCTGTTTCGCTCCAACGTGCATACCTGCCTGGAAGGCTTCGCGTGGTCCTATATGCAGGAACTGAGCAAGCGTCTGGATGAGTTTGATCTGTTCTCGGCAGAGCAGGACGATCTGGCCACGGCCGTATTCGCTGACAGCGTTCAGCTTCCCTTTGATGGTGATGGCCGCATCATACTTCCCGAAGGGTTGTCCAAATACGCATCCATTGACGATCAGGCCGCGTTTGTCGGTATGGGGGCGAAATTCCAGCTTTGGTCGCCGAAGGCTTTGGAAAAACGCCGCGATGAGGCGCGCGCCAAAGTGAAGGATGGAGGCTTGACCATTCCGAAAGGGGGCGCGTCATGACCGGGCACATTCCTGTAATGCTGAAAGAGGTGGTTGAGGTTCTGCGTCCGCAGGATGGCGAGGTCTATGTCGACGGCACATTTGGTGCAGGTGGATATACCCGTGCGTTTCTGGAGGCGGCGGATTGTACGGTCATTGCAATTGATCGCGATGATGACGCGATTGCGCGTGCGCAGGGATTAAAGGAAGAGTTTGGTGAACGCTTCATAATCGTGAAGGGCGCGTTTGGTGATGCGCTGGAACTTGTTAACGCTGCTGGCTTTAAACAGGTGGATGGCTTTGTGTTAGATATCGGCGTGTCGTCGTTTCAGGTGGATGAGGCGGATCGCGGCTTTTCTTTCCGCTTTGATGCGCCCCTTGATATGCGCATGGACCGCTCCGCCGGACAAAGTGCCGCCGATCTTGTCAATGCCCTGCCGGAAAAAGAACTGGCGGATATTATTTATCAATATGGCGAAGAAAGAAAATCCCGTCAGATCGCACGTAAGATTGTTGATCGCCGTGAGAATGCACGGATAGAGACGACGTTTGAGCTTGCCGATATCGTGCGCTCGGTTGTGCGTTCATCTCCGAAAGACAAGAGTGATCCGGCAACCCGCACGTTTCAGGCGCTGCGCATTGCGGTGAATGATGAGCTGGGTGAGCTGGAGCGCGCGCTGCAGGCGTCGGTATCTTTGTTGAAGGAAAGCGGGCGCCTGGTCGTTGTATCCTTCCATTCTTTAGAGGACGGTATCGTCAAAACATTCTTTTATGAGCAGTCCGGCCGCAGCGCGCAGGGCTCCCGGCATTTGCCGCAGCTTGATGCGAACGCCGCGCCGAAGACATTTGACTTGCCGTTCCGCAAACCGCTGGAACCCGGAGAACAGGAAATCGCGTCTAACCCGCGCGCGCGTTCTGCCCGTTTAAGAGCCGGTGTTAGGATAGGGGGCGCGTCATGAGCTTGCGTATATTCCGTATCTCGAACGTCTTTTCATGGAGTGTGGCAATCTTGCTGGGCTCTGCATTGTTTTGGGTTAGTCAGTCGGTGCAGCGGCAGGAAGAGTCCCTGCGCCGTCTAAGCCGTCAGGTGAACTTGGAGCTGGAAGCGATCCGTGTTCTGGAAGCCGAATGGGATTACCTGAACTCTCCCGTGCGCCTTGAGACTCTGGCCGATACATACCTGCCTGTCGAAAATCCTGAATCTTTACAGGTAACCGAAGACATCTCCGATATACCGGAAGCTGCTGCTCCGGTTGTTCCCTCTGTGAAGCCGATCCCGGTTTCATTGTCTGCTACGCCTCCTTCAGACGGAGAGCTCGCCCCTGCTTCCACTCCTCCGGAAGAAACCCCCAGTGAAAACGTTATACAGAATTCAGATCGTCAGAAATTCAATGCCCTTTTAGAAGGTCTTGATGAAGGGGGAGGGTTCTAGGCTTGAAACCATTCCGCCAAAAAGCATTTCATATGAAGGGCGAACGCGGCTCCGCATTGGATCAGGCGCGCGGCCGTATGGTGATTGTGAGTGCAGTCTTTGTGCTGGCATACATCATCGTTGCTGCCAGGGTTGTTGATATTTCCATCATTCAGGGCGGATTTAAGGGGCGGGACGTTGCCGGCTATGCGGATGAAAGCCGGGATGAGGGGGCTTTATTGCGCCGCGCAGACATTACCGACCGTAACGGTGTGTTGCTTGCGCGCTCTTTACGCACTGCGTCACTATATGTTGACCCCTCAATGGTAAGAAATGCGGAGGAAGTCGCAAAAAGTCTTGTGCGGCTGTTCCCGGATCTGAATTACGGCAGCACATTGAAAAAAATTCAGGCCAAAAGCCGTTTTGAGTGGTTGAAAAGAAACCTGACGCCGGATGAACAGCAAAAAGTTCTCTATCTGGGGGAGCCCGGTCTGGCGTTTAAGGATGAAGACCGGCGCATTTACCCGCAAGGCGGGCTGACGTCTCACCTAGTGGGGTATTCGTCTGTTGATGGCAACGGGATCGCGGGGGTTGAGTCCTCGTTCGATGGTTTTTTAAAAGGAAATAATCCCTCCCTTGCATTGACAATAGACGTGCGGTTCCAGCATGCCCTGCGTCGCGAACTCAATGCCGCGATGCATGAATATAAGGCCAAAGGTGCCGCAGGGATTGTTATGGATGTCCGCAACGGAGAAATCCTGGCGCTTGTATCTTTGCCGGACTTTGACCCTCATCACGCTGTTGACGCAAAAGATGTGCAGAAATTCAACAAGGCAACGCTGGGCACATACGAACTTGGTTCTGTGTTCAAGGTGTTTTCAGTTGCGGCGTTTATAGACAGCCAGAAAAACCCGCTGCGTAAGGCGTTCGATGCGCGTGAACCGTTAAAAAGAAAAAGCGCGCGGCCGATCCGTGACTATCACGCGCAGGAACGGATACTAAGCCTGCCGGAAGTGTTCATACATTCTTCCAATATCGGCACGGCCCTGATGGCGGAAACGATGGGGACGAAAACCCTCCAAGATTACTACACACACTTTGGCCTGATCGGGAAATCCCCTTTGGAAATTCCGGAAGTTGCAACGTCGCGTTTCAACACCCCGTGGCATGACGTCGATACCTTGTCCGCGTCATTTGGTCATGCGGTTGCTGTGACACCATTGCAACTGATAACGGGCGTTTCCTCCATCATCAATGGTGGGGAGAAAATCGAGCCGACCCTGATTTTGAACGATAATACCCACCAAAAAGCCGCAAAATCGGTCAGTGAACGCATTGTTTCGCCGCAAACGGCACACAGGATGCGCCAGTTGATGCGATTAAATGTAACAGACGGATCTGGAAAAAAAGCAAATGTGCCGGGCCTGATGGTTGGTGGCAAGACCGGTACGGCCGATAAGCCGGGCCCCGGTGGCTACGATCATGATAAGCGTCTGTCTTCTTTTGTCGCGGCTTTCCCGATGGATGATCCGCGCTATGCCGTCTTTGTGATGTTGGATGAGCCAACGGGAACGAAGAATACAAATAATTTTGCCACAGCTGGTTGGGTTGCTGCGCCTGTTGCGGGTGAAGTCATTGCGACGATCGCAAATCTGGAAGGACTGGCCCCGCGGATTGTGGGGCAGGATTTCGAAAGCACATTACGCCATCTGGTTAAATCAGAAGAACAGGTCAGGGAGGAGCGTAATGCACAGTCTCACTGATTTGATTCAAACTGATAAGTCTGTTCCTGTGGAAGGGATCACATCTGATAGTCGTCAGGTGCGCCGCGGTTTTGTCTTTGCTGCTCTGCCCGGCACAAAGGTTATGGGGCAAGACTATATAGAAGATGCAATCCGTCACGGGGCGAGCGCGGTTTTGGCCCAACCCGGCACGAAACTGCCGCAGGATGCAGGCCAGACCGTTCTGGTTGAACATACCAACCCGCGTCAGGCGCTGGCGCAGATGGCGGCAAAATTCTATGAACTCCAGCCGGAAACAATAGCGGCTGTCACGGGTACAAACGGCAAGACATCGACGGTGAATTTCTGTCAGCAGCTCTGGCATTTATCAGGAACAAAAAGCTGTGCGTCCATCGGCACATTGGGCGTGCGTGGTCCCGGTATGGTGCGTTCCGGCTCCATGACAACGCCGGATCCTGTGTCCCTGCATGCGGAACTGGCTGACCTGGCGGCAGTCGGTATTACACACCTCGCGATGGAAGCATCCAGTCACGGCCTGGATCAATATCGTCTGGATGGCGTGAAGATGACAGCCGCAGGCTATACAAATCTTTCTCACGATCACCTGGATTACCACGGTGACATGGATCGCTATTTTCAATCCAAGGCGCGTTTATTTGCCGAAGTGATGCCTGCCGGTTCGCGTGCAGTGCTGAACGCCGATGATGAGCGCTATGACGAATTAAAAGTAATATGTGAAAAAGCCGGGCATCGCATCATTAGTTACGGTGAAGCGGGCGATGACATTTTGTTAAAGGGCCGTACGCCGAAACCGGAAGGTCAGGAAATTGAAATCATCGTGGACGGGCAGCAGCATGTTTTGACATTCCCCATCGTCGGCGATTTTCAGGTCATGAATGCGCTATGTGCCCTTGGCCTGACGGGCGTTGAACCTAAATGGCTGGAACAGTTGCGCGGCGTACCCGGCAGGCTTCAGCTTGTACCCGGACATCCAAAAGGTGCGGTCTATGTTGATTATGCCCATACCCCTGATGCGCTGGAACATGTGCTGCAGGCGTTACGTCCGCACACCAATAACCGCCTGATCTGCCTGATCGGTTGCGGTGGCGACCGCGATACCAAAAAACGCCCGGTGATGGGGCGGATCGCATCTGATCTGGCGGATATAGCCATTATCACCGATGACAACCCGCGCTCAGAAGATCCGGCAAGCATCCGCAAGGCAATGCTGGAATTTGCACCGGACGCGCTGGAAATCGGTGACCGCCGCGAAGCGATTAAACATGGAATTAACCTTATGGAAGACGGGGACGTCTTTGTGATTGCAGGAAAAGGCCACGAGGAAGGGCAAAGCGTAGCAGGCACAATTCACCCATTTAACGATTTTACCGAAGCACATTCAGCCATAGAGGGGATAAAAACATGACACTTTGGTCTTCAGCCGAAGCGGACAAGGCAACGGGCGGCAAAAGCACAAAGGAATGGACTGCAACAGGCGTTTCCATTGACAGCCGCAGCGTTCAAAAAGGTGATTTGTTTATCGCGCTGGTTGGCGACAACAACGATGGCCATGATTATCTGGTGCAGGCGTTTGAAAATGGCGCATCTGCCGCGCTGGTATCAAAAATTCCCGATGGCATGGATAGAAAAGCCTTTCTGGTGGTGGATGATACATTTAAGGCGCTGCAGGATTTGGGCGCGGTGGCTCGCGAACGCACAGGTGCTAAGGTCATTGGTGTAACGGGAAGTGTTGGAAAAACCGGAACAAAGGAATTGCTTGCAACTGGGTTCGGCGCATTGGGGCAGACCCACGCATCTGTCAAAAGCTATAACAACATGTGGGGCGTGCCGTTATCTTTGTCCAACATGCATGCGGGTAGCGATTTTGGCATTTTTGAAATGGGCATGAACCATCCGGACGAAATAACCCCCCTGACGAAGCAGGTAAAACCGGATATTGCCATTATTACGACTGTTCAGGGCGTCCACGCTGAAAATTTTGATAATGGTATGGAAGGCATTGCTAATGCCAAGGCGGAAATCTTCGACGGGTTGAAACCGGGCGGAACCGCAATTTTGAACCGCGACAACGAGTGGTTTGACCATTTAAAAGCAAAAGCGGAAGCCCGTGGCGCAAAAGTTGTGTCCTTTGGCGAAAGCGATGCGGATGCAAAAATCATCGAATGTCTGGAAGCGGCAAACGGTTCACGCGTAAAAGCTGACATTATGGGCGAAGTCGTTGATTATTCGCTTCAGATTGCAGGCCGCCATATTGTTCAGAATTCTTTGGCTGTTCTGCTGGCCGTAAAGGTGGCTGGCCAGAATGTGCAAAAGGCCGCCGCCGCGCTGGCCAAACAGCAGGCGATTGCCGGACGCGGCGCACGCGAATTTCTGGATATCGGCGAAAGCGATAACCCGGTAACCCTGATTGATGAAAGCTATAATGCCTCACCTGCTTCCATGAATGCGGCCTTTAAAGTGCTGGCGCTGATCGATCCGGGCAGGGGCGGCCGCCGTATCGCCGTTCTGGGCGATATGCTGGAGCTGGGCAAACAATCGCCGCAATTGCATGCCGATCTGGTGCTGCCCTTGAAAACGGCAGATGTTGACCTTGTCTACACTTGCGGTAAAAATATGAAAAAACTTCATGACAACCTTCCGGCAAACCAGCGGGGAGAGCATAGGGATACAAGCGCGGAACTGGCACAGATCGTTCCTGAAGTTTTGATTCCCGGAGATGTTGTGATGGTAAAGGGGTCACTGGGTAGCAAGATGGGACTGGTTGTCGAAGCCCTGCGCGCTCTGCCTGTGAAATTGAAAAAAGGAAAAGTCGGGTCACTCAATGCTGTATAATCTTCTGGCGCCTCTGGGCGAAGAAATAATTTTCTTCAATCTGTTTAACTACCTGACCTTCCGGACGGGCGGGGCGATTATGACGGCGCTGATTATCGGTTTTATTATCGGGCCCGGTATGATCCGCTGGTTAAAATCCAAACAGACCGAAGGCCAGCCAATTCGTGAAGACGGCCCCGAAGGTCATTTTAAAAAAGCCGGAACGCCAACTATGGGTGGCCTGATGATTTTGATTTCCGGCGGTATATCGACAGTGCTGTGGGCCGACCTCACCAATCCGTATATCTGGATTGTTCTGGGTGTTGTCGCCGGTTTTGGCCTGATCGGTTTTGCTGACGATTACGCAAAGCTGACCAGTAAATCTCACAAGGGCGTCCCCGGAAAAATCCGACTGGGACTGGAATGTCTTATCGCGCTGCTTGCGGTTCTGACCTACATTCTGTTTACGGAACCTGAAATCGCCTCCGGTCTGGCCATTCCTTTTGTAAAAGATTACCTGCTTCCGCTTGGTATTTTCTTTATTCCCTTTGCGATACTGGTGATGGTTGGGGCATCCAATGCCGTAAACTTAACCGATGGTCTGGACGGCCTGGCAATAGTCCCCGTGATGATTGCCGCGACCTGTTTTGGCCTGATCAGCTATCTGGCCGGTAACGCCGTGTTCTCCGAATATCTAGGCATCCACCTTGTGCCGGGGGCAGGGGAACTGGCCATCATCTGCGGCGCGTTGATCGGTGCGGGCATGGGATTTTTATGGTTTAACGCACCGCCCGCCATGGTGTTTATGGGGGATACGGGCTCACTGTCCATGGGCGCGGGGCTTGGCGCGATTGCGGTAATAGTCAAACATGAACTGGTGCTGGCTATTATCGGCGGCTTGTTCGTCATGGAAACCATGTCCGTGATGATCCAGGTTGTGTCATTCAAGCTAACGGGCAAGCGTGTTTTTGCGATGGCGCCCATTCATCACCATTTTGAAAAGAAAGGCTGGTCGGAGCCGACCATCGTGATCCGTTTCTGGATTATCGCGGTCATCCTCGCTCTGATCGGCTTATCGACGTTGAAACTGAGGTAAAAATGGAACTGAAAATCCATCCCGATGAAAATTGGACTATAGATGCCGATGACGGAAAAAAAATATACGGAAAAACCAATAAACTGGAAGATTCTGGCCGCTGCGTGGTAATGGTGCATGGTCTCACCGGACATATGAATGAGTATCAAAACAAAATTGCTGCAAATATATTGGCACAGGCCGGCTTCACCGTTCTTAGATTTAATTTGTACGATGGGGAAAAAGATGGGCGCTCTCTTACTGATTCCACATTAAAAATTCATGCAAATGATCTAAAAACGGTGATGAAGGAAAAGACATCAGATTTTGATGAAATTTACATGATAGGGCATAGCTACGGAGGCCCTACAGTAATGATCGCAGAGCCTAGACAGGTTGATGCAATATGCCTTTGGGATCCCAGCTTTGATTTGCCAAGTATATGGACGTGGGATGATGTTAAGCTTATAGAAAAGAACGGTTTGCGGTTTTTTGGTACAGCGGTCGAATGCTTGATAGGAGACGAGTTTATAAAGGAGGCATACAACGAATATGATGTCGAAGAATGCTTAAAGCTATCTGAAAGCGTAAACAGGCCTATTTTAGTTTTACATGCCGATAAATTTAGATACGCAAAGCAAGATATTTCATGGCACAGCGCAGGGCATCCAGAAAGTGAAAGAATAATTTTAGAAGATACTGATCATTGTTTTTGGGACGGACAAAATCTGGAACAAGTTTTGAAACATACTATTAACTGGTTCAACAAATATTCCAAGGTGTCGGTTCAATGACCTTGTTATCACGCACAGACAAATCGTTGTTGGGCCGCTGGTGGTGGACGGTGGACCGCGGCATGCTGGCGTTGCTGCTGTCCATTATAGCGTTCGGCGTGGTTCTTGTTGCCTCCGCTTCCCCGCCTGTGGCCGAACGCATCGGTACGGGCGAATACCATTTCATTATCCGTCACCTGATTTTACTGCTGCCGGCTCTTGTCATCATGTTCGGTCTGTCATTATGCGATACCAAAATGGTCTGGCGTGTTGCTTTGTGCGTTCTGGCTGGCGGTCTTCTCGCCATGCTGATGGTTCTGGCGTTCGGAACGGAAGTAAAGGGCGCGACCCGTTGGCTGCCCGTTTTCGGTTTTTCGCTACAGCCCAGTGAGTTTGTAAAGCCGGCCTTTATCGTTGTGGCCGCATGGCTGATTGCCCGTCAAAAGGAAGTTCCGTCCTTTGCCGGACAAAAATGGGCATTTGGTCTGTACGGTGTTGTGCTGACATTGCTCCTGCTGCAACCTGACCTTGGGATGAGCGTTGTGGTCAGTGGTTGTTTCCTCGGCATCATCTTCCTCGCCGGTTTGCGTTTGCGGTTGGTGACGGCGTTGCTCGCGCTGGCAATAGGCGGGCTTGCTCTGGCCTATTTCTGCTTTCCGCATGTTCAAAGCCGCATTGACCGCTTTATCGACCCGTCCAGCGGCGATACATTCCAGGTGGAAAAATCGCTCGATGCCTTTAAAAACGGCGGCTTGTTCGGCACCGGGGCAGGGCAGGGCACAGTCAAGCTTGATATTCCCGATGCTCACGCCGATTTTATTTTCTCAGTTGCCGGTGAAGAACTGGGACTATTGTTTGTTCTGGTCATGGTTCTGCTTTATGCTGCGGTAATTGTTCGCGGATTTAACCGGGTCATGGACTCGGACAACGTGTTTGCCGTTTTGGCAACTGGAGGACTTTTAATTATGTTCGGAGGACAGACCCTCATTCACATGGGTTCTTCTCTGGCGATGCTGCCGACGAAGGGTATGACGCTGCCGTTCATCAGCTATGGCGGCTCGTCGCTTTTGTCGATGGGCATGGCCATGGGGTTTGTGCTGTCTTTAACCCGTCGTCAGGCGCGAAGCGGTATTGCGCGCGGCAGCCTGTCATTAAAACCGGTTAGGGCATCTGCATGAGCGAGGGGGAAAAGAAAAGAGCCATCCTCTTGGCGGCTGGCGGCACGGGCGGTCATATGTTCCCGGCAGAAGCATTGGCGCAGGATTTGTTATCACGCGGCTTTAATGTTGTGCTGGCCACGGATGAAAGAGGAAAAAAATATGAACCTTTCGCGGGCGGTATATCGGTTAAAGTCCTAAGCTGCGCGACCATGAAGCCGGGCATTATCAGCAAAATCAAATCCGCCATGGCACTGGGCGCCGGGTATTTGCAGGCGGCAAAGCTTGTAAAATCCATCAAACCTTCGGTGGTGGTGGGGTTCGGCGGTTATCCGTCACTGATGCCGGTCTATGTAGCGCAGAATAAACGTATTCCCACTATCATTCATGAATCCAATGCCGTTCTGGGCCGGGCCAATGTGTTTTTGTCGAGGAAGGCAGACCGCATAGCTGTCGGTTTACCGGACATTACCGGACTGGACGAAAGCGACGCCGTGCGCATGGTCGTGACCGGCAATCCGGTGCGCCCGGATATCGCGGCCTTGTATAATCAACCCTATCCGGCGATTGAACAGGACGGCCCGCTGAAAATCTTTGTCATGGGTGGCTCGCAAGGTGCCAGTGTGTTTGCCAAGGTGCTGCCCGAAGCGTTTGCTTCGTTGCCCGAAGCATATTGCCAGCGTCTGGACATCGTTCAGCAATGCCGGGAAGAAGAGTTAAGCGAAGCCCGCAGGATTTACCACGAGGCTGGCATAAAAGCGGAATTGCTGCCGTTCTTTAAAAACGTGGCGCAGCGCCTGGCCGAAACACACCTGTTTATTGGGCGTTCCGGTGCGGCGACTGTGGCGGAAGTCACCACGGCAGGCCGCCCGGCCATCTTCGTTCCGTATCCGCACCACGCGGATCAGCAGCAAAAACGCAATGCGGATTCCGTGGCCGATCTGGGCGGAGCATGGGTCATGACCGAAAACGGCTTTACGAAGGAAGCTTTACTGGCCCGTATCGAGTCATTTTTACAGAATCCAGAAACCTTGTTTACGGCGGCGGAGAATGCTAGAAAAGCCGGTAAACCGGACGCAGCGCGGAAATTGGGTAATGTTGTCACCGCCCTGGCCTCCGGATGGGACAAGGATGCGCAAAAGACCTATGATCTGACACAAGGTCGCCACGATTAGCGCGTAAAGGATTTTGGATGAGAGCAATACCGACGGATATCGGCGTATTTCATTTTATCGGCATCGGCGGAATCGGCATGAGCGGCATTGCCGAAACCCTGAATGACCTTGGCTATGCGGTGCAGGGGTCTGATATCTCGGACAGCGCCAATGTCAAGCGTTTGCGCGATAAGGGCATTGATATCTTTATCGGCCATACAGGCGAGAACCTGAAAGATGCGGCCGTAGTCGTGACGTCTTCCGCCATTAAAAAAGACAACCCGGAATTACTGGCCGCGCAGGAACAGGGATTACCCACCATCCGCCGCGCTGAAATGCTGGCGGAACTCATGCACCTGAAAATGTCGATTTCAATCGGCGGTACGCACGGCAAGACCACGACAACGTCACTGGTTGGCGCAATGCTGGAAGAAGGCGGCTTTGACCCCACCGTCATCAATGGTGGCGTGGTCAACAATTACGGCACCAATGTCCGGCTGGGGCAGGGGGCATGGATTGTTGTGGAAGCCGATGAAAGCGACGGCACCTTTACCCGCCTACCGTCCGTGATCAGCGTGATTACCAATATTGACCCTGAACATCTCGACCACTACGAAAACTATGAGAATGTCTGTAAGGCGTTTACGCAGTTCGTGCGCAACATTCCGTTTTACGGGTACGCCGTTGTCTGCTCTGACCATCCGGGCGTGCAGAAAATCCTGCCCGATCTGGTTGGGCGCAAGGTGATTACATACGGCAAAAACCCGCAAAGCCATGTGCAGGTTGATAATATCCGCCCGTCATCAAAGGGGCAGATGTTCGATGTGAAATTCCGTGAAAGCGGCAAGGAAATGAAAGATATTTTTCTTCCGATGTTTGGCGAACATAATGCGCTAAATGCCTGTGCTGCCATCACTATTGCCGATCAAATGGAAATGCCTGTGCCGCTGGTTAAAGCGGCACTTGAAAAGTTCAATGGCGTGAAGCGCCGTTTCACCAAAACCGGTGAAGTAAACGGCATCACGATTATCGACGACTATGGCCACCATCCTGTTGAAATTAAAGCGGTATTGGCCGCAGCAAGACAGGCCGTATCGGATCATAACGGCCGCGTGATCGCGGTGATGCAGCCCCACCGTTATACCCGCCTCAATGATCTGTTCGATGACTTCGCCACCTGTTTTCAGGACGCAGATACCGTCTACATCGCCGATGTCTACGAAGCAGGCGAAGAACCGATCGACGGCGCAAGCAAGGAAACACTGGCCGAAGCAGTCACCAGCCACGGCCACAAGGACGCGCATGTCCTGAACGCCCCCGATGACCTCGCGGCCATCATGGCGGACAAAGCGCAGGACGGAGATTCCATCATCTTCCTCGGCGCGGGCAGCATCACCAAATGGGCGTATGCTTTACCCGATGCCTTGGAAAAACAGCTCGCCGGCCTGAAAAAACAAAGCGCGTAATTTTAAACCACAGAGGTCACAGAGAAGACACAGAGTATCAAAGGAATGTCATGCCCGCTTTATGCGGGCATCCGGAAAAATGAAACAAAAAAAGATAAACAAACAAGATATTGAAGTTTTTAGGGAAATTTCTAATCCTCTCGGCATGATAGACGGAGTAACATTCTGTTATTCCGATCTGAGGCCGGGAATGGCCGGTCAAATTTTTTTCAATATTGAAATTTCTAAGGACTTATTTCAAAAGCTTTGGAATTTTATAGAAGCTTCTCAAGAGGAGCCAAGTGCCTATAGTGAGTTTTATAATGGTAAAAGCAATATCTATCTGAATATACAGATAATAAAGTTAGGAAGTATTTTTAAAAATTTCTTTCATATAAAATGGGCGTTTATGGGAGGAGATAATGTTCCTCCAAGTAAACAAGTTGAGTTTGCTGTTACGTGTGTAGATTCAATTTATTCTATTGAGGATGTATTGCGCGGATTTTTACAATGTAATTTTAAGCCGAAGCAAGATACGTCTGAAAACGTGATTGAATCATTTTTAGAAGAAGGTTTCATTCCATTCCAGACCCCCGCACGGGGGCGGGGGTGACAAAAGTAGGAAACCTCTGTATCTCTTTTAAAACTCCGTGTCCTCTGTGGTAAAAAAATAAAACAATGCCTCAACCTGTTCTAAACATTGACGATCTCCCGGAAATACGCGGAAAATACGCGTTTGATGAACCGCTGGGCAAGAAAAGCTGGTTCAAATGCGGCGGTTTGGCGCAAGTGCTGTTTAAGCCTGCGGATGTTGAGGACCTGCAACATTTCCTGAAAAACTATGACGGCGACATCAATGTCTTTGGTGCGCTGTCGAACTGCATCATCCGTGATGGCGGCATTCCGGGCGTTACCATCCGGCTGGGGCGGGAGTTTGGCTCAATCGAAACGGATGGCGAATACGTCGCCGCAGGTGCGCTGGCGCTGGACGCCAATGTCGCAAAGGTCGCGGCGGAGGCCGGAATAGGCGGCCTTGAATTTTTCTCAGGCATACCCGGTTCCATCGGCGGCGCGGTCAAAATGAACGCGGGATGTTACGGCAGCGAAACCCGCGATGTGATTGTCGAAGCCACGGCCGTCGACAGGAAAGGCAATGTTTTAAAACTGCGCCCCCGTCATCACCCGGACAGGGTTTTAAGGGAAAAGGATTTGTTCGGCAAAGAACTGCTGGATATGGAACATGAAGACAAATATGTCGAAATGGCCATGACATACCGTCACAACGACATTGATGACAAATACATCGTCACCGCTGCAATCTTTAAAGGGCACGAAGAAAAACCCGATACCGTTTTGAAATACATAGAAGATATCAAAGCGAAGCGGGAGGAGTCACAGCCCATTCGCGAAAAGACTGGCGGTTCGACCTTCGCCAACCCCTCCGCCGAAGAACTGGCCAAGGCAGGCCTTAATCCGGACACAAAGGTCTGGCAGCTTATAGACAAGGTCGGTGGCCGCGGCCTGATGATCGGCGGGGCGCAGATGTCCGAAAAACACTGCAACTTCATGATCAATACGGGCGAGGCAACGGCAGCTGATCTTGAGTCTTTGGGTGAAGAAATCCGCAAAAGGGTTTTGGAATCATTCGGACTCACGCTACGCTGGGAAATCAAACGAGTAGGATTGAAAGAAGATGAGTAAGACAGTCGCATTATTGGTTGGTGGGTGGTCGGCGGAACGCCAGGTATCGCTGACGAAAGGCAAGGCGATTGAAAGCGCATTGAAAGAAGCGGGCTATACGGTTCGTGTTGTCGATGTATGCAAGGATTTAACAAAACTGGTGGCTGAATTAACGCCCAAACCCGACGTGGTATTCAATAACCTGTACGGTCGCGGCGGTGAAGACGGCACAATTCAGGGCCTGCTGGAAATCATGGAAATTCCCTACACCCATTCCGGCGTGACCGCGTCAGCAACAGGCATGGACAAACCGCTGACCCGCATTATCGCGCATGATAACGGAATTCAGGTGGCGGACGGTAAAATCGCCACCAAGGAAGAGGTGCTGGCCGAAGACGTGATGGAGCGCCCGTATGTGGTGAAGCCGCTGAACGAAGGGTCTTCCGTCGGCGTTACAATCATTTTTGAAGGTGAAAACCAGTTGCCGCTGGATGAAAAAAGCTGGGAATTCGGCGACAGGGTGCTGGTTGAAAAATACGTTCCAGGCCGCGAAATCCATGTCACGGTACTGGATGGCAAGGCGCAGGGCGTGACCGAAATCATCGCTCCGGGCCGCTTTTTTGATTATGATGCAAAATACCACGACCAGCGTACAAAACTGGTAACTCCTGCGGATGTCCCGGAGGATGTGGCGGCTACCGCCATGGACTGCGCCGAGAAGATTTTTAACGCCATAGGTTGTAATGGCCTGGCCCGGTGTGATTTTAGATATGATGATTCAAAATCCGGTTCAGATGGGGTATACTTCCTTGAGATAAACACCATGCCGGGGCTGGCACCCGGATCAGTCGCCCTGATCCAGCCGGAACTCAATGGTTACACTCTAAGCTCGCTCTGCGCGCACCTTGTTGAAACAGCAAAACTGCATAACGCATCATGGCACGAAAAGGCACACGACGAAGCTCCATCCTCAAAAACCGCTCCCGCAAGGGCGAACGGTTAATCGAATTCGCCCGCAAATTTGGGATTAAGCTCGGTATTCTGGTTTTTGTCATCTGGCTGGGGGCATGGATCCACTTGGCCGGTGGTTTTGCGCGCTTTGGCGAATGGGCCGAAGAAAAAACCGTGGCGGCGTCCGGCGCACTGGGCTTCAATATCGCAAATGTAATGGTGGAAGGGCGTGAGTATACTGATTCCGATACCCTGCGAGCGATTATCAATGTTCGCAAAGGCGACCCGTTATTTTCCCTGGACCCGGAAGAGGCAAAAAACATGATGGAAAAACTGTCATGGGTCAAAACGGCGGAAGTCCAGCGCAGATTGCCCGATACGGTCTATATCCGGCTGGATGAACGCAAGCCGCTGGTGCTATGGCAGCACAATAAAAAATTATCCCTGATTGATGGTGAAGGCGTTGTCCTGACCAGCCGCAATCTACAGAAATTCAGCGACCTTGTCATCGTGACCGGCGAAGACGCGGAACATAACGCCGCCCCGCTGATGGATTACCTGAACGCGGAGCCGTCCATCCGTGAACGGGTAGAGGCCGCGGCGTTCATTTCCGGCCGCCGCTGGAACATCAAACTGAAGGATGGCAAAATCCTGAAACTGCCTGAGGATGATATTGGGTTTGCCCTGCGCCGTCTTGCACTACTGGACGAAGAAGAACAATTGCTGGAACGCTCAATACTGTCCGTTGATTTACGCGAACGTGACCGTATTTCCGTGCAAACCACTCCGGGTGCGGTTGAGCGTTATAAAGCCGGATACATCAAAAAAGACGGGGCGATTTAGGCAATGAAGAATAAATCGCTGCCACGCGGATCCGTGATCGCCGCACTGGATATAGGGTCCAGCAAAATCGCCTGTTTCATTGCGCAGGTGATAGACGATGACGGCGGCGTGGAGATTGTCGGCGTCGGCCATCAGGCATCGAAGGGATTGAAGGCTGGAACGATCACGGATCTGGAGGCGGCGGAACTTGCTATTCGTTCAACAGTTCACGCGGCGGAAAACATGGCCGCGGAGGTCATGAAGGGCTACCCCTTACGCGAAGTGATTATCAACGTACCGGGTGTCCATAGCCGCTCGCACGCGACAGCCGCATCGATCCAGGCAATGGGGCAGGAGATATCCGACAACGATGTACGCCGTGCATTGGTGAAGGCGCAGAACCAGGTGACCAGCAATGATGACGAACTGATCCACACAATCCCCGTGGATTTCAATATAGATGGCCATGAAGGTATTCGGGACCCGCGCGGTATGGTCGGAAAAAATCTGGATGTAGGTATCCATATGGTTACGGCGGCTGTCGGGCCGATGCAGAATTTTGCGACATGTGTGGAGCGCAGCCACCTGGATATTACCGCGCTGTGCTCATCACCCTATGCGGCCGGCCTGTCGTCTCTGGTTGAAGATGAAATGGATTTGGGATCAACCGTCATTGATATGGGCGGCGGCGTCACTTCTTTGGCCGTATTCCATAGCGGGCGCATGATTTTCAGTGATGCCGTGCCGATCGGCGGTACGCATGTTACCAATGACCTAGCGCAGGGGCTCACTTGTTCTCTGCAGGATGCGGAGCGGATTAAAACGCTCTACGGCAGCGCGATGGCAACGGCCAGCGATGAAGGGGAATTTATTGATGTGCCTCAGGTTGGCGAAGAAGGTGTAAACCAGAATAACCACGTTCCGCGTTCCTTGCTTGTCGGTATTATCCAGCCGCGCATTGAAGAAATTCTGGAACTGGTGCGTGGCAAACTGAATGATAGCGGCCTTGCGGGCAGCATCGGGCGGCGTGTAATCCTGAC
>JAUHXT010000102.1 GCA_030426925.1 Alphaproteobacteria bacterium | reverse complement strand
GCGCTGGAAGTGTCGTATCATTCCGCAAGGAACGGCACGATATTCCTGTGGAATCTGGTGGCTGTGCGGACGCTGTATCAAATCACATCGGACGGCTTTGCCAAGGTGCAGAAATTTTCTTCCAACTGGCACGCCAACAACTTTGCAGGGGCAACAGTCCGCAAGATAACTCGCGGTATGTGGTCATTCGACACATATGGCGACATCCTGTTTATGTACCTGTTTCCGACGACCATCATAATGATTTCAACAGTTATCATTATGACGCTGCACTGGCCGATCGTCGGGTTTATAACCTTTTTGGTCATCGCCCTGTATGTTGGTGTCAGCTTATGGACGGTCATGGTGATAAACGCGCCGGGCTTCAAAAAGTCTGCAAACAAGGACACCGCATTGGGTGCGGCGATAGCCGATGCGGTAACGGCCAACAGCATTGTGAAATCTCACGGCACGGAAAAAGAGGAGGAAACACGCCTTCAGACCGTCGCAATGGACTGGCGGACAACGGCTTTCCGTGCCTGGACCATAGCAAACGGAACCGATACGCTGCGCCGTTTCGTGTCCATTGTGATGATGGTTGCCATGATGGGGGCTGCCATCTGGTTATGGAGCAAGGGCGAAGCGCAGCCCGCAGACGTGGTCTATGTCTTTACGGCTTACATCGTCTTGTCCGCATATTTGCGCCACATTGGTGAGCAGGTCGCAAACATGCAGCGTGCGATTTCAGAAATGGAAGACGCAATCTATTACTGGAAAACCGATATCGCCGTAAAGGACAAGCAGGATGCCGGTATTCTGAAGACGCGCGACGGTGAAATTGTCTTTGACAAGGTTCGCTTTGCGTACAGTAAGACCGCTGAACCGATCTACGATGATTTTTCTTTGACCATTAAGGCCGGAGAGAAAGTCGCACTGGTTGGTCATTCCGGTTCCGGTAAGTCGACCTTTGTAAAGCTGGTTCAGCGCTTGTACGACATTCAGGGCGGTGAAATCCGTATTGACGGACAAAACATCGCGGATGTGACCCAGGGCTCGTTACGCAAGGCCATAGCGCTGGTGCCGCAGGAACCCATCCTGTTCCACCGGACACTGGCTGAAAACATCGCGTACGGTAAGCCCGGGGCGTCGAAAGATGAAATCATAGAAGCGGCCAAACAGGCCTACGCGCATGATTTTATCGGCGGATTGGAGCTGGGTTACGACACGATGGTGGGTGAACGCGGCATCAAGCTGTCTGGCGGTGAACGCCAGCGTGTCGCAATCGCCCGCGCAATCCTGGCTGACGCGCCGATACTGATACTGGACGAAGCAACGTCTTCTCTGGATTCCGTATCGGAACATTACATCCAGAAAGCGCTGGAGAACCTGATGAAGGGACGCACATCCATTACGATTGCGCACCGTTTATCAACGATCAAGAGCGTGGACAGGATACTGGTGTTCGATCAGGGACGGATTGTAGAGCAGGGCACGCACGAGGAACTGGTAGCGCGCGAAACATCGCATTACAAAACCTTGTACGAAATGCAGGCTCTGGATCTAGTCGGCTAGAGAGTTCAGCAGCGTCTGTAACGTCTCGACATAAAATTGCGGCTCGGCGGCTTTGACTTTATCCTCAATGTCGCCGGCCGTATCTTCTTCTAATACCGGTATATCCTTTTGCGCGATGATACCGCCATTGTCATAGACTTCATCGACATAATGAATGGTAATGCCTGTCTTGGCATCGCCTGCTTCCTTGACCGCTTGATGCACATGATGACCGTACATACCTTTGCCTCCATATTTGGGCAGCAGGGCAGGATGAATATTGATGATCTTGTTGGGGTAGGCGTGGATAGTTTCTCTGCCAATCAGCTTCATATACCCGGACAGGATTACAAAATCGATCGCATGGTCCTGCAGGGCTTGTAAGACCTCGCTGTCCTTGCCGCTTGTATGTTGGGCATGCAACCCTTCAGCTGCAGCCCATTGGAGCGCGCGACTGTCCGCATTATTGGACAGCATAAGCACGGGCTTTGCGAAAATGAGACCGTCTTTACACGCCTGAACAATAGCTTTGGCGGACGATCCGTTATAGGAGGCGAGAAAGGCAAGGCGCGCCATGATTAAAACCAGCTTTTCGGATTGGCGATACGGTATCCTTTCACGGCCCGTGATCCGCCCTTATACAAACGGAACAGCAGGTATAATATAATTGGCCCGCCGGATATCAATGTCGATTTTATAAGGATGTCGTGATTGTCTTCCATCATCTGGTCCATGCATGGCTGCAATTCATCGGACATGGTTTTAAAGTTCATATCCGGATTGTCGAAAATCATGTTGGTTACCCTGTCGGTGCAGGGCTGCAGCGCGCTGGAATCAAAGGCGGGCAAAAGGTACAAGGACGCGAGGGTGATCGTGATAATACCGAAAAACTGTACAATCCAGATGGTGCGGATCAGGAACGTCATGTGGTTTTGCACCACGCTGTCTTCTTTTGCCCTGGCCCGGATAATGTAAAGCGAGATGAAAACCATTATGAACAGAAGGATCGCGATAACAGCAACGCTCATAATCGGCACAAGCGTCAGGATCGTCACGGCGGCCAATGCGCCATAAGCGCCATTCAGGGTTTTTTGTTCGGATGCAGTGGTCATTTATCGCCTTCCAAATAGCTTCTCAATGTCTTTTAACTCTAGCTGAATATAGGTCGGTCTGCCATGGTTACAGTGACCGGAATTGGGTGTTTGTTCCATCTGCCGCAACAACGCGTTCATTTCCTCCGCATTAAGTCGCCGCCCGGAACGTACGGAGCCGTGGCACGCCATGGTCGACAAAATGTCATTGATATGGTTTTCCAGCCCGTCCGCCGTGTTGTGTTCAGCCAGTTCATCGGCCAGGTCGTTAATCAGCTTTTGCACGTCTAGCCGTCCGGACAGAATGGATGGGACACTGTTCACTGCTATGGAACCCGCACCGAACGCTTCAATCTCCAACCCCAGTTTTTTGAAAAACGCGGCATGTTCCATCAATCGCGCCGCACTGGCATCATCCATATCGACAATTTCAGGGGTCAGCAGTCCCTGCGCGGCAATGCCGCCGTCTGCCATTTGCGCTTTAAACCGTTCATATACCAGCCGTTCATGCGCCGCATGCTGGTCGACAATCACCAGACCGTTTTCCGTTTGCGCTACGATATAATTCTCGTGAATCTGCGCGCGCGCCGCGCCTAACGGGTACTCTTCCTGCGGCGCTTCCTCGGCAACCTCTTCATACCGCGCCTGCGGCTGCGCGGATGTTGCCGGCATGGGCGTATAGGCGTCATGTACTTTTTCAGCCAGGTTGGAATAGGGGTTATGACTGGTATAGGACGGTCCGCGGCTAAAGGGTAGGGCGGGCGTCTGCGGTGTCTGTGGTTTTAATGCACTTAATGCCTGCATCGAAATGGTGGATGATGTGCGCATTCCGGCTTCGGCCAGCGCATGTTTCAGTGCGCTGATAATAAGCCCGCGCACATGGCCGGAATCACGAAAACGCACTTCCGCTTTGGCCGGATGCACGTTCACATCGACTTCTGCCGGATCGCAGTCCAGATACAAAACCACCACTGGGTGCCGGTCGCCATGTAGCAAGTCACGGTAAGCGGCCCGCACGCACCCTAAAATCAGCCGGTCTTTCACCGGGCGGCCGTTGACAAACAAAAACTGGTATTGCGATGTGCCACGCGCCAGCGTGGGCAGGCCCGCATAGCCTGTGACCGTGATAAAATCGCGTTCGGCCAGAACGGGTACGGAATTTTCACCGAAATCCTTTCCCAATATCGCCGACAAGCGGCCTCTACGCTGGTCCAGCATGTCGCCTTGTTCGGCCTGTAACTGTAAAACCGTTTTATCGTCATGGGTCAGCTTGAATGCAATGTGCGGGTTTGCCATGGCAATGCGTTGTACCGTGTCTTTGATGGCCGTGTACTCGGAACGCTCCGATTTCATGAACTTCAATCGCGCAGGCGTGACATAAAACAGATCGCGTATTTCGATGCTCGTTCCCTTCACTTGCGCGGATGGAAAAATATCGGACTTTTTGCCGCCTTCAACCTTGATCCCCCACGCCTCACCATCACCGTTCGCGCGGCTTTCAATGCTCAACCGGCTAACAGCGCCAATGGATGGCAGCGCTTCCCCGCGAAAGCCCAGATGCCGTATATGCACAAGGTCATCATCGGGCAGCTTGGACGTCGCATGCCGGTCGGTGGCGGCGCTTAACTCATCCGCACTCATCCCCGACCCGTTGTCCCGCACAATCAGCAGAGATTTACCGCCGTTACGGGCAGCTATCTCGATCTGTGTTGCCCCGGCGTCAATACTGTTTTCAATCAGTTCCTTCAGGGCGGACGCAGGGCGCTCCACCACCTCGCCGGCGGCGATCTGGTTCACCAGTGTTTCGGGTACATGACGGATTCGCATTATGGTATTCTAAAGGG
>JAUHXT010000028.1 GCA_030426925.1 Alphaproteobacteria bacterium | reverse complement strand
TCTTCTGGCCGAACCAAAGGTTGAAAGCGGGGGGGCCGGGCAGGCACTGGTTCCAAACTACATCCGTGCAGCGGTTATTGAAAGCTACCTTGACCTCTATGCCGCGGAGCAGGATGCCGATCATGTCGACAAAGCACGGGTATTTGCCCGCCAGGCTTACGATAATAAGCCGGAAGACAAGGCGTGGGCGTATGTTGAAATGCTGAACCGTATTTCCATGCAGGAAGAATTCAGCGCGAATTCGGCCGTACAGAACCTGGTCTCAGAGTTGATTGACGACACGCAGACCGAAGCGCAGCAGGTTAAAGACGGCGAAATGAAAGACCGTTTATACTATGCGCTGGCGTTGCTGCTGACGGAAACAAAAGATAAAAAGCCGGTCTTTGATAAAGACAGCCTGTCACAGGTTCATTTGTTCGTTGGTAATATTTCGTCCTCCAAGCACAGGCTTCAGGTGATGAAGCAACTGGCCAATGTCGGTGAAAGTATAAAAGGCATTTATCCTGAAGCCTATGAGGAGCTTTATAAGGTTCTGGCAAAGGACAAGGTTTCCATTGATGACCTGAAAGCGATCCATGACAAGGCAGTGGAAGCAGACCAGTTTGACCTAGCAGTGACCAGCCTGATGATGATTTCGGACAAGGACGATAGAACCGAAGCGCTGTTCGGCTATTTCGAAAAACTGTTTGATGCGAAAGACATTTCCCGTGCACGCCGCATTGCCGAGGTCATTGAAAACCCGGCCAAGGGCGTAAATTCATGGAGTGAGCTGGCCGGGTATTACCTGATTAACGGCTATGACAAGGAAAGTGCGGAAGCATACGAACGGGCGGAAGCGTTCATTCCGGAAATCCGTAAGAACGACAGTCGCAAAAGAGCGGAAAAGCTGATCAAAGACAGAAAAGAGCGGGATACAAGAAAAGCGGCTGAAAAAAAAAGTCATGAGGTAAGCGGCGAAGACCGCAAGCTGGCCGAACAGGCGACGAAGTTATTTGAAAAAGATGAGTTGACGCTCGCCGTTGAACAAATCCGTAAGATCGAGGATGTCTCGTTTCGCGTAGAAACATTCCGCGACCTCGCCGAAAAACAGACAGCCAAAAATGATAAATACGGCCTGCTGGAAGCCAAAGACGCAGCAGAAGACACCATACACATAATCAAAAGCCATGAAAGCAAGGTTGTTCGGCCCGATCCCGATAAGGTGAAGGAATATGAGGAGCAAACCACCAAAGACATGGATGAAAACCCGCAAGGACTGATTATCCGTGAAGGGTTCACACCATCAGATATAGGCCGTTACCTGAGCCATGAGCCGTTGATCCCGCGCCTGGATGTAACGCCAAAGGACGTGCGTAAGGAAGTGCCGCTTCCCGGTGATTACCGTATTGTGCGCTCGTACTATGAGAACACGTTATACGCCGGAAAATTTTCGGAAGTTCTGGGCAGCGCCGGCTTTTCCCGCCAGCAGGGAACGTCTGCACCCGAGGTTATTGTCATTGATGACGGTATTGTCGATATCCCGACAGTGTATGATTTCCTGAAGAACAAAGGGTTTGATGATTATATGACGCGTGTTGACGGCGTGTATATTCTGCGCCGCCCGTTGATTGTGAACCCGCGTGCGACATTGGTCATTAGCGGTATCGAAGTTGACGCGTTGATGCTGTCCGCCGAGAAGGGTGCGTTTCTTGCCAGTGCCGGAACTGTGTATCTGGTCGATACGAAACTGGTTGGCTGGAGCGAAAAAAATGAGGAACCTTTATGGGCGAAGTATCACGAAAAGCGTGAGTTTCGTCCGTTCTTAACGGCATGGAGCCAGTCGGAAACATTCATTGCCAATGCCGAGTTGATTGCACTGGGGTACGGTAATGGTAAGTCCTATGGCCTGTCATTTTCCGCCGGTCCAAGCAACTGGATGAAATACGGCAACAAGGAAGAACCGCAACGCCCCGCGGCCACAATCGTCAATACTTCGCACCTGAACATGCTCTACGGTTTTTATTCTTACGAAGCCGATGACGTCATTATTTCCGGTAACGAGTATATCGATAATGTGGTGTATGGCGTTGACCCGCACGACCGTTCCCGCAGGCTGGCGATTGGTTACAACACCGCCTACGGTACACACAAAAAACACGGCATCATTATTTCCCGTGAAGTGAATGACTCAATTATTTTCGGGAACCTGTCCTTTGATAATAAGGGGACGGGCATTATGCTCGACCGCGACAGTAACGGCACCCTTGTTTACGGCAACACGGCCTTCCACAACAAGCAGGAAGGCATGACGATTTTTGAAAGTGACTGTGAAATCATCGCCGCCAATAAGATATACGAAAACAAGGGCTCAGGTTTCAGGATACGGAACAGTTATAATATCGGCCTGTTTTACAATGACATCGTCAAAAACCGTGCCTCTGGTATCGCGGCCTATAACGGTACGTTGAAAGGTGACCCGGTCCACGCTCACCGTGACTTCGGCCTTGACCCCTATGATGAACTCACGACAGTAAGCGCGGTCGGCAATACCATTCAGGAAAACGGCACGGGTTTGAATATTGACGAAGTGAGCGCACTGTTCCTGAAAGAAAACAAATTTATCCTGCAGTCGCCGAAAGTATTGCGCGGCACGTTGTTTAAAGATAACCCGGAATTATTGTTTCGTTACGACCAGGAAAGATTTGGTACATCCGTTAATGCCAGTTGTCCGCCGCTGCCGGAACCTTTGTATGTTCAGGGATGTAAGTACAGGGACAACGGAATTCTGTCTGGTGATGGCATGGATGCCCTGACCGACCGCGTAAAAGTAAGCGCATGTTCAAAATCAACCACTGATATTAAACCAAGCCATTATGAAACAGGAGAAGATCATGAAGATGCGGAAGAATAATATTCTATTATTGTCTTGTCTTGTGGCAGGCTTACTGTTCACAGGAGCGCCAGCCATGGCAGGAGCAGAACTTTTTGACGTAGCCGCGCGAAAAGAACAACTGAAAAAACCGGAATATGCAGCCATCCGCGAAGCATGCATGGCACCGGAAAAGAGCGTCGATGATGAAATCCCAGAACCGGTGGACGGCCTAAAGGAAACCGAAGGATATGGTACAGACCGCAGCGTAAGCGAATATGCCTGGTTTATGCTGGTACATGGCGGACGCGCATTGGCGGATAATCCTGATTCAGCGAAACTGGTGAAAAAAGGCCTTCTGACATGGGCGGATGCAAACGCGCTGAGCGAAACCGAAAAAGTCCATGACGCCTATTATGCGTTAAAGCGTGCGCTGTTACCGATCATGGTCAGCTACACAATCGTCAAGGCCGACATGACGAAAGAAGAGAGAAAGAAGATCGAACAATGGATCGACCCTCTGGTTCGCAAGGTCGATCATAAATTCGATGGCGATGTTGACCTCAACAACCACCGTTACCTGGCGGACTCTGTTCTGACCCTGTGGGGCGATTTGATCGGTGACAAGGGCCTGTATAAAAAAGGCAAGGAACGTTTTGAAATCGCGCTGGACCAGATGCGCCCGGACGGTTCGCTGCCGTTGGAAACACGCCGTGGCGCACGGGCGCTGTGGTATATGCGTCAGTCTGTGGCCGACCTGACTTTGATCGCGGAAATATACGCCCGCAACGGTGAGGATTTGTATAGCCTGAAACGTGATGGAAAATCATTGCCATTGATGGTCAATTACTTTGTGTCTGCCGTTCGCTCACCGAAGCTGATTTTGCAATACGCATCGGAAAACTACATTCCCGGCCCGTCCAAGAATTTCCTGAAACAGGACATGGACTTTCTAGCAACCCGTGGCGGCAGACGGCATTACATGGCGTTTTCACACATATATATCCATCATTTCGGTTTAACGGAAACATCGTCTGCAAGACTGAACGGCCTTATGCAGGAAACAGGTTTTAATGAATTGCCGCTGATTGATGATTATGTCGGATCCAACGCGACATGTATCTGGGGGCAACCATAATGACATTACGTATATTCGTCATCGCTTGCTCCGTATTCGCGCTGCTTCAGGGTTCACCCGCACTGGCACAGCAATACGATCCGTGCCCGGATGTTCCCGCGCCCGCAGGATCGACAGGTGCGCCGCCATCGCTCGAAACGCTGGAAGAAGAAGCACAGGCAGGATCGGTCGGGTCTGCCATTACTCTTGGCTATAGATATGCCGGGGAAGAAGACTACGCGAAAGCCGAAAAATGGTTTCGTTATGCGTTGTATAAGGGAGACGGGCGCGGCGCGCTTGGCTTGTATTCACTGAGTGAAGAAGGGCAGGTTAAGCTCGAAGATCCCGAAGCGATCAAGAAATACGGCCTGAACCTGATCGAACAGGATGCCCGTAGCGGCAATGGCGGGTCGGCCATTACCATGGCGATGATGTACCTGTACGGCCAAGGGCTGGAAAAAGATTACGATCAGGCGCACGATTGGCTGGTCATAGCGGAAGAGTCAGGAAAACCGCGCGCATCTTATGAACTGGGTGTTCTGTATTCCAACGGGTTGTTTCAGGCCGTGTCCCCGCGCAAAGCGCTTCATTATTTTAAGAAAGCAGCGGCGGCGGGGATAGGGCCGGCCACGCGGCAAGTTGCCATTGCCTACCATACAGGCATCGGCACTGTGAAAGATTTAAATCAGGCAATCGCCTGTTACGAGCGCAGTGCCAATCAGGGTGAGGTTCTGGCGATGCGTGACCTTGGTAACATTTACCGCATGGAAAAGCCCAATAGCGGCCTGAGCAACAGCTGGTACAGAAAAGCCGCCGACCTGGGTGACCCGGACGCGCAATATGAGCTGGGCGGTTCACAATGGCTGGAAAAGGCCATGCAGCAAAAACATCACCTGGCCCGTATAAAAGCGGACCCGTCATACGTGCCGCCCGAAGAGGCCGAGCCGCATGAGTAAATCTTTTCCGGTTGCAGGCGCTTACATGATCGTATGCCTGGCCTTGTGCTGTGCTGCATCGCTTGCCACCTTCGCAATCCGGAAAGAAAAACTCGCTGTTGAAAATATCTCCTTCCTGCCGCTCGTAACGGGACAGGTGAGTGCAGATTTCGAAAAGAAATACGAAGAACACCTTTTGATACGCGACCAGACAGTTGGTATCTGGAAGGCAATCGAATACGGCATCTTTAAAAGCGGTGGCAAGAAAGCGCTGGTCGGAAAAGACGGCTGGCTTTATACGACCGAAGAATTTGATCGCCAGCCCGATGCACAGCAAGCCGAGCAAAGGCTGTTCAATCTGGTAGGTTCGGTGAACACATATCTGGACGGCAAGGGAATTAAGCTTGCCGTTGTTCTAATTCCCGCAAAAGCACGCATATACCCGGAATATCTGTCATCCCGGCGCTTACCGGCAGGGCGGGATGCCATATATGACCGCGCCTATGCCCGCATTACGGAATTGGGTATTCCCGCACCCAACCTGGCGGAGGCTTACCGAAAGGAAAAAGGTGACGTCCCGCTGTACTTCAAGCTGGATACGCACTGGACGCCTGCCGGGGCGGAAATCGCCGCGAACCTGCTGGCGGAATCCCTTGGCGGTTATCTGACAGAAGGCACGGAATATACAAAGTCCGTACAGCCGTCCGAAGAACTGGAAGGCGACCTGGAAAAATATATCGGTACATGGATTTTCAGCCCTCTCTTCGCGCCGGAAAAGGACAGCATCGAACGCCACGACATCCAAAAAGTGGATGAAGGATCGGGTGGCGGCTTGTTTGGTGACGAAGTTATTCCAGTCGTCCTCATCGGCACCTCGTACAGCGCAATCGACAAATGGAATTTTGAAGGGGAATTAAAGAGGGCGTTAAAAGCGGATGTCCTGAACCTCGCCGACGAAGGGCAGGGGCCGCTGGAACCGATGGCTAAATTTCTGAAGGAAACTGATCTTGATAATTCAGATATCAGGCTGGTCGTCTGGGAAATCCCGGAACGCTTTATCCCTGTTTCCTATGATGATGTCGTATTCCCGGACTTTATTGAGGAAGCGCGCTGATGGTATTCTCTTCCGCTTTCTTCATCATGGTGTTTTTGCCGCTGTTCCTCGCGGCTTATTACGCGACGCCCGCGCGTTTTCATTCGCACATCATCGTGCTGGGAAGCTATATCTTCTATGGATGGTGGCGCGTTGATTTCCTGCTGGTTTGTGCAGGCGTAACATTGTTCAGCTATCTGACCTCACTGGAGATTGCGAAAAGCAAAAAACACTCCGGCAAGTTTCTTGCGCTGGGCGTAGCAGGAAATCTGATGACGCTGGGATATTTCAAATATTTCAATTTCGGGGTCGATACGCTGAACACACTACTGGGGTATAGCGGGCAGGCACCGCTGACCGTCTGGCACGTTATCCTGCCAATCGGTATTTCCTTTTATATCTTCCAGTCTGTCAGTTACCTGATCGACGTCTACCGCAAGGACGTGAAACCGGCGGACAAACTAATCGACTATTTCGCGTTTACGTCACTGTTCCCGCAGTTAATCGCGGGGCCGGTCCTGCGCTATAAGGACCTGGAACACCAGTTTAAAAGCCGTATCCATAGCTGGGACAAATTCAACGAGGGGGCCATTCGTTTTGCCATGGGATTTTGTAAGAAGGTGTTTATCGCCGATACGATCGCCCCGATTGCCGACGCTGCCTTTGCCCAGCCGGACCCGACCATGGCCGATGCATGGGTGGGCGTTATCGCCTATGCCATCCAGCTCTATTTCGACTTTTCGGGCTATAGCGATATGGCAGTCGGTATTGGCCTGATGATGGGCTTCCGCTTCATCGAAAACTTCAACCAGCCCTATATCAGCCGCAGCATCACCGAATTCTGGCGCCGCTGGCATATCAGCCTGTCAACGTGGCTGCGCGATTACCTGTACATTCCGTTAGGCGGAAACCGCAAAGGCAAGGTCCGCACATATATTAACCTTGTCGTAACCATGGTTCTGGGTGGCCTGTGGCATGGTGCGAACTGGACGTTTGTGCTCTGGGGTATGTGGCATGGTGGCATTATGGCGATTGAGCGGGCAATGGGCGCGAAAAAGCATACGCCGTACCCTGCCATGATCGCTCTGCCGTTAACCATGTTAATGGTTTTGATCGGCTGGGTCATGTTCCGCGCGCCGGATGTCGGTGCGGCCCTGGGCATGTATGCCGGGATGATCGGCCTGTCCGGCCTGAACCTGTCTGATGATATTGGATGGTCGGTGACCGGCTTCCAGCTATTTACCCTGATTATTGCCGTAATTATCCTGTATATCCCGCTATTCAAAGGGGAAAAAACCTTGGCGCCGATAGAAGGAGAACAGGCGACATGGGCGTATAAATTACCTCTGGTGACACAGGCCGGGATATGTCTGCTTTTTACACTTGGACTTTGTAAATTAATAGCGCAGTCTTTCTCCCCGTTCCTGTATTTCCAGTTTTAGGGGTACGAGATTAAATTTGACGTAATAACAATAATTTGTTAGGAAAATCACGCAGTTAAACAGGCTTATGAGAATGAAATTTTACACGTTCCTACTGACGTTGGCAGCTATTTTGACCGTGGGCGGCACCGATGCCCTGGCGGCAAAGGTGGAATATGACTGCCCCGACCTGCATGACGAGAAAAAGCGTACGATTGAACCGCTGAACCAGGGCTATGACGGCTGGTTTTTCCGGAACAACGACCTCAAAATGGATTTCTCTATTTCCCCGGAAGCCGCCTCTTATATTAAACGCCTGAATAGCGCGCTGGCCGAACAGGATATCCAGCTTGTGATCCTGCCGCTCCTAAGCCGTGCGATCATGGCCAACAGCGAAGTCAATTACAACGACCCGTGGCAGGAAAACTACGACCTCGATTTTGCAAAATCATCATACAAGGAATTCGTGGCTACATTGAAGGGAACTGGCGCAGGCGTTGTTGACCTGTCTGTTTTGTATCCGACATACGAGCGCTCGAACCCGTATAACTTTAACTTTAAACGCGACATTCACTGGAAACCGGAAGGCGCAAAGGTTGTTGCCGAAGTCGCAGCAGACTTTCTGAAAAAACTCGATAAATATGACGCACTTCCCAAAACGCAGACATCATCAAAAAAGCAGGAAGAGGTCGGCCGGGCTGGAACAATCCGTGAAGAAATCCAGAGACTGTGCCGCGGTGAAATCGAACCTGAAACATTTACGTCATATAAGGCAACACGAAAATCTACGGGCGGAGCAGATGATTTATTCGGGGATTCAGCCGCCGTGCCTGTGTCCTTGATTGGAACAAGTTTCAGCGCCGTTGATGAATTTAACTTTCTGGCATTTATGGAAGAGTTCTCAAAACTTGAAATCGTAAACTTCTCGATTGCCGGTGGTGAGATGTCAGCTTCGCTTTTGTCGTATCTGTCGTCCCCGTATTTTCTCGAACATCTGCCCAGCGTGATTTTGTGGGAAACGCAGGCCGTTTACGACTTTAACAAAGGCACGGAATATGTGTTCCGTCAGGCAATCCCGGCAGTGGAGGGTAGCTGTTCCGGTGAAAACGTAATTACAACGAACCGTGCCAGCGTCAGTAGCAGCGGCGCCGCTAGTACTTTGCTACGCGGGCTGGAAGGTAAGGAAGTTTCAGGGGCAGATTATTATCTGCATATAAAATCAAGTAATCCGAACTTTAGGAAGTTCAATCTGGAAATGGAATATGATGACCAGGATGGCGAATTGTTCCCGATCGAACGGGACGAGCGGTTTGAAAACAAAGGACATTTTTATATTGAACTGTCTGACCAGATCGCAGGCAATCTATCCAGTGTTGTGATGAAAGATTCAAGTGTCAATTCCGGCATAGATATAAAGTTGTGCCGCAAAACCAGGCACGACAAAAAACAAACGGACGACAATAGAAAGGAACAATAATGAAAGCGCAAATCTTTATCCTGACGCTACTTATTTTTATCCCGGCTATGGCTATGGCCGACGAAAAGGAACTGTATAAACCTTTGCCGCCAGCTGACTCTGCCTTTGTGCGCTTCGTGAACCTGACGGACACTAAAGCCGATGCGGCAAAGCTCGGTGACGTAACTATCGCACCGGGTGAGAAGGCACCGGTTTCCGATTATGTTGTCGTAAAGAAGGGCAAACGAACATTTCATTTGGGTGAGAAAACATCTCCCGTGAGTGTAGAGGCCGGACAATATTATACGGTCGTTGTTCCGGCTGACGGCAGCGTCACGGTGATACAGGATGCCCTGATCGAAAATCCGGCAAAAGCAGTCATTTACTTCTACAATCTGTCGGATTCTGAAGAAGGGACTTTGGTTGCGCCGACCCATAAAACAAATATTTTTGAAAAAGTGGGCAGCATGAAGTCTGAATCCCGTGAAATTAACGCTGTAACATTTAACCTTCAGGCAAAGGCAGGGAAAGATGATGCAGGAACAATTGAAGGGGTGAACCTGAAAAGGCAGGAAGGCACCAGTGTATTTCTGACCGGCAAAAAGGGAAGCTACAAAAGCTTCTCTGTGCAAAATGCAGTGGCCGAATAAGGTGTAAAGATCAAATGGATATGATAGGAAAAACGGTAAAATCAGCTTTATTTTTAGCAGCAATGATTATGCTGCTAAGCCCGGACCTAGCACATGCGCAGTCCAAGGTTGGTATTTTGCCGCCTGACCTTGATTATCAGAAAATTTGCATCAAACGCGACCGGCTGGTCGAAGATAACTTTAACTGGAATGGCAGAACACCTGCTTCATCCGGTCTGTCCGACGAGCATTTGGTGAAGCTGGCGCGCCTGTACCTGAACGGTAGCGCAAAAACTGTCCCGAACTACGGACGTGTGAAGGAGATTGTCGCTTATCTGAAAACGAGGGGCGGTGAAGTCCGCGAAGATGCCCTGCAGATCGAATATCTCATGATCTGGAACGGCAAGGGAGAAAAGCGAAGCTTAAGTGCGGCGAAAAGAGTGCTTGAACAGATGGTCACAAACGGTCAGGCGGAAGCTTACGGTTACTTTGGCGATATCTACGAAGAAGAGGGCAATTATCAAAGGGCGGCGGAAAATTATAAACGTGCCTATGCGTTAGGCCGTAACGAAGCGGCGGTTGCTCTGGCCTATCTTTATGGTGAGGGAAAAATTCCGGGCAGTGAAAGCGATATAAACAACGCGATCATCATCGCGCAGGACATGTTGATGTCATATATCCTGAATGGACGGTGTAATGCATTGACGACAATGGGATTAATGTATGACAGGTTGAAATTCATCCCCAAGTCCGAATATCTGAGTGCCAAATGGTTTGAAAAAGCAGCGGCACTCGACGAAATTTCCCCTAAAATTTATCTGGCTGAAATTATCCAGCGCGGATTTGTCATCGACTATGATGAAAAGCGTATTCTGAGATTATGGCGGGAAGCGGCAGCGCTAGGGTCTGGCAGGGCAATGTTCCTGCTGGGTGAGCATGGCCTGCTAAACCACAAGAACACCAAGGAATTAAAACAGGCTGTCGCATGGTTGCAGCAGGCCGGGTGGCGCGGACATGTGAAGGCGATGGAGAACCTTGCCAAGATATATGGCGGGCAGTACCCGGAACTGAAAGATGAAAAACAGCAGCTATACTGGTTAAAACAGGCATCACAAAAGGCGTCTGCAAAAGAAGACACACTTCTGACACTTGCATCGTTGTATGAAAAAGACCCGTCGGTATCGCCGGAAACCATTTTCAATCTCTATAAACAAGCGGCGGCGAAAGGTGAGGCGGAAGCTTATCTGAAAATAGGGGACTCTTATCGCTTCGGTTTCGGGGTGGAGAGCTCACCGGTACGGGCGCTGCGTTATTATCGCCTGGCGGCCAATGGTGGGGAAGTCGCGGCCATGCGCGCGTTAAAAGAAGCGTATGAATGTCAGATGGGCGTGCCCCACAACGAGGCCATGGTGTCGTTCTGGGCGGAACAAATGGGATATTACGGTTCCGGCCCGACCTTGGATAAAGCGTATAATTTCCTGATCACGGCGCAGGCAAATATCGACGCGCCATCCGCTGAATTTTCAGCGCAGCAGAAAAAAATTGAATCTTCCTTGTACCGCTTCGCCGTCGCCCGCGAAGATGCGGAAGCTATGGTGTTCCTAAGCCTTTATTTCGAAAAGACAGGCGACTCGAAAAAAGCCAAGGAATGGATGGAAAAGGCGCTGGCAACAGACGAAAAAGAAGGTAAAGGCTATCCTGCCCATGCGTTGCTAGGGGATTTGCATATGGAAGGCGTTTTGGTGGAAAACGATGTCAAGCGCGGGATAAAATTCCTGAAAACCGCAGCTGATCATGGAAATGCCGGGGCCCAGAAGACGATCGGAAAATGGTATATAGAGACCGGCAAGGCGGAAGAGGGCGATAAGTATCTGGAGAGCGCCGCCCAAAACGGAAAAGCGACGGCCTATACAACTCTGGCAGAACGAAGCATTGATAAAAACAACCCGCAGCAGGCGATTATATATTTGGAAAAGGCAGCCCGTCTGTATGAAGTGCAGGCTATGATCAAGCTGGCCAAAGGGTATGAAGCAGACGGCTGGATTGGTAGCCCGGATGAAAAGAAATCCAGGGAATGGTTTGATAAGGTGCTGAACAGTTATCCTTGTGACTATGATGATTTCATTACAATCGCGCAGGTGTATCTCCACGGTAAATTTGGCGTACAAAAAGATGAAGACGAAGCGCGCAAATGGCTGGACCGTTTATCCGATGCAATTCCGGAAGACGAAGAATCAAAACTGGATATTGCCAAGGCCATCCTGAGTTCCGGCCTTTCCAAGGACGAAAAGAAACGTAAATTCTCGTTGAAAATTCTTGAAGGCATGGGAGAAGAAGGGAATACTGAAGCGGTTGAGTTGCTGGCTGAAACTTATCTGAACCGGGATTTCCCGGACTATAATACAGATAAAGGTGTGATGTGGCTGACCCGCGGGGCGGACAGCGGCGACGTATCATCCATGATGTCGCTGGCCAATATGTACGTTTCCGGATATGGGGTTGACCCTTCTATAGAAAAAGCGGAAATGTGGCTGAACAAGGCAAAAGAAGCCGGAAGTCAGGAAGCTGCAGAAAGACTGAACACCCTGACATCCGGCCAGTAAACAAGCTGGTGCGCTGTAGGACTATATAATCAGCGCGCTTGTATCCACAATTTCACTTTTGTTCGACGTCAGGTCAACCAGGTGGGTTGACGCACCGGAGCCCGCATGACCGTCAAGGTCAACAGACAGCGACGTCACCTTGTCTCCTTGGTATTCGAGTTTGATATAGCCCTGATCGATTAATCCTTCGACTGTATCGGCGTGGTCACCGACAAAGCTTTCGATCAGCGCGGAGATATCGACATGGTCTTCCTTACGAAAGTCGATAACCGTATCACCGCCTTCTAGTATATCTTCGTAGCGGAAAATATCAGCACCATCACTTCCTTTTATGCGGTCTGCACCCAGCCCGCCGATCAGGATATCGTCGCCGCTGTTACCTTCAAGATAGTCATCTCCGGCACCGCCATACAGGACGTCATCACCGCCATAACCCTTCATTTTGTCCTTGCCGTCCGTACCGTACAATGTTTCGGCATCGTTCGTGGCTTTGTCGGATACTTCCGGCAGGTTTGGGAGTGTAGGTTTGCTGTCCGGTAAGCTTGGCTCGCTGCCGGTAGATGGTGTTTCGACCGGGACGGTTGGCGTGTTGTCGCCCGTATTGCCACCTGTAACCGGTGGAACCTCAGGCACGTCCGGTACGTCGGGAATTTCCGGTATTGTAGGGGCTTCTACAGGGGCCGGCGCTTCCCCGCTGGACTTTTCCGGCAGGATAAAATGCTCCAGCTCTACATCCGAAAGCGAACTGTTCATAAGCGTGAGCAACAGGACTTCCTCGGCCAAACCTTCCGAACCGTCGATATCGACATATATCTCCGTGTTCTTTCCGGCCTGATACAGGCGCAAATACCCGCCGCTTTCCGCCGTTTCAGCCGTAAAGCCGTACGCATCGTGAAACACGTCATGCAGGTCGATGGCATCACCGTATTTTCCGCGGAAATCAATAATGCTGTCTCCGGCATCTTCAACGCCGTGATAGACATAGGTATCAGCGCCGTCACCACCTTTGATACGGTCTGCACCACGCCCGCCGGAAATACGGTCGTTACCGGAATTTCCTTCCAGAACATCGTCACCGTCACCGGCAAGCAGTATATCGTCACCGCCTTTTCCTTTGATAAGGTCGTCACCGCTACCGCCGTTCAGCGTGTCATCGCTGCCGTTACCACGCAGGGTAAGGCTTTCGGCTGTATTGTTACCACTGTCCTTAGGATCTGGCGCAGGAACTGGTGTCGGAACGACCGGATCTGGATCGGAATCTGTGCCGTCTTCACCGCCTGTCTGCGTAGGCGCTTCCACAGGTGTTTCCGGCTTAGGATCTGGTTCCGGTTCTGGCTCTGGTTGAGGAATAGGATCAGATTCGACGACCGGCGGCTGCGTATCGCCCGTGCCCGGCCCGTCATAGTAATCCGGTAGTTCGGAATGGATCGACAGTTTGTCGAAGACAATGCCTGCCGCACTGTCCAGCACGATGGCCGAACCGCCCAGCTTCAATTCCGCATTGACTGTATTGCCCGCGAAAATATTGTTCTTCGTGGTGGAGGAACCGTCCTCCCACAAAGCAACAGTCTCGCTATTCAGGGTATTGTTGATGATGACATTGCCGTAGGTATCGTCCGGACCTTTCAGTGACCCTGTATATTCCCGCAGGCCGATGGCATTTTTAACCCCGGAAATGGTGTTCCCTTCAACGATGTTGTTGCGGGCACCTTCCAGATAAATACCATCATAGTCATTGTCATAGATGTTATTGCCGATAACTTGACTATCTTCGGTTTGCTTCAACACAATGCCACGGCGGTTGCCATAAATTGTGTTGCCTTCCACCAGGATTCTGGTGTTCAGCATATCTTCCCAACCGTCGATGGTCTGACTGCCGCCACCGCGCTGAATAACAATTCCGTATTCGGCATTGTCATAGGCGATGTTATTTCTCAAAACAACGTCATGGCTATGTGTCACAACATTAAACCCGTGCCGGTCATTGGCGAAGGCAACATTGTTTTCATAGATTGCGTTGGATGAAAAATCTGCGATGAAACCGTCCCAGCTATTGTGGTGCGCGACACTGTCACGTATCACAAGGTTGGTTGTCTGTTCATGCGGGTTAAAAGCGATACGTGAGACGTCGTGAATTTCCACGCGCTCAATCAAAATCGTATCGTCCTGTTTCGGACTGCCCGGAAGAACACCGGTCATAATGCCGTCGACATCCGCCGTCGTATTATCACGGTTTCCATCCAGTGTTAAATCACGGATCACGACATCGTGCGTGACCTGGTTAACCGGTGTACGGATAAGACCTGTAATTTTTGCAGACCATCCGTCTTCCAGCTTGAGGTTTGTTTCCCCCATGCCGTCACCGTACAGTTCTGTATTGCTGTAAACACGCAAGGCCCCGTCGGAGGCATTGCCCGTTCCTGTAATGATGTAGGTTCCTTCCGGGATATAGACCTGTCCGCCACCTGCATCTCTGGCAGCATCAAGTGCGGCCTGTATGGCTAGTGTGTCGTTTGTTTGTCCGTTCCCAGTTGCACCGAAATTCTTGACGTTATAAATCATCGTCTAACTCCTGCTCGTTGTGTGTTTTTTGTTATTGCGTTTAGCTCTTTGCTATCTGCTGTCATGTTGTTTATGAAAAGTAATACTTAGAATCAGTGAACACTAATATTTAGGTTATGAAAAGTAACCTAACGAACCATTAATAAAGGGATCGATTTGATTTAAATTCCCGAGGAGTTATTCGGTCTAATTGGTGTTACGCAGAAAAAAACAGAAAACACAAAACCTCAAAAAGATGAGAAATCAATAATTTGAATAAGAACTAGACATTTTTGTGAAACATATAAGGCAATTTTTTAGACAAGCAGAAAATGTGGATAAATCGTAAAAAAAATAATTGACGCCCTTAGTTTCAAAGGGCGTCAATAAAAAAATCAGAAAAAATGTCGGGGAATATTACCAGCAAATACCGGTGTAGTTGCTGCGATTCTCCAATGAAGTATCCTTCAAACGAACAAGGTCGAGGATCTGCACATTATCATTTGTACCGGACAGGATGCCTGCGTAATTGGAATCACCGTTGCCGATGATAACAATGTCACTGCCCTGAACGGCTTCATCACCTTTTTCAACCAGACATTCGCTGATATGCGGGATACCTTCGTTGATGTATTTCTGGTTTGCACCCTGCATGTTTTTCGCCTGGAAAACACAAGGGTCGTAAATCTTCAGGTTATAACCGTCCTTGATCAGGATATCGGCCAGCGTTACCAGCGGGCTTTCGCGCAGATCATCCGTGCCGGCTTTAAAGGCCAGTCCCATCATTGTGATGTTCTTCTTGCCCGATGTCTTAATCATAGTCACCGCGCGGCGAACCTGTTCATCGTTGGCTTCCATCAGCGCATCGAAAATCGGGGTATTCAGACCCTTTGATTTACCGCTGGCGCGAATGGCGCGTACATCTTTCGGAAGACAGGAACCGCCAAACGCAAAACCCGGAAGCAGGTAAGCTTTGGAAATGTTCAGCTTCGTATCTTTAAAGAAGATGTCCATTACCTTGTGGCTGTCCACGCCCAGTTCTTTTAGGATGTTACCCAGTTCGTTTGCAAAACCGACCTTCATGGCGTGCCATGCGTTATCGGCATACTTTACGCCTTCGGATACGGCGATATCGGTCAGCACGCGCGGCGCTTCGATACCTTCATAAATGTCCATGATGATTTTGCCGGTTTTTTCGTTATCAGCACCGACAACGATTTTCGGGGGATTGTAGTAATCCCAGACGGCTGTACTTTCACGCAGAAATTCCGGGTTGTTGGAAAAACCGAAATCAACGCCTTCTTTTTTACCGGATGCTTTTTCCAGTGCAGGGATAGCAATGTTACGGCCTGTACCCGGTACACATGTGCTGCGCAGGCAGACAACATGGAAGCCGTCTTTTTTCTTCAGCACTTCACCAATCTTGGCGCAGCAGTCTTCAATGTAGTCCAGTTTCAAAGAGCCATCAGGGTTGCTCGGTGTACCAACACAAATCAGGGAAACGTCAGTATTCATCACCGCGTCTTCTGTGCTGAGTGTTGCGGACAGCTTACCGTCGGCCTTGCCCTTTTTAATCAGTTCGTCAAGTTGCGGTTCAACGATTGGGGAACGCCCGTCATTGATGCAGTCAACCTTCACCGGTTCCATATCAACCGCGATAACTTCATGTCCTGTGTCCACCATACAGGCAGATGCCACAGCGCCAACATATCCAATACCAAATACAGAAATCTTCATTTTTACAGTCCTCTTACCAAACCATTATACTTAAATTAATTCCTAAGCAGCCTTCAGCTTCTGGTCATACTCGCCAACTTCAGGAAAGTCACGCGTCAATATGCCGTCAATCTCATTAAACATGGCGTGCATTTGCTTTTCTGAAACCGGGCTTTCGACCACAACAACCAGTGACGGTTTATTGGATGATGCCCTGACCAGACCCCATGTGCCGTCCGTCAATGTCAAACGGATGCCGTTCACGGTAACAATGGATTCAATCGCTTGTCCCAATACCGTTTCTCCGTTTGCTTTCATGTCTTCAAACATCTTGGTGACAGCTTCAACAACGCCGTATTTTTTGTCATCCGGACAGTACGGTGACATGGTAGGGGAGCTCCATGTCTTTGGCAGGTCGTCTTTCAGCTCCGCCAGAGTTTTGCCCAGGTTGCGGTCCAGCAGGCGGCAGACGGTAACAGCAGATAAAATGCCGTCATCATAGCCGCGGCCAATCGGCTCGTTATAGAAGTAGTGACCGCTTTTCTCAAAACCAACCAGCGCGTTCAGTTCGTTCACGCGGCGCTTGATGTAGGAGTGACCGGTTTTCCAGTAGTCTGTTTTCGCGCCAAGTTCCTGCAGGACCGGGTCGCTGTTATAAAGGCCTGTTGATTTCACGTCGACAACAAATGTCGGCTTATCAAACTGCTTGGCCAGGTCGCGGGCCAGCATAACGCCGACTTTGTCCGCAAAGATTTCTTCGCCCGTATTGTCAACAACGCCGCAGCGGTCGCCGTCACCGTCAAAGGCAAGACCAACGTCCGCGCCGGTTTCTTTGACCTTTGCACTCAGGACATGCAGCATTTCCATGTCTTCCGGGTTCGGGTTGTAACGCGGGAAGGTGTAATCCAGTTCGCAGTCCATGGCGATCACTTCAACGCCTAGCATTTCCAGGGCTTCGGGAGCATAAGCGCCGGCCGTTCCGTTACCGCAGGCAACAACGGCCTTGATTTTGCGGGTAACTTTATCGCCTTTTGTTACGTCCTTAAGGTAACGCTCTTTGATATCTTCAATATATTCGTAAGACCCGCCGCCCGGCGTTTCCCATGTCTGGTTCAAAACTGTTTCACGTAAACGGGACATCAGTTCAGGACCAAATGTCAGCGGGCGCTCCGCACCCATCTTAACGCCTGTCCAGCCGTTTTCATTGTGGCTGGCAGTAACCATGGCCACGGCCGGGCAGTCCAGCGCGAATTGTGAGAAGTACGCCACAGGTGACAACGCAAGGCCGATATCTTTGACATGACAGCCCGCCGCCATAAGGCCGCTGACCATCGCCATTTTTATGTTTACACTATAAGCGCGGTAGTCATGACCGACAGCCACGGACGGATTGTCTTTCAGGTCGCGAATAATCGTTCCCAGTCCCATGCCAAGTGCCTGTGCACCGCGCAGGTTCAGCTGTTCAGGGTGAAGCCAGCGGGCGTCGTATTCACGAAAGCCGGACGGGGCAATGAGAATTTCACGTTCGAAGGCTTCCGTATTCGGCTTTATCTCGATATCGGTCATGTACTTTACTCTTTATTTTATCGTTTTGGGTTCTAGGCCGCTTCTGTCCGTCCGTAGATGGCATCGTAACGAATGATGTCATCTTCACCCAGATAATCACCGCACTGAACTTCAACAAGTTTCATCGGGCGTGTGCCGGGATTTTCCAGACGGTGCGTTGCATGAAGAGGAATAAACACTGATTCCTGTTCTTTCAGCAACTTTTCTTCGTTATCCACCGTTACCAAGGCTTCACCTTCAATCACGACCCAGAATTCACAGCGGTGATTATGGCTTTGCAGGCTCAGCTTCTCGCCCGGTTTCACAACGATTTCTTTAATCTTGTAGCCTTTTGATTCAGACAGAACCTTGAACATACCCCATGGGCGTGTTTCTTTCGGCACGATTGAAACTTCCGGCTGTCCGGATTTCTTCAGCGACTTTACAAGCACTTTCATGGCATCGCCATTACGCTTGTCAGCCACTAGGACGGAATCGCCAGTTTCAGCGACAACAATGTTTTCCAGACCGGCACAGGCAACAAGACGTTCCTGAGCATGGACGATACAGTCTTTGCTCTGGTAAACGGCGGCCTTGCCTTCAATGACGTTGCCATTCGGGTCTTTTTCACACAGTTCCCAAAGGCTTTCCCATCCGCCGATGTCTGACCAGTCAGGGTTACACGGTACAACGGCAACCTTTTCGGATTTTTCCATGATAGCCTTGTCAAACGGCTCTTCCGGCAATGTTTCATAAACTTCCAGTGAAGGCGTTTTTGTCTTCTCGCCCATCGCTTTGTGTACGATGTCATAGATATTGGTCGCCAGAGCGCGGTAGTTCATCAACACAGTCTTGGTTGAGAACAGGAACATGCCGCTGTTCCACAGGTAGTTGCCATCATCCAGATAGGATTGGGCAACGTCTGCTGTCGGCTTTTCAACAAACTCGGCTGCCTGACGTACGCTGTCGCTGTCATCCAGGAAGTCGGATACTTTAATATAACCGTAACCTGTTTCGGCACGTGTCGGCTCGATACCGAATGTTACAAGGTAGCCGTCTTCAACCGCATCGAGGGCTGAGTTCACAGCTGTTTCCAGCGCGCCTTCATCGCCAATATGATGATCAGACGGCAGGATCCACATCACAGTGTCGGCGCCAAAAGTTTCCAGAACGTATTTCGCTGCAAACGCTATTGCTCCTGCTGTATTGCGGCCTACAGGTTCACCAAGAATGTGTGATTTGTAATTCGGACCGAGTTCGTCCAGCTGGCGCATAACTTCGCGCTTCATAGAATCCAGTGTTACGATAACCAGTTCTTCCGGCTTGGCTTTTGAGATATCAGTCGCACGAAGGACCGTATTTTGCAGAAGGGAACCCTCGCCTGTCAGGTTCAAAAACTGCTTTGGCATATTTTCACGGCTAATCGGCCAAAGACGTGTACCGGAACCGCCACATAATACGACAGGAATTACTTTTTTACTCATAACACATACTCTCCTTAAAACCTTAGTGTTCCACTCAACTCTTACATATTAATGTGAGCCATCAACTCCCTGCATTGGTGCAATGCGCAGACTACTAGCTTATTTTCCGGAAAACGGCAAGAAATTTTTGAGCCTAAAAACTTAATAAAAACAGAAATTACCCGCGTTTTTATATTAGCTTTCCTTAAATTACGAAAATGCTCACAAAAACTCCCACGCTAACACTTTATAATTGCAGGATTTATTTGGTGCCTGTCAGTATGATAGTAAAAAATATACATAATGCGTATGCGTCTTTTTGCTGCCTAAATCTCGGAAATTGGCGGTATGCGCTGGCTAAAAAAGAGAGGTTTTTGCATCAAAAACTGCAAAATAAGAATCGTTTGCATAATGAAAATTGACCCGGACCGTGATACACGAATATGTGAAAAAAATGGGTCAGATACGGCGCTTGTGCGATTGACATTCACTACGCATATATATAGTCATAAATACGGGTAAAGGGTGTTTGGGAGCGACTCATATAATTGAGGTGTTTGCCCCACATATTAACACCTATCATTATGTATTAGGAACATGTCAGACACTGTTGATAAGCCAAGCTGGTGGAATGAATTGGGAAGCTTCTTCTCATTCTCCACGTCGTCATCCTCCTCGCTAGACTCGGATGATCTTCTCGAAACCCTGGATGACGAGCTTGATGGCTCGACGGATGAACTGACTTCAGGCTCGTTCCAGTCGACCCAATCTCACGTTATTAAAGAGTCGGGTAGCAACGCCGACCGCTCAACCAACCTTATCTCAGACACAAGCGATGATGAGCTGATCCTCGGCTTCGGTGGTTATGACTTTCTGTCAGGCGGACCGGGGGACGATATTCTGCATGGCGGTGAAGAACGTGACTTCTTCTTGCCCGGAGCAGGCATTGATCTGGTCATCGGCAGCGACAACCCCGGCAACACATCGGAAAAAGACACAGTTGGCTATCACACGGCCACAAGCGGCATTGTCGTGGAATCATCATCCGGCAGTAACCCGTTTGTATATGTATCGGACGATGGGCAAGGCGATTATGATATTCTGTACGCTGTTCCCAACATCTTCGGCTCCCGTTTTGACGACACCATATATGGGCGCAGCGATACCAATAATATCCTGATGGGTGGAATTGGCGATGACGTGCTGTACGGCGTTGGCGGGAACAATATCCTGATAGGCGGCTCCGGTGCGGATGAAATACACGGTGGAAGCGGCGTAGACACGGTTCTGATCGGCCCCGGCAGCGATGAAGTTTCAGGCGGCGGCGGACGCGATGTCTTCAAATTTATTGCGACGTTCCTGACCGATATTGCGTCAAACGCGGCGCTGATTACTGATTTTGCGACCGGGTCTTCCGGTGACACGCTGGATGTCAGCGCATTGTTAAAGACAGTTGGCTATGAGGGCTCTAACGCAGTGTCCGACGGCTATGTCAGCATTTCAAGTTCCGGTTCAGACACCGTAGTGAAGTTCGATGCCGACGGATCGGGCGGCAGCAGCGCGAAAACGATTGCAACACTTCAAGGTGTTAACGCGGGATCATTTTCTACTGGCTCAAACCTTGTGACTGACTCTCCGGCATTTTTATACGTCCCGGTTTTGGGGCAGTCCAATGCCCGCGCTTTGCGTGTTTTTGACGGCGACAGTGAATCAGGTTTGACGCGTATTCAGGACGGACTGGAAAGCGCAACAGATTACGATCATGTCGAAATCGTTCCGGACGATAATACCGGGAATGTTGTGGACCTGGCCGTTGGCGGTTCAATCGTTGTCGGCAGTGAAGGTTCGAAAGAAGAATACACCTGGTGGTATGCCGATACATGGAAACCCGGCGAAATTCTCATGCGCGCCGTCGATATGATGGCGATACAGATCGCGGATTTGCGTGCTCAGGGCGTAACCGATATCGCATTGGTATGGGGGCAGGGTGAAAGCGATGCCCACAGGCTGGGTGAACCCGGTTCTGAATCTGGACGTGAGGCTGCGCAGCAGGAATATATTGATGCAACGCTGGCGGTATTCGATTACATCAAAGACCGCCTGGGCGATGACATCACATTTTATATTATGCAGACAGGGCGGTACGACGCCGATGCCGCCCTGCGTTCCGGTGAATCATCCGGCCACGTGGATGATGTGGTCGCCGGCCTTCCGCTGATCCACGAAGCACAGGAAAAAATGGCGTTGGAGCGCGACGACATTTTACTGGCGGCAAGTTACAAAGATTTGCCAATGCGTTCGGAAGTGAACGAAGACAAGCGCAATGACAGCTGGCATTACGAAGGCGAGGAAATGGAAATCATCGGCACACGGATTGCCGATTTCATCGCGCTCAATTTAGGATACACCAACGTCATTGATAATCCGGGCAGCTACCCCGCCCATTTGTTGGGTGACCTCGACCTGCAACCCGGTTCCGGCAAAACCGTCAACGGCAATGATGAGGAAAACATTGTCGTCGGCACAGACGGCAATGACACGCTGGACGGCAAGGGCGATGACGACATGTTGTTCGGCGGTGAAGGAGACGACACCATCAAGGGCGGTTCCGGTAACGACACGGCCGTTTTCAAAGGCCGTAGCGAGGATTACACGGTGCAGGACCATGGTGGTGGCAGTTACACCGTCACGGACAATGTTGGCAATGAAGGTACGGACACACTGACAAGCATTGAAACCCTGCAATTCGCCAATCTGGAAGTATCGGACAGTGACGGCGACGACGATGATGATGAAATCGAAGATCCGGATGATGGCGATGTAACACCACCACCACCACCTCCTCCTCCTCCTCCATCATCATCATCCGGAGGGCCGGATGACGGAACGGATGGGGATGACAAGCTGTATGGCGGTAACGGCAATGACACCATAAAGGGGCGTGCTGGCGATGACATGATCTTTGGCGGCGATGGCGATGATACGCTTTGGGGTAACGAAGGCGACGACATGTTCTTTGGCGGTCTGGGGGCCGATTGGATCAAGGGCAGCGACGGTTCCGACATATATGTCTACGAAGATGTTCTGGAAGGCGGCGACACAATTGTTGATTTCCGTCCCGGCAGTAATGAAAAAATAGACGTGTCCGCGATCCTGCTGGATGCGCCGGGCTTTGTTGCCGATGATGCATTTGATGATGGTTTCCTGCGCGTGCAACAAAGTGGAAGCCATGTGCAGGTCTTCATTGATCCGGACGGCTCCGGCGGCGGCGAAGGGGAAACCCTGCTGGTCACACTGGAAAACGCCGATGCTGGTGAGATTGGCCTGGACAACTTTATCCTGCCGCCGGATACACCGGATGCGCCCGCGCAAGCTGATCCGGTCGCGGTGGATGATAACGCGTTTGGGGATGAGGACACGAACATCACAGGCAACGTTCTGGGCAATGATACCGACCCGGAAAGCGACCCGCTGAGCACGCAACCGGAAACGGGCAAGACAACGGCTCAAGGCGGCACAGTGACCATACTTGCAAATGGCGATTTCACATACACGCCGACAGCAAACTTCAATGGCGCGGACAGCTTTACCTACACTCTCCTCGATGGGCAGGGCGGAAGTGATACCGGCACGGTGAACCTGACCGTTAATCCGGTGAACGACAATCCGGTAGCCTACGATGACGAGTTTTCAGGTGACGAAGACACGGACGTAAACGGTAACGTTCTTGCCGATAATGGTAACGGCGCGGACTCGGACACAGACGGTGATGCGCTGGGCGTAACCCCGGCAACGTTCGCATCGGTTGAGGGCGGAACGGTTGTTCTGTCTGCAAACGGTAATTTCATTTATTCGCCTGCATCCGGTTTTATCGGTAACGATAGCTTCGATTACACACTTGTCGACGGCAATGGCGGCAATGATTCCGGAACAGTTTTCATTACGGTTAACGAAGTGAACAATCCTCCTGTAGCCGTCAACGATGAATTTTCCGGCGACGAAGATACCGAAATCAACGGCAATGTGTTGGCGGACAATGGCAACGGTGCAGATAGCGATCCCGATGGCGATACCCTGAATGTTCAGGCCGCTGTCTTGACAACATCGGCCGGCGCGGAAGTCATTCTGAACACGAACGGATCGTTTACATACACACCCGCCGATGATTTCCACGGAACGGACAGCTTTACCTACACGCTGGAAGATGACCGTGGCTTGACGGACACGGCAGTGGTGACCCTGACGGTTAATCCGGTGAATGACAATCCGGACGCCAAAGACGATTCCTTTGACGGAGTTGAGGGCGCACCTGTATCCGGCAACCTGCTGGCAAACAATGGCAATGGCGCCGATGACGATGTTGACGGTAATCCGTTATCCGTAACCGCGCAAACCTTCACCACCCCGGATGGCGGAACGGTTGTTATCGAAGCCAACGGTGATTTCACCTACACACCGGCGGGCGGTTTCACAGGAATCGACGGCTTCGATTACACGCTGCTTGACGGGCAGGGCGGTAATGATACCGGTTCTGTCACAATTGACATTGAACCTGATGAACCCGAATCCGACCTCAACAGGATTGACGGAACGGATGATGGCGAACGGTTGGACGGCACAACTGCAGACGACGCGCTCTACGGATATCTTGGCGACGACACGCTGAAAGGACGCGAAGGCAACGACGAACTGTTCGGCGGCGGCGGCAACGATACGCTTTGGGGCAATGACGGCGATGACTTCCTGGAAGGCGGCTTCGGCGAAGACTGGATGAAGGGCGGCGATGGAGCAGACATTTTTGCCTTTGGCGATGGTGCGTTTGATGCTGTTGACACAATCGCAGACTTCCGCCCGCATTACGGTGATGTGATTGAACTGACGGACTTGCTGGAAGGCTACGACCCCCTCACCGATGCCATTACCGATTTCGTACGCATTACATCGAATGGCGGGGACAGCATCCTGTCTGTCGATGCAAACGGAGCCGATGGCGGACAGAACTTTACCCAAATCGCGGTAATCTCTGGTGTGACCGGGCTGGAAGATGAAGCGCAGCTTCTTTCCGACGGCGCATTAATGATCCGCGGCACGGTATAGCAGCGAATAGCCACCCCCGATTATTTTTCATATAGGCATCAGCCCGCATCCTGGAGCGATGCGGGCTTTTGACAAGGTGATGGGGCATGCGCAAGACATACGCTCATTTCCGTAACAAACCACACAGGGCTTTGTTAATACTGGCGATTCAGATATACTTATAGTGCGGTAATCCTGCCGCGTCCCGGCGTGCCTGCCATTTTACGTAAACTTTTTTGCTCATGACCTGTCTATACAGTGTTGGCCGCATTAGCGCATTATTATTTTCCCTGCTTGTTGTGACGAACTGCGCAGGCAATTACGCACAGCTGGATTCCGAAAGGCACGCGGAAATCATTCAAAGTGATAAAGCATATATCGACACTGTCGGCGAAACGGCCGGTACGGTTGAGTTGTCACTGGAGCAGGCAATGGAACGCGCCGTTCAGTATAATCTTGATGCGCGGGTATCGGCTCTGGAGGTTTTAAGCCGTCAGGACAATATTACGCTGGAGCGGTTAAAAGCATTTCCAAACGTATCTTTATCCGCCGCCGCGCAGGGGCGTTCGAATAAAGGAGCATCTTCCAGCCAGTCCGTTTTAACAGGCACGCAATCGCTGGAACCGTCAATTTCGACGGAACAATACAGACGGACGGTTGATTTAAGCACCAACTGGAACATGATTGATATAGCTCTGGCTGCTTTGCAAACAGACACGGCAAAGGACGAAGTCGCCATTGCACGCGAACGTCATAACAAGATTGTCCAGAACATCAAACGCGATGTTTATTCCGTATATTGGCAGGCTTATACGGCACAGAAGGCGCGCAAAAACAGTAATAGATTGGTGGCCGAGGTGGAACAAAAACTATCCGCCATCAATACAGCGCATGCACAAAAACTGCTCTCCGGCGCACAGGCAGCCGAACGCAGGCGCATGTTGGAAGACTCTCTTCTCGGTTTAAAAACAACCGTCGAAGATCTGTCTTTGGCGGAGCAGGAATTGAAAAGTTTGTTGGCTTACTCCCCCGGCACGCAATTGGTTTTAACGACAAAGCCACGGGAGTACCTGCCGCAGGCTCAGGCTCTTTTGAAAAAAGACCCGAAAGGTTTGGAACTGACGGCTTTGGAAAACAGGCCGGAAATGCGTGAAACAATTGCCCAGAGAAATATCACATTGCGTGATACGCAAATGGAAATTGCCAGGACATTTCCGGGCGTCGAACTGTTCTACGCGTTCAATCAGGACAGTAATAAATTTTTGCAGGATAATCGGTGGCAAAGTTTTTCAGCCAGCATCATTCAAAGTGTAACGGCGCTTATTACAGCGCCCGGCAGGTATAAGGCAG
>JAUHXT010000027.1 GCA_030426925.1 Alphaproteobacteria bacterium | reverse complement strand
GTTTTTCAAGGCGCTGTTGTTCCTTGGTGCGGGTTCTGTGATTCATGCGTTAAGCGATGAACAGGATATGCGAAAGATGGGCGGCGTGTGGAAGAAGATCCCGGCGACTTATGTGCTGATGTGGATCGGCTCACTGGCACTGGCCGGTATTCCATGGTTCGCCGGATATTACTCCAAGGACATGATTTTGGAAGCAGCGTGGGCTGATGGCACATGGTTCGGCGTTTATGCCTACTGGATGGGGATTGCCGCAGCGGTAATGACCGCGTTTTATTCGGGGCGTTTGCTGTTCATGACATTCCATGGTCAGACGCGTGCGGACCATCACACGTTCGATCATGCGCATGAATCTCCGCCGGTTATGTTGACTCCTCTTGTTATCCTCGCTTTTGGTGCAATCATTAGTGGCGGTTTGTTCTATGGCGGGTTTGTCGGTTCGTCTACGGGTCATCATGGCGGTGGGCATGCCGAAGTGTCGTCCGATCACGGGCAGGATATGAATCATGGGGAAACAGCAGCGGCAGATGATCACCACGGTGAAACGCATGCAGAGACCTCTGGCGAACATGGCGATGACGTTGTGAATTTATGGAGCAAGGATTATTTCTGGGGTGAGTCGCTATTTGTCTTGCCGGAAAACGATACGGTTGAAGCCGCGCACGGCGTGCCGTACTGGGTTAAAAAGCTGCCGATTGTTATGGGTGCTGTCGGTCTTGCGCTGGCATGGGTGTTCTACCTCAAGTTTCCGGGATTGCCGGGACGGTTCGTGCAGACGCTTCGACCGGTTCATGCGCTGTTGTTCCGTAAATGGTATTTCGATGAGCTGTACAGCGCGACACTGGTGAAGCTGTCATTCTTCATGGGTAAATGTTTCTGGAACAGCGACAAGCATATTGTCGACGGGTTGGGGCCGGACGGTTCGGCCAAGGCATCGCGTCAGTTTGCCGGTGTGCTTAGCCGATTCCAGAGCGGTTATATGTTCCAGTATGCGTTTGTAATGATGATCGGCGTTATCGGGCTGCTGTCGTGGTTCTTCTTCCGGACGCAGGCGGGATAAGGGTAATTTGCAATGATTGATTTTCCGATTTTGTCTTTTCTGACCTTTTTGCCGCTGATCGGGGCGGGGCTTATCCTTACCATTCGCGGTGAGGGCGAGCAGGTTGCAAAAAACGCCAAATATTCCGCGCTCTACACGACGTTGTTCACGCTGGCGTTGTCCGGTTACATGTTCCTGCGTTTTGATGGCAGTTCTGCGGAATTCCAGTTCGTGGAAAAGCATGTCTGGTTTGAAAGCCTTGGCATTTCCTATCACATGGGGATTGACGGGATTTCCCTGTTCTTTGTGCTGCTGTCCACATTGCTGACACCGATTTGTATTATCGCGAGCTGGACGTCGATCAAGGAGCGCGTGAAAGAATATATGATTGCCTTCCTTGTGCTGGAAACCTTTATGGTCGGAACGTTCTGCGCGCTTGATTCCATTTTGTTCTACGTATTCTTTGAAGGTGTGTTGATCCCGATGTTCCTGATTATCGGGATATGGGGCGGGCCGCGCCGGGTTTATTCCGCGTTCAAGTTTTTCCTTTATACATTGCTGGGCTCCGTTTTGATGCTGGTGGCGCTGCTGACATTGTTCGTGCAGACAGGGACGACAGACATACCGACCCTGATGGAGAACCCGGTTTCGAGTTTGAATATGCAGCTTTGGCTCTGGCTGGCGTTCTTTGCGTCCTTTGCCGTTAAAATGCCGATGTGGCCTGTTCATACTTGGCTTCCCGATGCGCACGTGGAGGCGCCGACGGCCGGTTCTGTGATCCTTGCCGGGGTACTTTTGAAAATGGGCGGATACGGTTTTCTGCGTTTTTCATTGCCGATGTTTCCGGAGGCGTCGGACCTGCTGGCGCCCATGGTGTACTGGCTGTCCGTTGTCGCGATTATCTATACCTCGCTGGTTGCACTGGTGCAGGAAGACATGAAGAAGCTGATTGCGTATTCATCCGTGGCGCATATGGGGTTCGTGACCCTTGGTATTTTCACGGCGACAACGCAAGGTGTTGAAGGCGGGATTTTCCAGATGCTGTCGCACGGGATTATTTCAGCCGCATTGTTCCTGTGTGTTGGTGTCGTTTATGACCGTTTGCACACGCGCGAGATTTCACGGTATGGCGGGCTGGTTAAAAACATGCCGAAATACGCGACCGTGTTTATGGTTTTGATGCTTGGCTCCGTTGGCCTTCCCGGCACGTCTGGTTTTGTCGGCGAATTTCTTGCCCTGCTGGGTACGTTCCAGGTTAATAACGTGGTGGCCGTGTTTGCGACAACCGGTGTCGTACTTGGCGCTGCCTATATGCTGATCCTGTACCGCCGGATTGTATTTGGGGAACAGGTGAATAAGGATGCAGCGATGATGCCCGACCTGAACCGCCGTGAAATTTTCATGTTTGTGCCGCTGGTACTGATGGTTTTGTGGTTTGGTGTGCAGCCGCAGGTCATTATGGACAAGGTATCGCCGTCCGTTGATAAGCTTTTGACCGGATATCACGCGGCGCTCGATGCCAGTGACGCAGAAAAAGCGGAAGCCGTCGCCCCGGCAGCCGGAGAAGAGGTATTTGAATGAACGAGACCGGATTGAATCTTGTAATTTTGGCACCGGAACTGTTTTTGGCCGTGGCAGGTATGGTCCTGCTGATTGCCGGTGTTATACGCGGGAACGCCATTACGGCTTTCTTAAGCTGGAGCACTGTGTTCTGTTTTGCAATCGCGGCTTCGCTTATATTGGGAATGGAATGGAATAGCGGGACAGCTGTGAACGACCTGCTTATCGTTGACGGGTTTGCGAGCTTTATGAAGCTGGTTATTCTTGTCGGGTTGGCGGCTGCCGTGACGATATCGGTTTCGGCGTTGTATGAAGACCATATCATCCGTTTTGAATATCCGGTCCTTGTGCTGTTTGCCGGGCTTGGCATGCTGTTAATGGTCGGGGCGAACGACCTGCTGTCCGTTTATGTCGGTTTGGAATTGCAATCCTTAAGCCTTTATGTGCTGGCGTCTATCCGCCGGACGTCCAACAAATCCGCCGAAGCGGGGATGAAGTATTTCGTTCTTGGCGCGCTGTCGTCCGGTATGTTGCTGTTCGGTATGTCGCTCATTTACGGCTTTGCTGGTTCGACATCCTTCCCGGTTCTGGCCGATGTTCTGTCAGGCGAGAATATTCCGCTGGGTGTTGTGTTCGGTATGGTGTTCCTGCTGGCCGGTCTTGCGTTCAAGGTGTCTGCCGTTCCGTTCCATATGTGGACGCCGGACGTCTATGAAGGCGCGCCGACGACTGTTACCGCGCTTTTTGCCATTGTGCCGAAAGTTGCCGCTATCGCGCTTATGATGCGTCTGTTGTTCCAGGTGTTTTACGGTATGGCCGGTGACTGGATGCAGATTATATGGTTCATATCGCTTGCGTCGATGACGCTGGGCGCGTTTGCCGGGCTGGCGCAGGACAATATCAAGCGTTTGATGGCGTATAGTTCTATCGGTAACCTTGGTTATGCCCTGATTGGGCTGGCGGCTGCATCTCCGGAAGGAAACGCCTCCGTTGTTGTCTATATGACCATTTACATGATTATGACGGCCGGAACCTTTGCCATTATCCTGTGCATGCGCCGTGACGGTCTCGGGGTTGAGAAGATTGCCGACCTCGCCGGATTGTCCAAAACATCACCTGTGCTTGCCTACGCGCTGGCGGTGCTGATGTTCTCCATGGCCGGGATTCCGCCCATGGCCGGGTTCTTTGGTAAGATGATGGTATTCAAGGCGGCTGTGGCGGCGGAGCTTTACTGGCTGGCTGCGCTGGGTATCCTGACATCCGTTGTGGCTGCGTTTTATTACATCCGCATTATCAAGCTCATGTTCTTTGACGACCCGGTGGAAGGGTTCGACCGCAGGATTGCGTTTGAGCGCCGTGCGGTGATTTTCATCGTCGTCCTGTTTGTTCTCGGCTTTATCATCGAGCCGGGCATATTGATGGACAGTGCGGCTGGCGCGGTATCATCCCTTCAATTGCAGTAAATGGACTGGACCGTCGAAACCTTTGACAGCGTTGACAGTACACAGGACCTGTTGAAAGACAGGGCGCTTTCCGGTGCGCCGGAAGGGGCGGTCGTACAGGGGCTTGAACAATTAAAGGGGCGCGGGCGTCACGGGAATACGTGGATATCCCCCAAGGGCAATCTGTATCTTTCCATCCTTTTACGGTCTGATTGCCCGGCGCAGGTGGCGGGGCAACTGGCGTTTGTCGTTGCGCTGGCCGTGGGTGATACGGTTGGTTCATTTCTGACGCAGGAAGAGCGGGAACGTGTCAGGCTGAAATGGCCGAACGATATCTTGTATAATGGTTTAAAAATCTCTGGCATCTTACTGGAAACAAATATAAATAATGCGTTATTGGATGCGGTTTATGTCGGCGTTGGCGTAAATGTTGAGAAGCCGCCGGAGGGGCATATTGGCCTGTGTGATGTTGCCGGGGGGGCGGTTTCCGTGGATGCGTGCCGGGACGCTTTGCTGGACAATCTGGCGCAGTGGTATGGCACCTGGCGGCAGAAAGGGTTTGCACCCGTGCGGGAGGCGTGGTTAAAACAGGCACATGGGGTGGGGCAAAGCGTGACCGCCCGGATGCCGCAAGGGCAGGAAAAGGGTATATTCGAGGGAATTGACGAGCAAGGCGCGTTAATCCTGCGGCAGGATGATGATGTGAAAGCCATCCAGGCCGCCGAGATACATTTTGGAGTTTAAACGATGCTGTTAGCAATCGACGCAGGTAATACCAATATCGTGTTCGCCCTGTATGAGGGGAACGAGCAAAGGCAGTGCTGGCGTATCCGTACGGAACGCGGGCGCACGGCGGATGAATATACGGCGTGGCTGTACCCGTTGTTTATGGCCGCCGGGTTTCAGTTCGACCAGGTGGACGATGCGATTATCAGTTCCGTTATCCCCGATGAAAACAGGAATTTGCGTGAGTTGTGCGACCGGACGTTTTCATGCACGCCTGTCGTGATTGGCAGCGATATGATTGACCTGCGCATTGATGTGAATTTGCTGAACCCGGAACAATTGGGTGCTGACCGCTTAATGAACGCTGCGGCTATTAACGCGTTTTACGAAGCGCCAGCCATTGTTATCGACTTTGGAACGGCAACAAATTTCGACGTGATTGACGCAGACGGGGCGCATTGCGGGGGCATACTGGCGCCGGGGGTGAACCTGTCTATGGATGCGTTGCACCGGGCGGCGGCCAAGTTGCCGAAAGTCAGCATTAAAAACCCCGGTGCGGTGATTGGGACCGACACGGTGTCGGCGATGCAATCCGGCCTGTATTGGGGGTATATCAGTATGATCGAAGGATTGGTAGCGCGCATTGGAAACGAGCTGGGCGAAGAGCCGTTTGTCTTGGCGACGGGCGGCCTTGCGCCGATTTTTGCGGGTGGCACGGACGTGATCCAGCATGTTGACCCGGATTTGACCCTGAAAGGGCTGGTCCATATTTATTACACGAGAGTGGCGCGTTAGATGCATTTGGGTAAAGACGAACTGGTTTTCATACCGCTGGGCGGGTCCGAACAATTCGGCGTGAACCTCAACACATACGGATACAAGAGCAAGTGGCTGATCGTCGATTGCGGGATCGGGTTCGCCGACCACCGTTACCCCGGCATTGATATCCTGTTGCCCGACCCGTCCTTTTTAGAAGAGCGCAAGAGCGATATTGCGGCGATGATTATTACGCATGCGCATGAAGACCATGTGGGGGCAGTGCCGCATTTATGGCCGCGTTTGCGATGCCCGATTTACTGTACCGCGTTTACCGCGGCGGCGCTGATGTCCAAGTTTGAAGAAGCGCCGGATTGCGCAGATGCGCGCATTACCATCATCAAGCCGGGGGACACGATCAAGGCCGGGCCGTTCAAGGCCAGTTTTATCCCCGTTGCCCATTCCATTCCCGAAACATGCAGTGTTCTGGTGGAAACGAAGGCCGGGCGCGTTTTACACAGCGCGGACTGGAATCTGGACCCTGCGCCTGTCGTCGGGGTGAAGACGGACGGGGCGTTATTTAAAGAAGCGGCGAAGAAAGGTATTGCCGCGTATGTCGGTGATTCCACCAATGCTGAAGTGCCGGGATATTCCGGGTCCGAAGGTGACGTGGAAGCGGGCATGGAAGCCGTTTTCAAAGAATGTAAGAAGCGCATCGTTATTACGATTTTTTCATCCAATATCGGGCGTATCCGTTCCATTGCCAAGGCGGCGGAGGCTTGCGGCCGGTCGGTTTGTGTTGTCGGGCGTTCGCTTCACAAGATGATTGGTAACGCCAAATCCTGCGGTTACCTGAATGATATTCAGGATTTTGTGACCGAAGAGGATGCGTTGCACCTGCCCGATGACAAGACGGTGATTATCGCCACCGGATCACAAGGAGAATCCCGTGCGCAGTTGGCGCGGATTGCCAATGGCAGTCACCCGAATATCAAATTGAACAAGGGGGACAGCGTTATTTTTTCATCGCGGGCCATTCCGGGGAACGAGAAAGAGGTCATTGGCGTACAGAACAACCTTGCCGCCGCCGGGGTGCATATTATTACCCCGCGCCATACCGCGCATACCATTCATGTGTCGGGGCACCCGGCGCAGGAAGAAATCAAGGCGATGCTGGGGTGGCTGAAACCCAAATCCGTGATTGCCGTGCATGGTGAGCGCACGATGCTGGAAGCGCAGGCACGGCTTGCCAAAGCCGAGGGAATTGAGACGGCAATCGTGCCCAATAACGGGTCAGTGATCCGCATATCGGACAAGGGTGCGGAAGTGATCGACCATGTGGAAACGGGGCTGCTGGCTGTTGAGCCGGGGCGGGTTTTGGAGGCGGATCATTCGTCGATTTCCCAGCGCCGAAAGTTGCAATATTCAGGAACGGTTCATGTGACGCTTGTTGTTGATGGACGCGGTGATTTGATGGGGGACCCGAAAATTTCCACCGTTGGGTTGGAAGACGCCGAAACCGAAGACGGAAAGATGTTCCATGACGATGTTCTGGCCGAAGTCGAAGACATTCTGGCCGATATGACCCGTGAGGAATTAAAAGACGATGCCTATATCGCCGAAGAAGTGCGCATCGGTATCCGCCGTTACGTGATGCATGTTTTACGGATAAAGCCGATTACAAGCGTTCACGTGGTGCGGGTGTAGTTTTTTTCTTTCAGTTCGTTGCAAAAGCACCGTTGTTTTTATTTTCTATCATTGAAAATAAAGGGTTTTCTTTCAGTTCGTTTTTTATGGGATGCGGGGCGCAAAAGTTATTTTGCAGATTCCCAATATAGGAAATTATTCATAATTTGTCAAGGCGAGACAGTTTTTGAGCTGTGTGTCTGTTCTGTCCTTTCACGTTTTTCCGTGAGGGTGTAAGAGTGTGTTATGAGCATTTTTACCGGTATTGTTGTTTATCTGATGATCTTTTGGGTGACGTTGTTCGCGGTGCTGCCGTGGGGCAATGCGCCGGACCAGGAAAAAGCACCGGAAGATATGGGCGGTGCGCCCGCCAATCCCCGTATCAAACAAAAGTTCCTGATTACCGCCGGGGTTTCGGTTATCCTGTGGGGCATAGTTTTTGCATTGATCGAAAGCGATGTGATTGATTTTTACGCGATTGCGCGCCACATGACCGAAGAGGATTACGGGACGAGATGATTGGAAAGTGGATTGCCGCGTCGAGCTTTGCCCTCCTCGCAATGACGCTGGAAGCAGCCTATGCGGATGAATTGCCGCCAGAGTGCCGGTATTTGCCGAAATATGAACAGCCTGCCGGGGTGGCGTACCAGCCGGGCGTCGATGTGCATGGAAAGGCGGTCGTTTCCGCCGATATCAACGCGGCGCCGTTTCAAATGCCGGACGTTATCACCGTTCCGCTTACCGTTGATCTGATCGAACGGGCGCGGGACCTGCCGGGGCAGTATGAAGGGCTGGAAGGTAAGGGTGATCTGGGCGTTATTGAAATCCACAAAGACGGGCTTGTGACTTATAACGGGCAGGACTGGTCATCGCAGTTTTATGCGCTGTGCGGGTATGATGACAACGAACATGGACAGGAGCCGGACAATACCGTAATCTCCCCGAACAAGAGTGAAACACCGCCGGAAACTGCGCGACCCGGACAGGACAGCGAGCGGATATTGTTCGGCGGTGAATACAGAGATTAAGGAATAAAACAGATGCGTTTTTCAGAGTATTTTCTTCCTACCCTTCGGGACGTTCCTAAAGAAGCAGAGATCGTTTCGCACCGTTACATGTTGCGTGCGGGGCTTGTGCAGCAGACAAGCGCGGGGATTTATGCGTGGCTGCCCATGGGGTACAAGGTTTTGCGCAAGATCGAGCAGATCGTCCGTGAAGAGCAGGACAAGTCCGGCGCGCAGGAAGTGTTGATGCCGACGATCCAGTCTGCCGACCTTTGGAAAAAATCCGGGCGGTATGACGATTACGGGCAGGAGATGTTGCGCATCCAGGACCGGCATGAGCGCGAAATGCTGTTTGGTCCCACCAACGAGGAAATGATTACGGAAATTTTTGCAACACATGTGAAGTCTTACCGCGACCTGCCGAAAAACCTGTATCATATCCAGTGGAAGTTCCGCGATGAAATCCGGCCGCGTTTCGGTGTGATGCGCGGGCGCGAGTTTTTGATGAAGGACGCGTATTCGTTCGACCTGACCAAGGAAGATGCGAAATATGCGTATCAGAAAATGTTCCTTGCCTATTTGCGGACCTATAAGCGCATGGGGCTGAAAGCCATTCCCATGGCGGCCGACACGGGGCCGATTGGAGGGGATTTGAGCCATGAATTTATCATCCTGGCCGATACCGGCGAAAGCGAAGTGTTCGCGCATAAAGACTGGCTGGAAAAAGATATCACGGGACAGGGGATCCAGTATAGCGACCGGGAGGGGCTTAACGCCTATTACGAAGAGTTGACATCCATTTACGCCGCGACGGACGACAAACATGACCCGTCCGCGATTGACGCATCGAACCTTGTGACCGCGCGCGGGATCGAGGTGGGGCATATTTTCTATTTCGGGACCAAATATTCCGAACCGATGAACGCACGGGTGCAGGACAGCAATGGCGATATGGTCACAGTTCACATGGGATCATACGGGGTCGGCGTATCACGGCTGATTGGAGCGATTATCGAAGCCAGCCATGACAGCGAGGGTATTATCTGGCCCGAGGAAGTTGCGCCGTTCAAAATCGGCCTCATTAACCTGAAAGTCGATGATGCGGGATGCCGCGAAGCGTGTGAGAAAATCTATGCGGATTGTCAGGAGCAGGGTATTGAAGTCCTGTATGATGACCGGGACGAGCGCGCAGGTACGAAGTTCAAGGACATGGATTTGATCGGCCTGCCGTGGCAGATGACGATCGGCCCGAAAGGCCTTGAAAAAGGTGTTGCGGAAGTCAAGAACCGGAAAACCGGTGAAAAGAGCGAAGTATCCATCGAAGCGGCAATGACGAAACTGGCGGCTTAATGTTTTCACCTTTTGAAAGACTGGTTGCGGGGCGCTATTTACGGGCGCGTAAAGCGGAAGGTTTTGTCTCCGTTATCGCGGCGTTTTCGTTCCTTGGGATTATGTTGGGCGTTGCGACGCTGATTATCGTGATGTCGGTTATGAACGGTTTCCGGCAGGAGTTGATTACCCGTATCCTTGGTCTGAACGGCCATCTGAACGTCTATTCCCAGAACGGGCCGCTGTACGACTATATGGCCATGGTGGGGGAGATCGAGGGGATCAAGGGGATTGAATCCGTTCGTCCGTTGATCGAAGGGCAGGTGCTGGTCACCAAGGGTGGATCGGCATCCGGTGCGCTGGTACGCGGGCTATCGCGTGAAGATTTTGCAACCAAACCGATTTTGTCTGACTCTATCGAGGAAGGCAGCCTGTCCGATTTCAAGGACAACAATGTCGCTGTTGGCAAGGATATGGCGCGGCGGCTCAACCTGAAACTCGGGGACACCATCACCATTACATCGTCGAAAGCGAAGGTTACGCCGTTTGGCGGGATACCGAAATCCCGGCAAATTCAGATCGGGCTGATATTCGATGTGGGGATGTATGAATATAATAACGGGTTCATCTTTATGCCGCTGGACCGGGCGCAGACGTTTTTCAAGTTAGAGAACGCGGTGAATTCGCTGGAGATTATGGCGGACGATGCGCAGATTGTTGATGCGGTCAAAAATGAAATCGTGCTTGTGGTTGCAGGGCGCGCAGGTGTTTATGACTGGCGCGATGCGAACAGTTCGTTCCTGAATGCGCTGGCAGTTGAACGGAATGTGATGTTCCTGATCCTGACGCTGATTATCCTTGTGGCCGCGTTCAATATTATTTCATCCATGATTATGCTGGTGAAAGACAAGGGCAAGGACATTGCCATTATGCGCACCGTGGGTGCGACGCAGGGCATGATGATGCGGATTTTTATTTTGACCGGGGCTAGCATCGGCGTTGCCGGTACGGCGGTTGGTTCGTTACTGGGCATTGCGTTTGCAGCGAATATCGAGGCGATCCGACAGTTTCTTGAAGGGTTGACGGGAACAGAGCTGTTTGCCGACGAGATTTATTTCCTGTCGCAGTTGCCTGCGGTCGTGGAATGGATGGAAGTCACGGTGGTGATCGGTATTGCGCTTGTCCTTTCCATTGGTGCGACGATTTACCCGGCGTGGCGGGCATCGCGTTTAGACCCGGTGGAGGCGCTGCGGTATGAGTGAGGTGTTGTTAAAAGCGCAAGGGCTGGGGCGTACGTTTTCACAAGGCGGGGAGACGATTACCGTCCTGCATAACGCGGATTTCGAGATCAATGCAGGCGAGATAGTCGCACTGGTTGGCCCCAGCGGTGCGGGGAAATCCACAATGTTGCAGTTGATGGGGTTGCTGGACCAGCCGAGCGCGGGGAGCATTACCATCGGCGGGAAAGACACATCGCAGATGAATGAGCAGCAGCGCACAGAGGCGCGCCGGCGGTTCATCGGATTTGTGTACCAGTTCCATTATTTGCTGCCGGAATTCAGTGCGCTGGAAAACGTGGTGTTGCCGCAGATGATTGCGGGCGTGCCGCGCAAGGCGGCGGAAACGCGCGCGAAAGAATTGCTGGACCAGTTGAAATTGTCACACCGTTACGAACACCGTCCGGCGAGGCTTTCGGGCGGAGAGCAACAGCGCGTGGCGATTGCACGGGCGCTGGCCAACCATTGTAAAGTTTTGCTGGCGGACGAACCGACAGGGAACCTCGACCCCGAAACATCGGACACGGTGTTTGATATGCTGATCGACCTGGTGCGGGACACGGGGATCGGAGCGTTGATCGCGACGCATAACTTATCCCTAGCTGAAAGAATGGATCGCATACTTGAGCTTAAAGCCGGGCGGATTATAAGTTACTAATTACATATGGTCGCTGATTCTCAGTTTATTCATTTGCATTTGCATTCCGCGTATTCATTGGCGGAAGGGGCCATTCGACCCAAAGATTTAGTCAAAGCGTGTAAGAAGCAGAAAATTCCGGCCGTAGCGGTCACGGACACCAATAACCTGTTCGGCGCGCTGGAATTCGCCATGGCGGCGGCGGACGAAGGGGTGCAGCCAATTCTGGGGTGCCAGTTGCAGGTGGACATTGACGGGCGGCAGGTCGTGTTGCTGGTTCAGAACGAGCAGGGGTACAAGAACCTCAGCAAGCTGGTCAGCGACGCCTACATGCAAAAGGAAACATCGCCGCAATCATCCATTGCCGCGCTGGAAGGACATACGGGCGGTTTGATCTGCCTGTCCGGTGGGCCTTTAAAAGGCGTGACGGAAGAAGCGGATATTTTGAAGCTGAAAGAGCTGTTCGGTGACCGTTTTTATATCGAATTGCAGCGCCACGGATTGCCGCAGGAAGACCATGTGGAAGCCCAGTTATTCGACCTTGCCTATGCGCATGATATTCCGCTGGTTGCAACGAACGACAGTTATTTCATGGAACGGGGGATGCACGAAGCGCATGATGCGCTGCTGTGTATTGCCGACGGGCGGTATGTGAACGAGAGCGATCGCCGCAGAGTGACACCTGAGCATTTCTTCAAAAGTCCTGAGGAGATGATATCTTTGTTTAAAGACGTTCCAGAAGCAATTGATAATACAGTAAATATTGCAAGGCGCTGTCATTTCCTTTTGAAGCCGATTGACCCGATTTTGCCACCTTTTGAAGGCGAGCAAGGCAATAACGAGGTCGAGGAATTACGGGCGCAGGCGAAAGAAGGGCTGCAATGGCGGCTGGATAATTACGTCGATAAGGATGCCGACAGACAGCCTTACTGGGACCGGCTGGAGTTTGAACTGGGTACAATCGAAGGGATGGGGTTTCCGGGATATTTCCTGATCGTTTCGGACTTTATCAAATGGGCGAAGGACCATGATATTCCAGTAGGGCCGGGACGGGGATCGGGCGCAGGATCAGTCGTGGCGTGGGCTTTGAAAATCACCGACCTTGATCCGCTTGAGTTCAACCTGCTGTTCGAGCGTTTCCTGAACCCCGAACGTGTGTCCATGCCGGACTTCGACGTGGACTTTTGCCAGGACCGGCGGGACGAAGTGATCCGCTATGTGCAGGAGAAATACGGGTACGACCGCGTGGCGCAGATTATCACGTTCGGTAAGTTGCAGGCGCGGGCGGTGGTGCGCGATGTGGGGCGGGTGTTGCAAATTCCATACCCTGTTGTTGACCGTCTCGCCAAAATGATCCCGAACAATCCGGCAACGCCGATTACGCTGGAAGAAGCGCTGGAACAGGATGCGGATTTACGAGCGGAGCGGGACAAAGACGATACAAACAAGAAGCTGATCGATATTGCGTTGAAGCTGGAAGGGCTGTACCGGCATGCGTCCACCCACGCGGCGGGGGTCGTGATTGCCGACCGGCCCTTACATGAGCTGGTGCCATTGTACCGCGATCCGCGATCCGACATGCCGGTGACGCAGTTCAATATGAAATATGTCGAGCAGGCGGGGCTGGTGAAGTTCGACTTCCTTGGCCTGAAAACCCTTACCGTCGTGCAAAAGGCGGTGGAGAATATCCAGCAGACTACCGGACTTGAAATTGATGTGCTGAAACTTCCCTTTGATGACGAGAAGACATTTGAACTTCTGTCGAAAGGGGCGTCGACCGGCGTGTTCCAGTTGGAAAGTACGGGGATGCGCGACGTGCTGCGGAAAATGAAGCCGAACCGGCTGGAAGATATTATCGCGCTTGTGTCGCTATACCGTCCCGGCCCCATGGACAATATCCCGAAATATATTTCGACCAAGGAAGGCAAGGAAGAGCCGGATTACCTGCACCCGAAATTACAGCCGATTTTGGAAGAAACGTTCGGGATTATGATTTACCAGGAACAGGTGATGCAGGCGGCGCAGATTTTGTCCGGTTACTCACTTGGCGGTGCGGACCTGTTGCGGCGGGCCATGGGTAAGAAGATCAAAGAGGCCATGGATGCGGAGCGCGAGAAGTTCGTGAAGGGCGCCGCCGACCATAACAACGTGTCCGCCGATCATGCGGGTGCGGTATTCGACCAGATTGCGAAGTTCGCGGGGTACGGTTTCAACAAGTCGCATGCGGCGGCCTATGCGTTAATTGCGTACCAGACGGCGTGGCTGAAGGCGAATTATCCGGTGGAGTTCATGGCCGCGCTTATGACCCTTGATATGGGGAATACGGACAAGCTGAGCTTATTCAAGCAGGACCTGGACAAGCTGGGTATCCGTTTGCTGGGCCCTGATATCAATGAGTCCAACGTGGAATTCAAGGTTGAGGACGGAGCGATCCGGTATGCTCTGGCGGCGCTGAAAGGTGTTGGCGAGGGCGCTATGGAGCGTCTGACCGAAGAGCGCAGCGAAAACGGGCAATATGCCGACCTTGCGGATTTTACCGCGCGGATGGACAGTAAGGCGATGAACAAACGCCAGTTCGAAGGGCTGGTCTGCGCCGGGGCGTTTGACAGCGTGTTTCCCGACCGCGCGCAGCTTTATGCCGGGGTTGAAACGATTTTGAAACACGCATCGTCACTGGCCGACGAAAAGGAAAGCGGGCAGGTGAGCCTGTTCGGCGGGGAAGACAGCACCAAGGAATTGCCGCCGTTTCCAGCCGGTGAACCGTGGGACCCGCTGGACAAGCTGAGTTATGAGTTTGGGGCCGTCGGGTTTTATTTATCGGCGCACCCGCTGGATTCCCGGGCGGAGCAGTTTGCGCGCATGAACGTCAAAATGATGGCCGATGTGGAAGAAGAGCTGAACGACAAGCCGTCCACGCGGGTGCAGATGGCGGGTATCCTGATTAAAAAGCAGGAACGGGTGTCGTCCAAGAGCGGGAACAAGTTCGCGTTCCTGCAATTATCGGATTCCACGGGCGTATACGAGGTGATGATTTTTTCCGATACGCTGGCGCGCAGCCGCGAGTTTTTAGAGCCGGGCACACCGTTGCTGGTCACCGTTGATGCGGAATCCCGCGAAGACCAGGTGCGTTATACCGGGCAGCGGATTGAACCGCTGGAAGAAGCCATGGCGAACAAGTTGCAGGAAGTGGTGATTGAGATGGATGCGTCCGCTCCGGCAGCCCGGCTCAAAGAATTCCTGGATATCGAAGGGGAGGGGCGCGTGAAAGTCATGCTGCTGCTGATTTTGGCGAACGGACGGTTTGCGGAAATGCGTGTTCCGGGATACTGGTCGTTATCACCGCAGGCCATTAACCAGATCCGTAAAACCCCCGGCGTTCTTGATATTCGCGAGCGGTAATCTTCCAAAAGTAAAGCTAGCAAAGGCTTACAAAGTAACGTATAACCAACAGATGAGAGATTTTCTGGACGCATGGAACGTAAAAGAAAAGGATTTTCCCAAGGATGGAAGTTCTGCGGAGAAGCTTGCCTTTTGCGCGCGTTATGCGATTTTGGCGCCGTCCACCTATAACACCCAGCCATGGTATTTCCGGATTTCCGGCGATACGCTGAGCTTATACGCCGACCGCCGTTATGCGTTGCCGGTGATTGATTCCGATGACCGCGAGTTGACATTGTTTTGTGCTGCCGCGCTTTATAACCTGCGGCTTGCGATACAAAATTTTGGCTATTCAGCGTTAACCGAGATATTGCCAGATCCGAAAGACCAGGATTTGCTGGCCCGTGTGAAGCTGGGTGAAAAGAAAGAGCCGACAACGGCGGAAAAGGAATTGTTTTCCGTCCTGACCAAGCGTCATTTCAACCGTGGGGCCTTTACCGCCAAGGACGTGCCCGATGAAGCGTTGACGCAGATTAAGAATGCGGCCGCGGAAGAGGGCGGTTGGTTGCATATTTGCGATGATATCGAGCGGGGCATTGTTTTGCAGATGGTGATCGAAGGCGACCATATGCAAACATCGAAAAAGAATTTCCGCCGTGAACTGGCGGCATGGGTGAACCCGCGCCGGGCGATCAGCGGTGACGGCCTGCCGCAATTCGGGCAGAGCTTTGCCCATGTGATGGGGCAGATGAACCCGCAGATTATTCGCCGCTTTGAAGTCGACGGCGATGTTCCGGCCAATGATGCACAGCTTTCGGAGGGCACACCGGTTCTGGCCATTCTTGGCAGCAAGTCCGGCGGCACGGTCGAGACATTGCATGCCGGGCAGGCGATGATGCGCTTGCTGTTACGGGCGCAGAAGCTGGGGTTATCGGTATCGCCGCTGAACCAGCCGTGTGAAGTGCCGGAACTGCGCCTGCGTCTGCATGATGAAATTCTGCATCCCGGCCGTGCGCAGATGATCCTTCGGATCGGTTATGGCGGCAAGGCTGTCGCTACACCGCGCCGCCCGATCGAGAGCTTTATCGAGTTTGAAGGTAAAGTGCCGGAATCCTTTGCTTCCGCCCAATCTGCGCCGCGAAAGGGCTTTTTCTCAAAACTTTTGGCAAAACGCGCCTAAATATATTGTCATAATCTATTTGGGGGTGTATAGGCTTATCCGGTTATGGGTGAGTATCATTTACAATTTCAGTATTGCGCGGATCGGTGGGAAAATCCGGATGATGCTTATGAAGCTTTTCAGGAAGCCGCTGAATATATCCTTTACCGTGTTGATTTTGCCCCGACGTTTAAGCATGCCCCTCGGGATTACAGGGGCGCGCGCATATATGCGGTTGAGGGTGCTTTATGGTTTCCGGGAGGTGTAACGGATTCCGAGGCTTTCGAAACATCCCTTACTCTTGCCTTTCATTGTCTTTTTTCCGGACACTATATCATTGACGTGGACGCTATCCATGAAGAAGACCAGATTGTACGTCCCGGCACAGTTATAGAGCATGAGCGTGTGCTGGCTATCGGGATGAAAGACCCGAAATTCGCGCGGATATTTAGCTGATGAAAGGTCTTGCAATCTGCGGTCAAACCCTGTAAAAACCGCATCAAATCGGCTGTGTTGGCCGAAATTCACATGCGGGCATCCTATGCCGGTCTTCTGAGAGAAGCGAAGCCTGCAGACGTAACAACCGGACATTATTAAGGAGAACCATCTATGGCTATGCCTACGTTTACTATGCGCCAATTGCTTGAAGCAGGCGTACACTTTGGACACCACACACGTCGCTGGAACCCTAAAATGCGCGAATACATATTCGGCGTTCGTAACGGCGTGCATATTATCGACCTTCAACAAACTGTTCCGATGCTGGATAACTCATTGAAAACCATGCGCGATATCGTTGCAAACGGCGGCCGTGTGCTGTTCGTCGGCACGAAGCGTTCCGCACAGGAAAAAGTTGCGGCTGCGGCCAAGCGTTCCGGTCAGTATTTTGTGAACCACCGCTGGCTTGGCGGTATGATGACCAACTGGAAAACAATTTCCGGTTCCATCAACCGTTTGCGCGAGCTGGAAGAAATCATGTCCAACGAAGCGGCGAGCGGCCTGACGAAGAAAGAATTGCTGATGGCGCGCCGTGAGCGTGACAAGCTGGAGCTGTCTTTGGGCGGTATTAAGGAAATGGGCGGCAAGCCGGACGCGTTGTTTGTTATTGATACGAACAAGGAAGATATTGCGATCCTGGAAGCCAACAAGCTGGGTATCCCGGTTTTCGCTATTCTGGATACTAACTCTGATCCGGCCGGCGTTGACTTCCCGATCCCGGGTAACGACGATGCGTTGCGCGCGATTGAGCTTTATTGCGACCTGTTTTCCGATGCGATTTTGGACGGATTGCAGGCTGAACTGTCGTCATCCGGTAAAGATATCGGTGCATCCGAAAATCCGGATGTTGATGTTCCGGCAGAAGAAGCCGCAGCGGAAGCGCCTGCTGAAGACGCAGCAGTAGAACCAGAGAAAAAAGCGGCATCAGCCGGTTAACAGTTAAAGTAAGGAGAAACTGACGATGGCTATTACAGCTGCAATGGTGAAAGACCTGCGTGAAAAAACAGGCGCGGGCATGATGGATGCCAAGAAAGCCCTGGAAGAAACTGACGGTGATATGGAAGCCGCTATCGAATACTTACGTAAAAAAGGTATGGCGAAAGCGGACAAAAAATCCAGCCGGACTGCGGCTGACGGCCTTGTTGCGCTGGCGACTGACGGCACAACAGGTGTTGCGGTTGAATTGAACGCAGAAACAGACTTCGTTGCCCGTAACGAAGAATTCCAGAATTTTGTGCGTGAAGTTGCGGATGTTGCACTGAAAAGCGCTGACGATGTTGAAAGCCTGAAGGCTGCTGACATGGGCGGCAAAACGGTGGCTGACAACCTGACGGCCCTTATCGCCAAAATCGGTGAGAACATGACAATCCGCCGTATGGAGAAGCTGAGCGTTTCCGACGGTGTTGTTGCTACGTATATGCACAATGCAGCGGCCCCGAATTTGGGCAAAATCGGTGTTCTTATCGCCCTTGAATCCACTGGTGATAAAGCCAAGCTGGAAGAACTGGGCAAGAAAATCGCTATGCATGCTGCTGCTGCGTTCCCGAAATACCTGGACCGTGACAGCGTTGATGCAACCGAGCTTGAGAAAGAAAAAGACATTATCCGCGAGCAGGCCAAAGCCGAAGGCAAGCCCGATGATATCATTGAGAAAATGCTGGCGGGCCGTATGAACAAATACTTCCAGGAAATTTGCTTGCTGGAACAAGTGTTTGTGATTGACGGTGAAACCAAAATCTCAAAGCTTCTGGAGCAGGCTGCCGGTGATGTAGGCGCTCCTGTGACGCTGAAAGCCTATACCCGTTACCAGCTTGGTGAAGGTATTGAAAAGGAAGAGGAAGACTTTGCCGCAGAAGTCGCCAAGGCCGCAAACGGTTAAGGGGTTCTGAGAGGATAATTTTTTTAAACAGCCACGTTGCATATCACCGTGGCTGTCTTTACATTAGGGCAGTTTCAACCAGGAACGAAAAGACATAATAATGAGTACAGACAATTCATCCAAAGCGGCCGTCAAAGTGTCAGGAGACCCCAAATATAAGCGGGTTTTGCTGAAAATGTCCGGTGAAGTGCTGATGGGGGAACAGGGGTTCGGGCTTGACCCGGAGACCGTCCAGCGTGTGGCCCGCGATATTAAGAATGTCGTCGATATGGGGGTCGAGGTTTGTATCGTTGTCGGTGCGGGCAATATATTCCGCGGGGTTTCGGGGGCGGCAGCCGGGATGGACCGGACGACGGCCGATTATATGGGGATGCTGGGCATCGTCATCAATGCGCTGGCGTTGCAAAACGCGCTGGAAAATCTGGATGTTGATACGCGGGTGCAGTCCGCTATTCCGATGTCCGCAATTTGTGAGCCATACATCCGCCGCCGGGCGTTCCGCCACATGGAAAAGGGGCGCGTGGTGATTTTTGCAGCCGGAACGGGTAACCCGTATTTCACGACGGATACAGCCGCGGCCTTACGCGCATCGGAAATGAACTGCGATGCGATTATGAAAGGCACGAAGGTGGACGGCGTTTACACGGCCGACCCGGCCAAGGACAAGAGCGCGGTGCGTTTTGATACGCTGACCTATATGGACGTGCTGACCAAGGATTTGAAAGTTATGGACGCGACGGCGATTTCGCTGGCGCGCGAAAACCATATTCCGATTATTGTATTTTCCATTAAGGATGAGGGGAACTTTGCCGCCGCCGTGCAGGAGCAGGGGACCTTTACCATCGTCAAGAATCAAAGCGAGGCATAACATGGCTGATTACGACATTAACGATATTAAACGCCGGATGTCCGGTGCGGTTGATAACCTGAAAACCGAAATGTCCGGCTTTCGTACAGGGCGTGCGACGACGGCCATGCTGGAACCTATTGTTGTGGATGCTTACGGGTCCAAAATGCCGATCAACCAGGTCGGGAACCTTAGTGCGCCCGAACCGCGTTTGCTGACCGTTCAGGTATGGGATGGCGGGTTGACCCCGTCCGTTGAAAAAGCGATCCGGGATTCCGGGCTGGGCCTGAACCCGCAGGCGGAAGGAACATTGATCCGTATTCCGGTGCCGGAATTGAACGAAGAACGCCGCCGCGAGCTGACCAAGGTCGCCGGGCAATATGCCGAAACAGCCCGTGTCGCCGTGCGGAATGTACGCCGGGACGGTATGGAAGCGCTGAAAAAAATGGAAAAAGATGGCGAAATTTCGGAAGACGACCACAAGCGTATGTCCGAAGATGTACAAAAAGCAACGGATTCACATATTCAAACTATCGACACAATGCTGGCGGATAAAGAAAAAGACATTATGACTGTCTAATTCTTACTATCTGAACCAGGGAGATATATATGCCGCATACACCAAAACACGTTGCCATCATTATGGACGGAAACGGACGTTGGGCCAAACAAAGGGGCCTGCCGCGCACCGCCGGGCATAAGGAAGGTGTTGAGACTTGTAAACGTGTTGTGCGTGCGGCGAGTGATATGGGGATCAAGTATATCACCCTGTTCGGTTTTTCGACCGAGAACTGGAAGCGTCCGGCGGATGAAGTGAACGAGTTGATGCGCCTGTTGCGCATATATTTGCGCGCAGAAACCGCGGACATGCATGCGAATAACGTGCGTTTGAAGGTTATCGGATCACGCAAAGAGCTGGCATCGGATATTGTGACGCTGATTGAAAACTCTGAAAACCTGACCAAGGACAATACGGGCCTGACGCTTATTATGGCGCTGAATTACGGTGGCCGCCACGAGCTGACACAAGCGGCAGCCGACATGGCCCGGTATTTCATGGAAGAGGGGTTGGAGCCGACACAGGAAAACGCGGAAGAGTTTTTGCCGCAATTCCTGTTTACCAAAGACGTGCCGGACCCGGATATCCTGATCCGCACCAGCGGGGAAGAACGGATCAGCAATTTCCTGCTGTGGCAGTCTGCCTACACCGAATTTATTTTTACCGATACGTTGTGGCCGGATTTCGGGCATGACGAACTGAAGAACTCCATCGACGAATATTGCGGGCGCGAGCGCCGTTTTGGCAAGGTATCCAATGCGGGATGATGGGTGATCTTATTTCCAAATCACTTGCCTTAAGAATTTTATCCGCCATTGTTTTGGTTCCTGTCGTCCTGTTTGCCGTTTATTACGGCGGGACGCTGTTTTATGCGCTGCTTGGGTTGTTGGTGGCTATATCCGTTTATGAATGGGTGACGCTGGCTAAGAAGACGTCAAGGTTTTTGCCGTTGTCTGTTGTCGGGATCGTTTATCTTTTTCTGTGTTTTTTTTCTGCCTACATGATCCGCGACAATTACGGTTTTGCGGTGTCTGCAGTTTTTCTGGCTGCGTTATGGGCCAGTGACATCGGCGCTTACATTTGCGGAAAAATTATCGGCGGGCCGAAAATGGCCGAGACGATCAGCCCTAACAAAACATGGGCCGGGTTTTGCGGCGGGATTGTGTTTACGGCCGTGACGATCCTTGTCTGTGTTCTGGCGCTGTTTGATCCGGACAAGCTGGTTATGCCCGTATCACTCTGGGCCCTGTCCGCCGTGTTTATCGCGGTGAGCGGACAGGTGGGTGATTTAGCGGTTTCGGTTTTAAAACGGCAGGCGCATGCGAAGGACAGCGGGGCGTTGATCCCCGGTCATGGCGGGTTGCTGGACCGGATTGATTCCCTGTTGCTGGCATCGCCGGTGTTTCTATTGTTTTTAAGCGGGGCGGCGGGATGAGTAGTGTTTGTATTTTAGGTTCGACGGGTTCGGTCGGGCAGAACACTGTCAAAGTACTGCAACAGCACAGGGAGCGGTATGATGTACAGACATTGAGTGCGCATCAGAATGTCGAACTGCTGGCGGAGCAGGCGAAGGCATTGAGCGCGCGGCAGGCGGTGATTGCCGATGACAGTTTATACGATGCATTGAAAGACGCGTTGGCCGGTAGTGATGTTAAGGCGGCGGCGGGCCGTCAGGCATTGCTGGACGCCGCATCCGAAAAAGCAGACTGGACCATGGCCGCTATTATCGGGATGGCGGGGCTGGAACCGCTGATGAAAGCGATAGAGCGCGGCGGGCGTATTGCCATTGCCAATAAGGAGCCGCTGGTATCCGCCGGGGCGCTGGTGATGAATGCGGCGAAGCAGTCCGGTGCGACGTTGTTGCCGGTCGATAGCGAGCATAACGCGATTTTCCAGGTGTTCGAAGCTCAGAACAAAGCGGCTGTGACGAAGCTGATCATCACGGGGTCCGGCGGGCCGTTCCGGACATGGAGCGCGGCGCAGATCGGGCAGGCGACATTGGAGCAGGCGCTGAACCATCCCAACTGGGACATGGGGCAGAAGATCACAATCGACAGTGCAACTTTGATGAACAAAGCGCTGGAAGTTATTGAGGCGCATTATTTTTTTGATGTTGAGCCGGAAAAGATTGAGGTGTTGATACACCCGCAGTCCATTATCCATTCCATGGTGGAATATGCAGACGGTTCGATCCTTGCGCAAATGGGTGCGCCCGATATGTGCATCCCGATCGCACAGACGCTTGGCTGGCCGGAGCGGATAGAATCACCGGCGCAGAAACTGGATTTAATGGCGCTGTCTTCACTTGAATTCGAGGGTGTGGACCATGAACGCTTTCCGTCCGTGAGACTGGCGTATGATGCGCTCAACGACGGCCCGGCGGCTTGTGCGGCGCTGAATGCGGCCAATGAAGTGGCCGTTCAGGCCTTTATCGACGGGCGGATCGGCTTTGCCGACATTACACGGTTATCGGCTATGACACTGGATAAGTCAGGAGTTTCGCCATTAAATCGCCTTGATGAAATCCTAGAGTTCGATAAAACAGTGCGCATGGACACAGAACAGGTTATTGTTGGCCTCAGCAAAAAAACGGAAGCAGCGTAAATGAATTCTATTTTTGATCTATTCCAGCTTATCGCAAGCAATGTCTGGCTTTATGGCGGTACGTTCCTGATTGTTTTGAGCGTATTGGTGTTTGTACATGAGTGGGGGCATTACATCGTTGCGCGCCTGTGCGGTGTGCGTGTCGAGGTGTTTTCGATCGGCTTTGGCAAGGAGATCTTCGGCAAAGACGACAAGCACGGCACGCGGTGGAAGTTCTCCATGATTCCGCTGGGTGGTTACGTCAAAATGTTTGGCGATACCGATCCGGCCAGCGCAGGACATTCGGACAAGGTTGAAGATGCGGAACATAATCCGCGCCCGATGACGGCAGCGGAAAAGGACGTGGCGTTTTTCGCCAAGCCGGTATGGCAGCGTGCCCTGATCGTTTTTGCGGGGCCTGGGATTAATTTTCTGTTCGCGATTATTGTTCTGGCCGGACTTTACAGCTTTTACGGCCAGCCGATTACACCGCCTATGGCGTCTGCCGTTATTGTTGGCAGTGCGGCTGATGAGGCGGGATTTGAACCGCATGACCGTGTTTTGACCATTAACGGCGTAAAGGTGAAGCGGTTTGAAGATATTCGCCGGATGGTAATGGTTGCGCTGGACACCCCCATGACGTTCAGGGTTGAGCGTGACGGCGAGGTTGTCGAGTTTACCGCCACGCCGCAAAAAGAAGAACTGGAAGACCGGTTCGGGTTCCGGCAATCACGCGGGCTGTTGGGGATTATCGGTCCAGGTAACGGTTTGATGTTGGACAATATTTTGTCCATCAACGGCAAGGAAGTGAAGGGCGCGGACAATGTGCGAAAAACCCTGTGGCCGATGTTGGGGCAGGATTTGACCATTGAACTGGACCGTGGGGCGGCGATTGACAATATTCGCGTGAATCCGCTGAAAGACCTGAATGAAGGATTTAATGACCCGGCGCATGCCGATTACGATTTCCTCGTCGTTTCCAATAAGCTGGGCGAGGATTTCATCAAGCACTCTATTCCCGGTGCGATGTTTAACGCCATGCAGGAAACATGGAATATTACGGCCAGCACCTTTACGGCCCTTGGCCAGATGATTTCAGGCGTGCGCAGCCCGACAGAGCTGGGCGGTATTATCCGCATCGGTGCGATTGCCGGAGATATGGCGCAGTCCGGGTGGATTGCCATAATTACATTCACGGCGCTATTATCCATAAATCTTGGCCTGATTAACCTGTTCCCGATCCCGACGCTGGATGGTGGACATCTTATGTTCTACGCGCTGGAAGCCATTAAGGGCGGGCCTGTATCCGATCGAATACAAGAATACGCTTTTCGCTTTGGTTTGGCCGTTCTTGTTGGTATTATGTTGTTTGCGAATTTGAACGATATAGTGCAGCTTATTCGTTAGATGTGTACCGAAGAATAGGTTGTGTCCCACCCAAAAATACTCTAAACGACATTGGTTATGATGGCTTCTTTATTACGAATCACAAAAAAGCTAGCTTTTTTAAGCCTTTTACTGGCTTTTCTTACCACCCCTGCTTTCGCCCAGGAGCGTATTTCAGAAATTCGTGTCAACGGCGCGCAACGGATTGATCCTGCGACAGTTTTGACATATCTGGACCTTCGCCCCGGTGATACGGTGACGCAATCCGATCTGGATGATTCCCTGAAGGGGCTGTTTGCCACGGGATTGTTTGCCGATATCGTTCTGCGGCTTGACCGCGGTGTGCTGGGCGTTGATGTTGTTGAAAACCCTGTCATTAACGAAGTGGCCTTTGAGGGGAATGACCAGCTTGAAGACTCCGAGCTGGAATCCGAAATCGTTTTGCGTCCGCGCCAGGTGTTTACCCGCCAGAAAGTACAAAATGATGTGACGCGCCTGTACGAAGTGTACCGCCGCAGTGGCCGTTTTGCCGCGAATATCGAGCCGAAGGTTATTGAGCTGGATCAAAACCGCGTTGATTTGGTGTTTGAGATTGATGAAGGGCTGATTACGACGATTGAAGGTATCAAGTTTGTCGGCAACAAAGCGTTTGACGACGACCGGTTGCGCAGTGAAATCAGTTCCAAAGAAGAGCGCTGGTATAAATTCTTCTCCTCCGATGACCGTTATGACCCGGACCGTGTGGCCTATGATGAAGAGCTTTTGCGCCAGTTCTATTTGCGTGAAGGGTATGCGGATTTTCGCGTGATTTCCGCCAATGCGGAGCTGTCACCCGACCAGGAGAATTTCTACCTGACGTTCACTGTTGAAGAAGGCGAACGTTACAAGATCGGGCAAATCAGCATTGATTCCGACCTGCCCGGATTTGACAGCAGTGTCCTGGTTGACAGTATTTCCGTCCTTCCAGGCGAGTGGTACAACGCAGATGAAGTTGAATCCAGCGCCGACGCCATGACGGACAAGCTTGGTGACCTGCAATACGCCTTTGTGAGTGTGCGCCCGGACCTTGACCGTAAGCGCGATGATCTGGCGATCGATATTACGTTCCGTATTGGTGAATCCCCGCGCGTGTTCGTGGAACGCATTGATGTGCACGGCAATGTGCGGACGCTTGATAAAGTTATTCGCCGCGAGATGCTGCTGGTGGAAGGTGACCCGTTCAGCCGTACCAAGCTGGCGCGTTCAGAACAGAAAATCCGCGATCTCGGGTTCTTCGAAAATGTTGTTATTAAGAATGTTTCCGGCTCAGCGCCTGATAAAACAGTTATTGATATCGAAGTGACGGAACAATCGACCGGTGAACTTTCTATCGGTGCCGGTTTCTCAACGGCCGACGGTCCTTTGGCCGACCTGCGTATTCGCGAACGTAACCTTTTGGGTAAGGGGCAGGACCTGTTGTTTGCCACGACGATTGCGGGCGAGCGTACGCAATTTGATATGTCGTTTACCGAGCCGTATTTCCTCGACCGTGACCTGTCTGCCGGTGTTGATGTCTTCCACATTACCCGTGACCAGCAGGACGAGAGTTCTTTCGACCAGAAACAGACCGGTGCTGCCTTGCGTATGGGCTTCCCATTGTCGGAAAAATGGCGCCAGTCATTCCGTTACCGTTATGAACGTAACGAGATTACGGATGTTGATTTCAATGCATCACGTTTCATTCGCGATCAAGAAGGCACACGGAATACATCGGCTATTTCCCAACGCCTGACCTATGATGACCGTGACAGTATCCTGTTCCCGACAGAAGGTCTCTATTCATGGTTTGATACGGAAGTGGCCGGGCTTGGCGGGGATGCGGAATTTATTTCCGGTAAACTGGGGTCTACATATTATTACCCGGTATACGAGCGCAGCGTGATCTTCCAGCTTCTGGGTGAAGTGGGCGCGATTGAAGGCTTGCGCGATGAGGAAGTTAAAATTAACGAACGTTACTATCTAGGTGGCGATACGCTGCGTGGATTTGAGCGCGCCGGTGTCGGTCCGCGCGATATTTCCACGGACGACTCCCTGGGTGGTAATTATTTCTACCGCGGTACGGCGGAACTCACTTTCCCAATCGGCTTGCCGGAGGAAATGGGGGTTGCCGGACATGCGTTTACAGATTTTGGTTCCCTGTGGGAACTGGATGACAATGGTGCAACCATTGCGGATGAAAACAGTATCCGCGCGGCTGGTGGTGTCGGGGTTTCCTGGCGCTCTCCGCTCGGACCTGTTCGTGTTGACGTTGCTGTTCCCTATGTGGAAGAAGACTTTGATAAAGATGAAGTTTTCCGTTTCAGCTTCGGAACGCGTTT
>JAUHXT010000026.1 GCA_030426925.1 Alphaproteobacteria bacterium | reverse complement strand
ATCCGTTAGACGGACCACTGACAATTCTAACAATCTGCGGGCGTTCATCGAAGCCCAGGTCGTAATAGTGATACCCGTCCGGCAGATCGGGACGGTTATCGTTCATCAGAACGTCAAAACGGATTGGAGTGTTTTCCAATGTGGCGTACATGTCGTCAATAGCCGTTAGTGCGCTGAGATCCGCTTCCGACGTATCGCCCCCGGATTGATCCTCGGCTTCATTGACAGTGATTGTCACAGTTGCAGTATCGGAATGAAACACGCCTTCATATTCTATATCGCTGCTACCGGACGGTATGATTGTTATACGGTTTATAATATAGGTAAACGTATCTTCTCCTGTGAAATCTTCATCCGGCGTGTATTTGAATTCACCAATCACATCGCCGGCAGTCAGCGTCCCGTGCATTGGTTGCACGACCACTTCGTAAGGGGCGGGAATGACCCCTCCTGCGACATGAATGGCATCAAGCTCGTAAAAAGGCTCTTTCTCATCAACGCTATGAAAGAAATCATACATCGGCGTAACGATCTCGCCATAGAAGCCGACCTCAATACCCAGATAATTATCGTTATCCAGAATGTTAAACGTCACCATGCTGTTTTCATTAACAGCGGCCGTGTCGTCACTGGCGATGTCTTCTGTTGGCGGAAGCATCGTGCGCGGTGGAATAACCGGGAACGCATCATTGACGCCATAAAACCATTTGGTGAGTTCGTCCGCGGTCTGATCTTCAAAATCCGGAACACCAATTGTTTCGGCATCTACATCTTTCAGGATGGCGGCAACAACTTCCGCTCCATCTGTTCCAAGGACGTGCTCGGAATGTGGCGGTATGTCGTAGCCTGTGTTAAAGATAATGTGTGTATCGTTACCCACTTGTTCGACGCGCACGTACGCAACACCGTCGATAAACTGGAAACCGTCAAAGAATATATCGTTCAGATCGAACAGATCCCCTTCGTGGAAATCTTCGACAATCACAGCGCCATCGCTGACAACGTGATTTAAATCAAAGATACGCGGAACATGGCCGTCGTCTTCTCCAGCGTCAGGCAAAATGAACTGGTCTGGGCTGACGGTGCCCGCCTGTATTCCGGACAGTATTGCCAGCAGAACATCCCCGCTGCCTGTATTCACAACAAGATGCGTGTCAGAACCAGCTTGTTCCAGCCGGATAAAACCACCGGAAAAAGCTGTGTCCCGTGTGAATCCATCAACATTTTCGAAAATTCCCAGCAGATCGATGAAATCCACGCTGCGGAAATCCAGGATTTTATCGGTACCCTGATTTATAGCTGTGAAGCAGAAAGTATCGGCGCCGTCGCCGCCTTTTAAGGTATCCATGCCAAGGCCGCCGAACAGAAGATCGGCACCATCATTGCCCCAGATGCTGTCATCGCCTTCACCGCCGAATAACTTGTCATTGCCTTCGCGGCCTTTGATGGTGTCGTCGCCGTCCTTGCCGTCAATATAGTTATCGCCTTCGTCACCGCTCAGGCTTTCGCCGTTATCTGTGCCCATAATGGCATCGTCCGGGGGAGCGGTATCGCCATGTGGGCTGCCTCCTTCACCCTCGCCTTCGCCCTCGCCCTCTCCTTCGCCCTCGCCCTCGCTACCCGTTTCAGGAAGGACAAAGTGATCAGGCGTTACATCGTCTGCCTGTGTACCGGACAAGGTAGCAAGCAGGACTTCGCCATCACCGGTGTTAACAAAAAGCTGTGTGTCTGCGCCGGATTGCTGGAGGCGGATAAAGCCGCCGGAGAAGGCCGTATCGCGTGTGAACCCTTCAATATTTTCAAATATGCCGAACAGGTCGATGGAATCTTCGCTGCGGAAATCAAGGATTGTATCGCCGCCTTCGTCTGTATTGGTATAGCGGTATGTGTCTGCGCCGCTTCCGCCTTTTATTGTATCTGCGCCAATACCGCCTTCGAGGATATCATCGCCGTCATTCCCCCACAGGTTGTCGTTACCTATGCCACCGTAAAGGATATCGTTACCCTTGCGACCCTTGATTGTATCATCTCCGCCTTCGCCGAAAATCTCGTCGTCGTTGTCGGTTCCGCTTAATGTTTCGGCGGTATTATTACCAGTGATTGTATTGAAGGCCATTTTTTATTCTCCAGTGCTTAAATGAAAATCATTCGCTTTCGAAGTGATCATATTTCTAATATAAAAACAAGGATGGAGATTTTTAGGGGGATAGTGGTGCCGCAGAGGTGATTTGAACACCCGACCCACGCATTACGAATTATTTTCATATCTCTTTTAAGGCTTTGGAATTTCTATGAAATTTCACGATAATTCACTCATGCAAAATGATAATCAGGTCTTTTCCATGATTACGGCATTTGAAACATTTTGACGCTTTTTGAAACACAGACCTACCTATGGCCTACTTATGCTGCACAGCGGATTTTTTACCGGAGACCCTACGGCGTTCGTCCATGCGCGAGGCTGGCACTTCAATCTACTTTAGGATGATTGAAAACGAGCATTTCTAAAGCGTCCCTTGTCATAGGCTTCCCATCAGCCTGAAAAATCACGCAATATGCAAACATCGGTTCCTTGTGCGATTAAATTATAAGGCATACATATAAAAACGTTGAAGCTTTGGGTGCCAATTTTTGAAAAGTTTTTCTGTGTAGGGTTAATTAAAGAAGCAAAACACCCTTTGAAAGCTAAAACTACCTTATTGCCGACTTATATGCTATAAGGAGAGGCTCTCAGTAAATTCAGTTTACAACACGCGCCTTGGTAAGAGCAGGTGCGGCTTTGGCGTCTCATGAACAAAAAGAAAAACACCATCCTTGTGGTGGACTCCGACCCGCAGACCCAGAAAATGATGACCATTGTTCTGGATGAGGGCGATTTCATATTGATAGATTGCCTCACGGGAAAGCAGGCCGCGCGCCTTGCCGTTTCCACAAAGCCCGATCTCGTGCTGCTGGACCTTAACTTGCCGGATATGCAGGGAATTGATGTGATAACCGCCTTGCGCGAATGGTCGGAGGTGCCGATTATTATCCTCTCCGCCCGCGCTGAGGACAGCGATGTGGTGCAAGCCCTTAACAGCGGGGCTGACGATTACGTGATAAAGCCTTTTAGCGCCGATGTCCTTCTGGCCCGGATCAATGCGTCGCTGCGCTCCTCCGCCATCAAGGAAACCGGCAAGCCGGAGCTGGTCAATGGCCCCTTGCGGATGGATCTGGTTCGTCATGAAGTGTTCCTGAATGATGATCTTCTGCCCTTTACGCCGAAGGAATATAATTTGCTGCGCTATTTTATTATTCATCGCGGCAAGATGCTGCCGCATCGTGAGATTTTGAAAGAAGTCTGGGGCGATGCTCATGCCGAGGATACGCAATACCTTCGTGTGTTTGTCGGGCAAATCCGCGAGAAAATTGAAAAAGACCCGTCCATTCCCGCCCTGATTATCACCGAGCCCGGCATCGGCTACCGCATGGAAATCGCCGAAATCGCACATCTGCATGAACAGGCCGTGCTGAAGCTTTCGGCGTAATCCACCTTCCCCTTACACAATCCTTATACATTCGTGCTGCATTACGCATCGCTTTCTGATGGGGAAAGCCCCATGGTCTGGTTCTGGAATTTAAACAAAGGAACCTAAAACCATGAAAACGAGAACGATCCTCTTATGCACAGTCGCGCTGACACTCGGCGCATGCGGCACACAAAGCGGCCCGCGCTATACGCCGCGCGCCGATGTCGCGCAGCAGAATTATACCGCTGCCAACCATGCCGAAGACCGTATGGATAAGAAGTTATATAATGAATACGAGGAAAGAGAACAGTGCCAGCATTATCGTGACCTGCCCCGCAATATGATGGATAAGTGCGTCAAAGCCGAAGAAGAAGACATGGAGCTTGCCACGGCGCAAATGTCAACGCATACGGAGCAAAAAGCGCTACCGATTGTCAGCTCATACACTGTCCTGTTCGATCATAACAAATCAAATATAAGAACCAATGAAATGGCAACTCTTGACCGTGCAATGCGGGAAATCGATAAATATGATCCGCGTCAAGTGACGGTTACAGGCTACACCGACAGCTCTGGCAAAGCCGATTATAATCAAACTCTCTCCCGTGAACGCGAGCAGGCCGTATCAAAAGCCCTGCTGAGCCGTGGCATTGAAAATCAGGTGCTTGAGCGCGAAGCGCGCGGCGAATATGACCAGGCCGTGCAGACCAAAGACGGCATAAGAAATCATGATAACCGCCGTGTTGTCATCGATTTCCGCCGCTAGAATTTAACCCTGAAGAAGGAACTAAGGTCATGAAGATCAAAGATATTATGAGCAAAAACGTTGAAATTGTTGCCCCTGAAACACTTTTAAACGAGGTTGCAAAGAAAATGCAGGCCAGCGATTGCGGCAGCGTTCTGGTCGGCAAGGATGATCGCCTGGTGGGTGTTATTACCGACCGTGATCTTGCCTTGCGCTGTGTTGCGGAATCCCATCACCCGGCAGAAACAACCGCGCAGCAGGTCATGACGAAGGAAATTCTGTATTGCCGCGATACGGATTCTATCGAGGATATCGCGCTGGATATGACCAAAAACAAGGTGCGGCGATTGCCGGTTCTGAATAAGGACAAGCGTTTGGTCGGTATTGTCTCGCTCGGCGATCTGGCTGTGCATTCCAGCGATGAGCATCACCGCATTTGCGGCAAGGCCTTAGGACACATCTGCGCCGAGCCACTTAAGCTTGTAACGACAGATGGCAAAAAGGCTCATCATGCTTAGATATGCGGTCATCTTTTTTGTCATTGCGCTGATTGCCGGTGTTCTGGGCTTCAGCGGCATTGCCGCCGGTGCGGTGGAAATCGCACGCATATTGTTCATCGTGTTTATCGCGCTGTTCATACTGGCTGCGGTCTTACACGTCCTAAAAGGCAAAGTACCGCCAGTTTAAGAAACATACTTTTAACCAAACAAAGGAAACATAACCATGCTTACCAACATAAGATTTTTAACACTCCTATCCCTGGCCGTTGTCGGCCTTGGCCTTTCAGCCTGCGAAACCATGGAGGGCGCCGGACGTGACATTCAAAATGCGGGCGAAGCCGTTGAAGGCGCCGCAGATTAAAAAGGAGAATTCCATGCATACCATGTTAAAACGCACTCTTATTTGTCTTGTCTTGTCTATAGTGACAGGAGGTGTTGGCCTGATCGGCATTTCTCCTGAAATAACAAAAGCGGCCACGGGCCTCAGCCTTCTCTTCGTTGTGCTGATGATGCTTTGCGCAGTGGGATACTCTTTGCGCTGTGAAGATTGCAAAACTTGAAAACGAATTTTTTAAAACCTAAACATCAAAAAGGAACTACCACCATGAAAAAGACCATTTTAACAACTGTATCGGTTATTGCCCTTATGGGCGCATTGCCGGCATTGGCTGAAACGGCCAAAACACAAACGGAAATCAATGCCGAAGCCAGCACCACCGGCGGTATTGTCGAAGATGCAAAGACTGCGGTTGATGATATGAAACGTGATTCTTCCGAAGCTTATGAGGAAATTAAGGCGACTTTAATCGGCGAAAAAACTGATGATAAAAACATGCCTGTCGTGATCGACTCTCGCAAAACAGCAAACGGCATTATCGGTCACCATGTTTACAATGAACAGCATGAAAACTTGGCCAAAATCACCGATATTATTCTCGATAAGAACGGCAAAGCGATAATGGTTGTCGTGTCTGAAAGCTTACTCGGGATGGGTACAGAGGCTGCTTTTGATTACAGCGCCATCATACGTGTTGAAGATGATGGTGATGTCATTATGCCTCTGACGAAGGAAATCATTGATAATGCAGCTCCCTTTTCCGACGCTAAGGATGAAGACAACGACAAGAAAGTGCGCGTTATTCCGGATAACGGGTACAGCGTCGCCAGACTTCTGGATGGAAAACTCCTTAATCAGAAAAAGGAGTCTGTTGCCGATATCGAAAATATATCGTTTAAAGACGGTCAAACCAGCCAGGTTATTGTCGGTTTTGACAAGACGCTTGGCATGGGCGGTGAGAAAGCCGTTCTGTCATATAGCGATACGAAAATCATCCGCGACGGCGAGAGCCTGGGTTTCCAGTTGAGCGCAAAAAAATCCGTGCAGTTTGAAACATATAAAAAGACAGTGACCAACTAAAAAATATAACAAGAAAAGGCCCTGTTTTCATCGTGGAAACAGGGCTTTTTTAACGTCTGCTTTATGACTTCCTTATACTCTCGGCTTCATTGCGTATCGTATCCTTATCCTGCTTTTGCGACAACTTCATATGGATCTGCGGTTCGCAGATTTCAACCAGCCAAAAGATCAAGGAGATCATCATGGACAACAAGAATCAAAATATGAATAATAACGAGAATTCAAAGGAAAACACCGAGAAGCTGCATAAAAAAATCAAGGAAACCTGGAGCGGCCTCAGCGACAGCGATGTCAAGCTTTACGACGGCAAGCGCGATGAGTTTTTTGCCAAGCTGAAAGAGAAAGCAAATATTTCTAAAGAAGATGCACAGAAGAAAATGCAGCAACTTGAAAAAGATTGTGGTTGTGGAACAGCAAAAGCAGCATAGTTTCCAAACTTACTCAACCCTGCTAAAACCGTCCGGCTCTCACCGGGCGGTTTTCATTGATTATACTGTCTCTTATCTTTTTCCGGCTGCGCATCTTCAGGGGTGCACGCCTCCATGTTGTAACACACCACCAGCGTCACAACATTTCCAATAGGACGGATAAAGGCGTTCATGCCGAAATCCGAGCGTTTGATCTGGCCGGTGACTTTGTACCCGTTGGTCAGGCTCTTATCCAGCCCTGGCCTTTTAGTAAGAGAGAGCGTAACGGGCTTTGTAATGCCAAGCAGGGTTAGGTCGCCCGTTACGTGACCAATTTCATCGGTTACCATCTCTATTGTGTTGCTGTGAAAGACCATTGTGGGATAACGCTCAGCATCGAACAAGTCGGGGCCACGAATGTCCGCATCCCGCGCTGCATAACCGGTATCGACGCTTGCGGTTTGTATAATGATGTCGGCGCGGCTGTTTTTGGGCTGTTTTCGGTCGATGACAAAGGAGCCTTTAAAATCTCCGAAACGCCCACTGACTCTTGCCAAAACCAGATAACTCACATTAAACCCAACAAAAGTACGACTTTTGTCCAGGCTAAATTTTTCAACCACGCCGTACGCATATGCGCCGCCTGTCATCATAAGTATGGTTATCAAAAATGCGGCAAAACGCTTCATGCGTGATCTTCTTTCTAAAACATAGGCATACGCCTTTATAGCATGAAAGCAATCATAATAACGCCGCAATATATAATCCTTATGAGAATTTTATATGCCTGCCTTCTTCCCGCATCGCTTTCTGATATTGAAGATCATAAGCTTCAAGAACACCAAAAATTTCAACCCGAAATGAGAGGAAACGATCATGTTTAACAAAAACAAAAAACCAACTGAAATCCGCCCCGCCAACCAAAAGCCGAAAGATAAATCCAGCGTTTCTGCAAGCAAAGACGCAGAAAATAAGCCGCGGGACAACAAGGACAGCAAACAGGAAAAATCCGACATGCAATCTGAAGGCGGATGCAGTTAACCCAGAGCACGAAGGAAGCTGGAAGAAAATCCGGCTTCCTGAATGTATCTGCCAAAAAAGAGAGGAAATAACAATCAAACCAATAGAAGCAGTTTGTAATGAGAAAACCTAAATATCATATTGAAAAAACGCTGCAGAGCTTTTTTGAATCCCGCGTTGAGAAGTTTTTCACACCGCTGGATAACTTCATTTACAAGCAAACAACAGCAGCGCTTTTTTTGCTTGTCGCCACCATCGCCGCACTTATCCTTGCCAATTCACCCTGGAATGACCTTGCCCAGACCATCGCCCATTTTGAGGCCGGCGCTGTCTTTCATCATTGGCAATTTCTTTTGCCTCTTAAAGAATGGGTCAGCAGCGGCTTGATGGCTCTGTTTTTCTTTATGATCGGGCTTGAACTGAAGCGAGAGATACTGGCGGGCCGTCTAAGAAACCCACAGCAGATTAGCCTGATCATTATGGCCGCTATTGGGGGCATGGTTTTTCCCGCTCTGATATACTGGTTTATCAATCATGGAACGTCCGGCGCGCATGGATGGGCGATTCCCATGGCCACAGATACGGCCTTTGCTATCGGAGTTCTTGCGCTTTTTGCAAGAAAAGTATCCTATGGCATTTCCATTTTTCTAACCGCCATGGCCATTTTTGATGATATCGGTGCGATTGCGGTTATATCCCTCTTTTATGCTCATGACATACAAATAGATTTCCTTATCTGGAGTGGTTTTACGCTGGCCATTCTTATGGCTGTCAATGCCGCCGGAGTCAGAAACGGCTGGGTTTATGCCGCTCTGGGCATCATCCTTTGGGCCATGGTCTTTCATTCCGGGATTCATGCCACACTGGCCGGGCTGCTTCTGGCTATAGCTATTCCCGCCAGAACACGGCTAGGGCAAACCCGGTTTCTGGAAGAGGTCCGCGAACTTCTCTCCATCTTTGAAAAAGTGCAAGGAGAACGTCATACAAAGGGGCTTGATGCGCGTATTTTAAGTGCCGAAAGCCAGCATCATCTGACCACAGATATTGAAGACACAATCAGGGATTCTTCAACGCCCTTGCAACGCTGGGAAACATTTTTGATCTACCCCATTGGTATTATTGTACTGCCACTCTTTGCTCTTTTTAATGCGGGGGTATCACTCTCCATGACAGAAATGGTCACAGCCTTTCACTCACCTGTCACACAAGGAATCGTGGCCGGGCTTGTGATCGGGAAGCCGCTCGGAGTTTGCCTGCTGGTTTATCTCGGCTTGAAGTTAAAAATTGGAACTCTGCCCGAGGGCATGGAATTTCCGGAAGTGGCCGGAGCTGGAATGCTCGCTGGTATCGGTTTTACCATGTCGTTATTTGTCACGGCCTTAAGCTTTGAGCACGCACCGCATCTGATTGATGACGCCAAGATCGGCATTCTTGTTGCCTCTCTTCTTTCAGCTGTGGCGGCGAGTATCTGGATTTCAGCAGTATATCTGAAACGCACTAAAACGCCGGCATTTTAACGAAAGGACATCAGATGAATATTCTTAAAAAAATCTGGAAGGCCATACGGGCTTTTATGAAATGGTTTCTGGATCTACCGCCGCCAAACAAAAACCCTTGAGGATCAAGCGCAAAAATGCTGCGGGTTTATAAAACGGTGAGGGGAAGGTTGATGTTAGGACCAGTGCTGAAGTTTAACGGTTAAACGGTTGCCCCGGAATCGTTCCATGCAGGGTCTTCTTCGTACATTTAAAGTTCCTTCACAACGTGTATCGTAAATTATTCAATCAGATATTTTGAAAAAATAAAGAAAAATGGTGCCGCATAGGTGATTTGAACACCTGACCTTTGCTTTACGAAAGCACTGCTCTACCACTGAGCTAATGCGGCACAGGAGCTATGGATTTACCCCCACCGGGCCGGATTTTCAATCAAAAACTTGCGTATTGGCGGGGGAATGCCTATATCTATGCGCGGAAGGTCGGCGGGCGAAACCCTTGCCAACCCGGTCAGGGCCGAAAGGCAGCAGCCGTAACAAGATTCTTCGGGTCGTTCGGCCTTCCACCTTTTCTCCTGAATTTATATAGAGATTATTTGCCTCCGCACGAACCGCCAGAGCGCACGCCGGTGGCTGATTTTGCTACACCGATTCTTCCTGATGCTCCGGACCCGCTGCCCTTGTTTACGGTGCCGGTCTGGAAATTCATGGAAACTTTACCGGAATTTCCGGACAGGGTTGTTTTGCTGGCTTTGTAAGTGAAGTTTGAGTAGGTCGCTCCAACCTCTATACTGGCGGAGTTGTTCGCCACATAGGTGTTATTGGCGTGCGGGTGGCCGCCTTTATTGTTGGATGTCAGATCACCGATTTTCTTGACGTTGCCTCCAAAGACACGGATTTTTCCGCCTGCATTATTTACGACTTTGTTATTCGCTCCGAATATTTTAATGCCGGATGAGTTAATAATCTGATTGCTGTCAAAAACATTATTGTTTCCGTTCCTGTTTACGATGGAGCTTGCGCCTGAATTCGCCAGTACATTGTTCCGGATAACGTTTCCTGATGTTTTAATGGATATGGCTTCGCCTTCACCATCAACATGCACCCTGTCCATGTAGTTATATTCAATAAGTGTTCTCATGGATTTACCGTCATTGTTGCTCAGGACACGAATGGCTTCGGATCCGTTGCCTGATCCTGCCGCATTCGTCAGCAGGTTGTAGGCTACACGGTTGCCGTAATCGCTATCACCGGATTTTTTGGTGCTTGTCTGGATCTCTATGCCGCGGCTTCTAAACCCATTCACCGTATTGTTGACGACGTTATTGTTCTGTACTCCCTCCAACAGCCTTATGCCTACATATTGCGGTTTGTCCAGGTAGTTATTGCTAACCGTATTGTTCTTTCCGGTTACGAAGATCGATCCACCTTTCAGATGGAAGCCGTCCACTCTCAAATTGCTCCCCCTTATGTGGATGGAGCCGGGAAATTCCATGTTGTCAGCACTTGCGATCGTAATCGGTGCGTTAGACCCACAATTTTTGCTCAGAATGTAATTGGCGTATTTTTTATTCGAGGCCGCTGTATATTTTCCTTTATTTACCATGATTGTCGTACCGCATTGCGCGTTCTTTAATGCGTGCTTAAGTTGCGCATCGCTTGATACATATTTTATGCTGCCGCCTTTTTGGCAGCTATTCGTTACGGGTCTGTCCTGATCTGTATTTGTCACTGCACTGACCAAATCATCCATTTCTTTATCGAATTTTTCTGCATCCTCTGCTTTTGCATTTACGGACGTCGCGTTAGATACGTCTGTTGCATTATCGGATTTCTGTGGCTGACTATCAGCGGTTTTATCCTGGTTTTTCAGCTTTTGCAGTTCTTTTGCTGTGTCGTTTACCTTTTCCGTCCAATACTCAATCTCTTTTTTATTCTTTGATTTTTTGGCTTCGGCCAGTTTTCTTTGATGGTATTGATGGCGAACCAGCATTAATTCATATTCATATCCGGCTACGCTTTTTTCTTCGTATCCGGGAACGTTGTAGCCAGCCAGTTCGTTGTTCGCTTTTAACACTTTGTATTCCCACAGGCGAATGTCATCTTTGTTTTTACTTTTCTTGGCCTCAGCCAGTTTCCTTTGATTGTAGGTCAGTGTTTTTTTCGCGCTTTCTACCTTGGTATTGGATACAGTTTGCTTTTCTTTTGTAGGGGCTGACTTCGCAGTAGCGGTTTTAGTGTTTGTGCTCTGTCCGGATTTTTTAAGCTCCTGCAGTTCTTTTGCTGTTCGGTCTACCTTTTCTGTCCATTCTTTTATTTCTTTTTGGTTCTTTGCTTTTTTGGCCTCGGCCAGTTTTCTTTCATGATATTGGTGGCGAACTAGCATTAATTCGTATTCATATCCGGCGACGCTTTTCTTTTTGTATCCTTTGACTTTTAAGTCGGCCAGCTTGTTGTTTGCATTCAGAACCTTGTATTCCCACAGGCGGATGTCAGCCGTATTCTTTTTCTTTTTGGCCTCGGCTAGCTTGCGCTCGTTATAGGCTAGGGTTTTCTTCAGGTTGGCTACTTCGTTGCTTGATGCGATGTTGGTTGCTAATGACGCGGGATTCTCGATCTTTATATCCGTGGTGAAGGCAGATGCAGTGGAGATACACAGGCCGCCGGTTAATGCGAATACGGTTAGCCCCGCGATATAAAGCGTTTTAATACAATGAGTTACACGTTTCCTGTGCGATAAAGTCATGACTACGCCCTCTTACTTCCTCTGATACGTTTTACTATTCTTTAATTGTACAAAGGAATTAATGAATATGTAAAATTTGTGGCAGAATTGGGTTATAATTCTTTCTCACAGCTTTTATTTCGCAGGTGCAAAAAAATCTTGAGGGAAGGCTCGAATCGCCTGATTTTGAAGGTGTTGACTGTGTATATTCAAGCTAGAGGGATGATTTGTGACAGATAACGCCAGATTTCCTGACGATCCCCCGATTTACAGTGCAAAGGAAATAATGATTTCAGACGCACACCTGCTGAATGGCAGTTCGCAAGCTGAATATCTTCTGGAATTTCTACTTCATTCCGAATGCCGCCGGCTTATCATAGCCGGCGATTTTTTTGATTTCTGGGAGGCGGCGAAAAAGAAAACGTGGCGACCGAGCGAGACGGAACTGCGTATTCTGGAAGTCATCCTTCAGAAGCGCAAGGCCGGGACGGAGGTCATATTCATTCCCGGCAACCATGAAGAGGAACAACTAAGACGGCCCAGTATTCTGGGCCGTTCTTTTTTCGGGGTATCGGTTGTTCCGAAAATCATTGAAAGTGACCGCGTCATCATGCACGGAGATGAATTTGATCCGTTTGTTGTCCGGTGGGGGCGGGCGGTTCATGCAACCGGCGCGGCGCTGAAAATTTTCAACCCGGCGTATCATTCTGTTATCCGTTCGTACAATTCTTTTCGCAAATGGGTGGGGCGCAATGACGTTCTTGCGCCGTTAGAGCCTTATCTGCCGTCATTAAAAAGACTGCCGTCCCTGTCACGGCAAATCAGGGGAGAGGCAAAACACGGCGATATTGAGCGCAAAGAAACCAAGGCGCTGCATTCTGTCCATACTGCAGCCCTTGACTATATGCAGCGGAACGGGATCAGTGAACTGTATTTCGGCCATACGCATGTGCCGAACGAAATCCGCAGGCTTGATGGTCGCGGGCGCATTTCCCAGCGCATTGTTGACAGTGGCGACTGGATAGAAAACAGGACGTTTATTGCGGATGGCAGTCTTCAAGACTGGGGCGATATACGCGGCGGGCTGGGGTTAAACGGGCATCCGGCAACGGAACGTTACCAAAGCGATGCGGAGTGCAGGGAACAGGCGTACAAATTATATACGGCGATGTACCGTTTATGTCCGGGTTTTGCACGCAGCAAAAAGATAAGGGAAAAACGCCAACATAATGAAAAGGCGGTCGAACGCCAGCAACGCGCGCAGGTCTATCGTGATTTTGCCTCTGCGGTCAGGCGTACGCAGGAGTTGGGGGATGATATGTCCGTTAAGTTGCGGCAGGAATTTGCGCGCCTGTCCGAAAAATGCCGGGAATACAGCAAACGCGTTGATGATGAAAACGGGACGAACGCCAGTGATGTTAACAAGCTGATATGGCACAGCGAAATCAGGGATGCTGTCGGGCAGGCCCTCAAGGGGAATATTGAGCGCAATGTTACGAAGCTGAAAGACGCGTTTGAGCGCAAAGCGGCGCGGATGGAACAACGGGCCGAGGAATCACGCCAAGCGGCGAGCCGGATTCATGCACAACTGTCTGAATGGCGACGTTTCCGCCCGGCCAGGGACGGCAGGACTTTGTTACAGGCCGCGTAGAGTATGATTTTCAGGCGTTATATTACTAAAACCACATGTAATAAGGGTGGGGGCGGCCTTATATCTTGCCCCTGCTCAGGAATCGTCCTACACATACTATATGTCTGAAAACCAAGCGCCATACAGGGTTCTCGCCCGAAAATACCGCCCCCAGAACTTTGATGAGCTGATCGGCCAGGATGCTCTGGTGCGTACGCTGACCAATGCGATTGATTCCGGGCGTATCGCGCATGCGTTTATGCTGACCGGTATTCGCGGCACGGGGAAGACGACAACGGCGCGGATTATCGCGAAGGCGCTCAACTATACAGGGCCGGATGGTTCTGCGGGGCCGACAACGGGTAAGACTGATGACTGTGATATCTGTAAGGCCATTAGTGAAGACCGCCATCCGGATGTGATGGAAATGGATGCCGCGTCCCGCACGGGCGTGGATGATATCCGCGAAATCCTCGATGGTGTGCGCTACGCACCCACATCTGCACGTTATAAAGTCTATATTATTGACGAGGTGCATATGTTGTCCAAGGCGGCGTTTAACGCGCTGCTGAAAACGCTGGAAGAGCCGCCGGAGCATGTGAAGTTTATTTTTGCGACAACGGAAATCCGCAAAGTTCCGGTGACGGTTCTGTCCCGTTGCCATATCGATGGGCCGACTTTGGCCGATTACTACAAAACTATTTGTGAGAAAGAAGACGTCAAGGCGGACGATGATGCGCTGGCGCTGATTTCCCGCGCGGCGGATGGCTCTGTGCGTGACGGTTTATCGCTGCTCGACCAGGCGATTTCCATGTCGGATGGTTCGGTAACGGCGGAGCAGGTAAAGGGCATGCTGGGCCTTGCCGACCGGACGCGTGTTCTGGACTTGCTGGAACGCAGCCTCGAAGGAAAACCGGAAGAGGCGCTGGCGATTGCCGAAGACTTATATAATGCAGGAGTCGATCCGTCCGTTTTGATTCAGGACATGCTGGACTTTGTCCATGTGTTGACGAAGTTCAAGGCCGTACCGAAATTACAGGACGACGATACCACCATGCCGGCGGACGAGCTGGAACGCACTGCAACTCTGGCCTCCAAAATATCCATGCCGTCCCTTGGCCGCGCGTGGCAGATTTTGCTGAAAGGCCTAGGCGAAGTGAACGGCGCGCATAATCCGCGCAAGGCGGCGGAGATGATTATTATCCGCCTGATATACGCCGCTGAATTGCCGGATCCGGCAGACCTTGTAAAAAAACTGAAAGACGCACCGCAGGATACTGCCGCGATGTCCGGCGCTCCCGCAGGTGGCAGCGTTCCGGCCGGGGCCACGGTGCAAAAACAGTCTGGCGGGGCGCAGGCCGCACTGGTGCACGCGCCGCAGGAAACACCCGAACCTGTCGTGTCGATTGAAACGCTGGCTGATGTTGTCGCGGTATTGGAAGCGAACAAGGACATGATCCTCGCGTCTCAGGTTTATAACTATGTGCACCTGGTGTCGTTGAAAAAAGGGCATCTGGAAGTGCGTATCGCGCCGGAGGCGCAGGATACGGTGGCCAAGCAACTGGGGCAGGCGCTGAAACAGGCAACGGGCGATCGCTGGATGGTGTCTGTGTCCGGTGCGCCGGGGCAACCGACACTGGCCGACATGGCAAAGGCGGAAGAACAAAAACGTTTTTCTGATGCGCTGGCCGACCCGCTGGTGAAATCCGTGCTCGACATTTTCCCCGATGCGGAACTGGTGTCTGTGAAGGACAAAAAACAATAACGTCATTGCGAGGAGGCCGCAAGGCCGACGCGGCAATCCAGAATCTCTGCTTGCTGCTCTGGATTGCTTCGCATACGCTCGCAATGACGACAGTGAGAAAAGGAAAGACTAGCAATGAACATTCAAAAGATGATGCAACAGGCCAAGCAGATGCAGGACAAAATGGCCGAAATGCAGGACAAGCTCGGTGACATCGAAGTCGAGGGGCAATCCGGCGGCGGGCTGGTGAAGGTCGTGATGACCTGCAAGAGCGAAGTACGCAAGATTGATATCGACCCGTCCATTCTGGTCGCCAGTGAAAAGGAAGTGACCGAAGACCTTATCAAGGCCGCGCTGAACGATGCGAAATCGAAAGCCGATGACAAGCTGGCGGACGAAACCCAGAAAATGATGGGTGACCTCGGCCTTCCGGCCGGAATGCAGCTGCCGTTTTAAAGCGGGCTTTGGGCTGTGACACTCAACGCACGAAATCTTTCTCCCGATATGCACAAAGCGCTGATGAAGCAGCTGTGGAAGCTGTGCATCTTCGCGGGCATTGCCGCGCTGGCGTTCATCACGCCGGATGCCACGCGTGATGTTGTGCGTGCGGCGCTGGAAGGGGCGTATATTCAGGTTTCTGTTTTTGTCGCCGTGACGCTCGCGATTTTTTATACGCTGGAACATATCTTCAGGCTCGATACCGATACGTGGCTGCGCAAATACGAACGCTTCCACATTCCGATTGCGGCCTTTATGGGCGCGCTACCGGGGTGTGGGGGCGCGATTATCGTCATCACGCAATATGTCAGCGGGCGGCTGGGCTTCGGCTCCGTCGTTGCCGTCCTTACTTCCACCATGGGGGACGCGGCGTTCCTGTTGCTTGCGCGTGAACCGCAAACGGCGCTGCTGGTCTATGCCATTTCCCTTACGGTCGGGATTGTGTCGGGTTATATCGTGGAGTCCATCCACGGGCGCGATTTCCTGCGCAAGGAACGCGAAACCAAGCAGGCGTTTATGGAACACGTGGAAACGCATCCTTATCCCGGTTTCTTCAAATTTATCTGGGGCATCCTGCTTGTTCCCGGTCTGGCGCTTGGCATCGGCACGGCGATGCAGATTGATACCGATGCATGGTTCGGGGTTTATGCGGCTGTCGGGCCGACGCAGTGGATTGGCGTGTTTGGTGCACTGCTATGCGTTTTGATGTGGTCGCTTGAAACCAATGCGGGGCCGAGCATCGTGAACCTTGCCGGAAAGATGACCGAAACAAAGGGCTGGATGGTGCATTTTGAACGGGTGGTGATTGATACGAACTTTGTCACCATCTGGGTCATCGGCGCGTTTTTGATTTTTGAGCTGTCCGTCCACTGGCTGGCGATAGATTTAAAGGGGCTGTTCGAAGTCTGGGCGCCGCTGGTGCCGCTCATTGCCGTTGTTATCGGCTTTATACCGGGTTGCGGGCCGCAGGTGCTGGTGACGACCTTTTACCTGAACGGGATTATCCCGCTGTCGGCGCAGCTGGGCAACGCCATCAGCAATGACGGCGATGCGCTGTTCCCGGCGATTGCGCTCGCACCAAAACCCGCTATCCTTGCAACCATCTATACGGCGATTCCGGCCATTATTGTGGCGTATGGCTGGTATTTTTTAATGGAGTAGGCATGAAAATCCTGACATGGAACATCAATTCCGTTCGTTTGCGCGAACCTATAGTGCTTAAGGTGATGAAGGACATGGAACCTGACATCGTCTGCCTGCAGGAAACGAAATGTCCGGATGAATTGTTCCCGAAAGATAATTTTGAAAAACTTGGCTACAGCCATATCCATGTGAACGGGATGAAAAGCTATAACGGCGTTTGCATCCTGTCACGCGTTCCGTTTGTCAGTACCGACATTCACCACCGCTGCGGCAAGGAAGACTGCCGCCATATCGCTGCCTCGTTCAAGGGGTTTGACCTGCATAACCTGTATATCCCGGCGGGCGGGGACGAACCCGACCCGGTGATTAACGAAAAATACAAACACAAGCTGGATTTTGTCGATGAAATGACCGCGTGGTTTGCCGGGCGTTATTCCAACGATAACCCGGTTGTCACGCTGGGCGATTTTAACATCGCGCCGCTGGAACATGATGTCTGGTCGTCGAAACAACTGCAAAAAGTGGTGTCGCACACGCCGCCGGAACGTGAACGGCTTGATAAAATGCTTGGTTCACTTGACTGGGAAGACGCGCTGCGCCATTTCGTGCCTGAGGATGAAAAGCTTTATACGTGGTGGTCGTACCGAAACCGCGACTGGAAAAAATCGAACCGCGGGCGGCGGCTCGACCATATCTGGGTGACGCAGCCGCTTGCGCCCAAACTCAAAAGCCATACAATTTTGACCGAAGCGCGTGACTGGGAAAAACCGTCCGACCACGTGCCGGTGATGATTGAGCTGGATTTGTAGCTCTTATGACGCTGCCTTCCGAAGAAAAAATAATAGCTCTACTCGATGCGATTGAAGTGAGTATTCGTAACGCTATAGCGCTTAATTCGTTGATAAATACATTGAACGAAAGTGATGAGTTATCGTCAGCGGCAGATAATACCTTTGGCGTTCATGGATTAAATATTACGATGCAAAGTTATATTGAAAACTTGCTCTTGATTTTATCTCGTCTTTTAGACCGTGGTCCGGATGTGGCGTCATTATCCATTCTAATGGAAAAATTTAAACAGCATCCAGGGTTAATTGATAGATATGCAAAACAAGCAGAAAATTGGACGCTTGATCAATCTGAATGGGTAAAACTTAAGCTACACAAGACAATCCAAGAATATGACGATCTTTTGGAGTCCGAGGATTTCTCAAATATGCGGAAAATTCTAAAAGATTTTAGAAATACTTATTTAGCTCACACCTTAATGAGAGGGGAGATAGATAAACCAGAATTTTATTATCTAGATCATATGACTGTGAATCTTGTTCCTATTTATGAAAGTATGCGTAATTGTATTACAGGAGGTTTTCCCAACTATGAAGATTACGTAGATGTAAGAAATAAATATTCAAACGATTTCTTGAAAGTTCTAATTGCAGGTTTTAAATCACAATCCTAAAGCCTCAGCTGGCCGGCGGCGTGGATAGTGCCGCTTTTGTCCTGCGCGAGTACGGCGTAACCGCCTTTGGGCTGATAGCCGCTTGTATCAAAGCGCACGTCGCGCGCCTGACCGTCCCAGCTTCCAAGTTCCACCTTCGCCGTTACCGGGTTGGTATAGGTGACGGTGCGGCCGCGGTTTTCGCCGCTGGGTATCGCCTGCGTATATGCGGTATCAAATGTGAAGAGTGTGAGCGTATAATTTCCGGCGGCGATGGACGGCAGGGCGATGGATACTATTCCCGTTTCCGGTTTTACATCAATCTTTCCGATTGTCTGCGCCTGGTCCACCAGTTTTTTTACCTGCCCTTCGCGGGAGCCGACGGTTTCCGTACTTCCGTTCACCACAATCTGCGGGGTGTAGGGGCCGCGCAGGCCTTTTGCGCGCACGTAATCCTGCTGCCTGCGCGTACAAAATTCACGGCTTAGCGTGTCTTTCCAGTGCAGGTGGTTCCAGTATGTGACATTGCAGGACAGGGCGATAACATCGTCATCCTGCGCCAGTTTACCCAGCACCGCGTCGGCGGGCGGACAGGAGGAACAGGACTGCGAGGTGAATAGCTCCACCACGACTGGACTGTCCGCCCGCGCTGCGGGGATTAAACCGAATAGAATAAGACAGGTGCCTAACAGCTTTTTCATCATACTATGCTATTCGCATGGGCTGGCGGAACGGTTACATTTTAAAAATCGGAACAGCGGCCTCCGACCTCCCAGTCCCCGTAGCGCGTGGGTTCCGGTCCTTCGGGGCCGCCGATTTCCTTTGGTTTTGCGGCGGGTTTTTTATTGTCCTGTGTATCAGGAGATTTTTGGGCTTTTTCCGTATTTGTTTCTGGCTTTCGCTGTGTCATAGTCTTATATATAAATCTAATATGAAGATTTTAAAGCCCTATCGCGATGCAATAGACGATCTGGATGATCGGATTATCGACCTGCTGGTGGAGCGCCTGAAGATTATAGAGGAAGTCGGGCACTTCAAAGCAGATAACGGCATAGACGCCGTGCTGCAGGACCGGGTCGATGAGGTGCGGGAGCGATGTGCACGGCGGGCAGAGGAACAGGGTCTGGATCCCGACTTGGTACGGGATCTGTATAACAAATTGATTGAGTATTCGTGCGAACTCGAAGATGACATTATCCGCCGTGCAAAAAGACAATCCGCTTGACGCTGTCAGTGATGGGCTACAACCCCGGTTGATTGCCATGCACCTGATAGACCAGGTGTTGCAGAAAAAGCGCGCGCTGGACGAAGTCCTGCAAAATGACCCCGATTATAAATCCCTTCCCGACCGTGACCGCGGGTTTGCGCGGATGCTGGCAGCGACTACGCTGCGCCGCACGGGGCAGATTGATGCGTTGATCCTGCAGGCGATGGATCAGGGGGAAATACCACGGCCGCAGCGGCTGCATGATTTGCTGCGGATTGGCTGCACCCAGATTTTCTTTATGGATGTGCCCGACCATGCAGCGGTGGATACGACCGTGCGGCTTGCACGGGAAAAGCAGCGCGGGTTTGTGAACGCCGTGATGCGCCGGATGACGGCGGAAGGGCGCGAATGGATTAAAGGACAGAGCGAGGCGCTTAATATTCCGGAATGGCTGTATGACCAGTGGGTGAATGATTACGGCGAGGACGGGGCGCTTGCCATAGCGCGGGCGTCGTTGTCCGAAGCGTCGCTTGATATCACGGTTAAACGTGAAGACGAGATTATGATCTGGGCGGGGACGCTGGATGCGGTTAAACTGCCTAGCGGTTCGCTGCGTCGGCCTTCCGGCGGGCGGATTGAAGATATGAAGGGGTTTGAGCAGGGGGCTTGGTGGGTTCAGGACGCGTCTGCGGCCCTGCCTGTGCGGCTGTTTGGCAATGTGTCAGGCAAAAACGTGATTGATTTGTGCTGCGCGCCCGGCGGGAAAACCGCGCAACTGGCTGCTGCCGGGGCTTTTGTGACTGCTGTTGACCGGTCGGCGGCGCGGATGCGCAAGGTGTACCAGAACCTCGAACGGTTGGGGCTTGGTGAACAGGTTGAAACTGTCATCAGCGACGGGTCTATCTGGCAGCCGAAGGAGGCTTCTCAATTCGTCTTACTCGACGCTCCGTGCACCGCGACGGGTACAATCCGGCGTCATCCCGACATTCTGCACCTCAAGGAAGAAAACGACCAGATGCGGCTGATCGACATCCAGGCGCGGCTCTTACGCAACGCTGCTCAAATCGTCGCGCCCGGCGGAATCCTTATCTATTGCACATGCTCTTTACAAAAAGAGGAGAGCGAGCGCCAGATTCTGCAATTCCTCAGCGATAACGGCGATTTTGATATTGTGCCGATCAATTCCGGCGAAATCGGTGGGGCGAAGGACGTGATCGACGAAAACGGTTTCGCACGCATCCTGCCGTTCCACATGGCCGCGCGCGGTGGAATGGACGGGTTTTTCATCGCGCGTTTGCGGAAACTCTGAGGGTAAGCAAGCTTAAATCTTCTACCAATAGTCCGGATTATCTAGAGCGTGGACACAGGTCGGCGTTCCAGACAGCGGAGTGATGTCCTGTCCGTCCAGAGACTGGCGCAGCCACCCTATCGGCTGGGATAAAGGATGGGGCGCTTTGGACATTGCCGAGAAATCCAACCTTTGCGTAGAAATCCGGATCGCCATAGGTGAAAAGGAACTGAACGTTTTTTCTTTCAACTGTTCGATACCGAAGTTGATGATCTTCTGTCCGATACCTTTGTTCTGATAGTCCGTATGAACCGCGACGGGCGATAATATGAAAGCCTGCACAGGATTTTCTGCCGTTTTGTTTTTCTTGGCGCCGGGTGGTTAATCCTGTTTGCCCTGTGGATAAAATCGGGGTATTATGAAAGATGTAAACGGGTATCACCACTTATTCTTGGATCCAAAACGATTATGTCTAACAAAATTCGTATCGCACCGTCGATACTGTCTGCCGATTTTGCCACCCTTGGTGAAGAAGTCCGCCGCGTCGATGAAGCGGGGGCTGACTATATCCATGTCGATGTGATGGACGGGCATTTTGTTCCCAATATCACTATCGGGCCGGATGTGGTGAAGGCGCTGCGCCCGCATTCCAAAAAAGTTTTTGACGTTCACCTGATGATCGCGCCGGTCGATCCGTATGTGGAGGCGTTCGCCAATGCGGGAGCCGATATCATCAGCTTCCATCCGGAGGCAGGAGCGCATTATCACCGTACGCTTCAATCCATACGCGGGCTCGGGAAAAGGGCCGGACTCGTTTTAAATCCGGCGACGCCGACAGACGTACTCGATAACGTGATGGACCTTGTGGACCTGGTGTTGATCATGACTGTGAACCCCGGTTTCGGGGGGCAGAGCTTTATCCCGCTGCTGGATAAAATCGCAGACGTACGTGCGCGGATTGATGCGACGGGGCGCGATATCGATCTTGAAATTGATGGCGGGGTTAATCCCGAGACTGCGAAATTATGCGTACAGGCCGGCGCGAATGTCCTGGTGGCCGGGACCGCGACCTTTAAAGGCGGGCCGGAGAAGTACGCCGACAACATCAAAGCGTTGAGGGGAGCATAGATGCCGTTTTCCGTGTTCCGGCAGGTTCGATCACATTTGCAAAAGCGGGTCAGCACGCTGGCCTGTAATACGGTGCTGTATAACTGGTCTTTGGGTGGAACGGTTCCCGATAAAATTCTCGTCTCCCCATGCGATATCTGGCCGGGCGATGCGGAGCACGGCCGCTGGCTGATTGATTCCGGCACGTTTGAGCTGAATGGCGACCAGATGGAACTGCATAATGCAGACTGGGAGCCGCAGGGGATCGAGCCCGCCTGGTACGACCATCTTCATTCACATGACTGGCTGCGCGACCTTAAAACGCTTAGCGGCAATCAGGCACGGCGCGCGGCGCGTGCGATGGTGCAAAGCTGGATGGATGACTACCCGGTGTGGGATGCGCGCAGCTGGCGCTCCGATATCCTCGGGCGGCGTATTGCCAACTGGATTGCCTTTTACGGGTTTTTCGGCGAAAGCGCGGATGATGATTTCCAGTTTGCGCTTCACGAGTCTCTGGCGCGTCAGGCGCGGCATCTGGCCCGCAGTTTGCCGGGTTCGCTGTCGGGGCTGGAACTGTTCTACGCGATCAAGGGGCTGGCCTATGCCGGGCTTGCGCTTGAAGGGCGGGAAGGCTGCCTTGAACAGGCACTTACGCTCATGGACAAGGAAATCGATAAACAGATTTTAAGTGATGGCGGGCATGTCAGCCGCTCTCCGCAGATACTGATGGATGTCATCCGCATTCTTATCGACCTGCGTACTGCCCTGCAATCGGGCGGCTATCCGGGGCAGGAAAAAATCCAGCACGCGCTGGACCGCGCGGTTCCCGCCCTGCGCTTTTTCCGTCACGGCGACCGCCGGTTCGCGTTGATGAACGGTGCGCAGGAAGGCGATGAGGAAGTGATGAAGGCGATATTGCTTCAGGCGCGTTCGCGCGCCCGCACGCTCAATTCCCTGCCGCACACCGGGTATGAACGCATTGCGATGGGCCGCGCGCTGTTTGTGATGGATACCGGAAAGCCGGTGGCTTACCCGCATGATAAACGTGCGCATGCCGCGCCGCTGTCGTTTGAATTTTCTTACGGGCGTGAACGTGTCTTTACGAATTGCGGCACGCACCCGACGTCTGCTGACTGGCGCACGGCGCTGCGCTTTACACCTGCGCATAACGCGCTGGCGATTGATGACCGCAATGCCTGTGAAATCGGTGAAGACGGGCATTTCCTGCGCCGCCCGCGCGTGGTGCAGTCATCGCGTGAAGACATGGATGGCGCGGTATTAATTGATGCCTGCCATGATGGGTATGTGCCAATTAACGGCATTACGCACCGTCGGCGAATTTATATGGCCGATCACGGGCATGATCTGCGCGGGGAGGAGTCTCTGAACTGCGCCGTCGGTCTCTCGCGCCCCGTATCTATCGCGATGCGTTTTCACCTGCACCCCGATGTGCCGGTGAGCCTGGTGAATGAAGAGCGAGAGGCTCTCCTGCGCGTGAAAAACGGGCCAGGCTGGCGCTTTACTGTGAATGGCGGGACGCTGCGGCTCGAGAATTCCGTTTACCTTGGTGAAGGGGTACGCCCGCGCAAAACCAAGCAGCTCGTGGTCTATACCCAGATGACCGAAGACTACACCCAACTCAAATGGGCGTTACAGCAAGAGAGTGTTTAGTTTCGTACATTTCTCTGTTTGAGAAAATTTCTATCCTCTGGCACCCAGAACGCTCTGTTCAGTTTTGATTTCTATTTGCGGCCGTGAGCCGGCATTTAATGCTTCCTGTTGCTGGGAGAATGCAGCGAAGTCGCTATAGGAATATGTGCTGTCCGCCTTTAATGTAAGCGGTTCGTCGTACCTGTTGTGCTCTTCGAGCGGAACGACCCGCAAGGACTCATTTTCTGATTGTACCATAATGCCGCGCGCGGTTTCCGGCGTGTCACGGAATGTGACTTTATCACCCGGTTGCGGGGCATAGGCTCCACCCATTGGGCCTTGCTGTACAGACGCAGTGATGTCCTGATTGGCACGCATAATCGTGATACCGTTGCCAAGTCCTGCCGTGCCGATAATCATGGAATAGTCGTGGCCTGTGCCATGGGGCAAACCCAGGCTTGCATCTGCTGTTTTCTGATTAAATATTTGCGAAGTTTCGCCTTTTAAATCGGCATTCCACTCGCCTTCCGGTTCCATACCCATTGGTTTTGTTCCTATCCTGTTACTGCAATTATGATAGCGATTTTCATAAGAAAAAGGCAAATTTGGTAAGGCAAAAATGTTCTTGTAATGTTCTTTTGTTCGTGTAATGTTCTTTTTAGAACATATAAAGAACACATAACAAAGGAAATCACCATGAGCTTGCCGAAAATTATCTACCATGTCCGTATCAAACCCGTCCTGAAACAGCTGCGGCGCGGCCGCTAGGCCCGTCTTTCTACAGGAATACCGGCCATGTCCAAACAAACCCGTCAATATGTCTGCCAGTCCTGCGGAAGCGTACACCGCAAATGGCAGGGAAAATGCGAATCCTGCGGCGAATGGAACTCCATCACTGAAGAAGTGATGGAGTCCTCCGTTCCGAAGGGGCTGGGCGGGAACAAAAAGGGCGCGACGTTGCCGTTCGTTCCGCTCAAAGGGGAAACCAACAGCGATATGCCCCGTCATGTTACCGGGATTGCCGAATTTGACCGCGTGTGTGGGGGCGGAATGGTTCCCGGCTCGGCCTTGCTCATCGGCGGGGATCCCGGCATCGGGAAATCAACTTTGCTGTTACAAGTGGTCTGCAAGCTTGCGAAACAGGGCAAGCGGGCGCTGTACGTGTCGGGGGAGGAAGCGATCGACCAGGTGCGCTTGCGCGCGCGGCGGCTGGAGCTACAGGATTCCCCGGTGGAGCTGGCGGCGGCAACGAACGTACGGGACATTGTGGCGTCCATGGACGATCCGGGCGCGCCGATTGATATGATCGTCATCGATTCCATTCAAACCATGTATGTGGATACGGTGGAAAGCGCTCCGGGAACTGTGACACAGGTGCGTACGTCGGCGCAGGAAATTATCCGCGCGGCGAAACGCCGGAATATCGCCGTTCTGCTGGTCGGGCACGTCACCAAGGAAGGGCAGATTGCCGGTCCGCGCGTGCTGGAACACATGGTGGATGCGGTTTTGTATTTTGAAGGGGACCGCGGGCACCAGTTCCGTATCCTGCGCACGGTGAAAAACCGTTTCGGGCCGACAGATGAAATCGGTGTGTTTGAAATGGCGGCGGAGGGCCTTGTGGAAGTGGCCAACCCGTCGGAACTGTTTTTGGCACAGCGGCAGGACAATGTGGCCGGAAGCGCGGTTCTGGCCGCGCTGGAAGGAACCCGCCCGGTGCTGGTGGAGGTGCAGGCGCTGGTGGCACCCTCGGCTTACGGGACTCCGCGGCGCGCCGTGATCGGCTGGGATTCCAACCGCCTGGCGATGATCCTGGCGGTGCTGGAATCACGCTGCGGGATCGTCTTTTCGTCATCCGATATCTTTTTGAATGTGGCGGGGGGGATCAAGATTTCCGAGCCTGCAGCGGACCTGGCCGTTGCCGCCGCGCTGATCAGCGCCCATTCGGGCGCGCCGTTGCCCGGCGATACGCTGTTTTTCGGGGAAATCGGGTTGGCCGGGGAAATCCGCAGCGTCAGTCAGCCGGACATACGCCTGAAAGAGGCAGGGAAACTGGGTTTCCGGCATGCCGTTGTGCCGGATATCAAGGGGAAGGCCGGGCAAAAACGCAAGCTTCCGGCGTCTGACATTATCGCAACCGAACCTGTCGCCAACGTTCAGGCGCTGGCCGACCTTTACACCACCCGCAGGTTATCCTCCGTTTCCGCCTGATCTGCGCGGAAATATCAGTAAAAACTTGTATTTTTAACCGTAATTCCTTACATATTTTCCATGATTGCGGACATTATTGTTGGAGCGGTGGTTCTTGTTTCTGCGCTGATTTCTTTTCTGCGCGGGTTTATTCGCGAAATTTTGACCATTCTTGGTGTTGTTGGCGGCCTTTTGGCCGCTTTGGTTTTTGCACCCAAATTTATTCCAATCGTTGAGGGCTGGTACGGTATCGAACCGGACATGGAAGACATGCCCAAGCTGTTCGACCTTGTACCCATGGACTGGGTGGCCATGGCGACCGCGTACGGCATTATCTTTCTTGGCGTTGTTGCCATCATTTCTATCGCCAGTCATTTTCTCGCTGCTGGGGCGAAAGCGGCGGGGCTTGGCCCGGTCGACCGTACGCTGGG
>JAUHXT010000025.1 GCA_030426925.1 Alphaproteobacteria bacterium | reverse complement strand
GCTCCAGAGGTTGGCCGTTCATGTCGTATTTCTTGATTTCCGCGGCTTGCTCCCACTTGTCGATCATTTCGTTCAGGATTTCCTGACGCAGTTGCACCTGAAGATAATCACGCATCTCATCCATGGTCGGTTTCGGTTTCATGCGAACATCTTCCATTTTGATGACGTGGAAACCAAACTCGCTTTTTACCGGTGCGGCCGAGACCTCACCTTTTTCCATTGAGAACGCTGCTTCGGCAAAGGACGGAACCATCTGGTCTTTTGTAAAGTACCCCAGGTCGCCGCCATTCGGGCCGGTCGGTCCAATGGAGTATTCCTGTGCCAGAGCGGCGAAGTCACCGCCTTCATTCAGCTTTGTGATAACTTCTTTCGCTTTTTCTTCGCTATCCAGCAAAATGTGGCGTGCGTGTCGTTCTTCAACATCCGGAATCTGGTTGATGTGGGACTTGTACGCGCCTTCCATCACTGCATCCGTGATCTTGCTGTCTACGGTACGCTGAAGGTATATCGTGTTAATGATATGCTTTTTGGCGCCTGCCAGTTGTTCCAGCACTTCCGGGTCATTATCCAGATTTGCTTTTTCCGCCTGATTGATCACGATCTGACCGCGAATAACCTGTTCCAGTGCCAGCGGGTAAATACTTTCCAGATCCTGCTGGGCAATATTGATATTCTGGTTTTGCATAAAACGCAGAACGTCATCTTTGCTGATCGGCTCACCGTCAACGGTCGCAACGACAACTTCATTTTCCGGCATTGTTTCTTCACCAGCTGCGGCGGCCATCTTGTTTGACGCATCTTCGATTGTCGCCTGAATATTGCTCTTGGCGCTACCGCCTTCCGAGCCTGCGGGCGTGCCCATAAACTGGGTGTAGCCATACCCTGCAGCTGCGGCGAGTATGACCAGTGCGGCGATAAGGATACCAACGGTTTTGCCTTTGGATGCGGATTGTTCGGACATAAAGATTTACCCCTTTTCAATGTCAGATATCTTCATTAAACGTTGCCATTGTGCATAGCTTGGGTTCATACGCAACCGAAATATTTGACCAACCCCTTTTCGCCCCTTATATGAGAGGGGTTTAAAGGAAAAAAATGATACTGAATATAGCAACAAAAGTCTTCGGCACGAGTAATGAACGCCAACTCAGGAAATATTACCGGCTTGTAGAGCCTATCAATGCGCTGGAAAGCAAATACGAGTCCATGAGCGATTCAGAGCTTCAGTCGCAAACCGATGTCCTTAGACAAAGATTGAAGGATGGCGAAAGCCTTGACGATATTCAGGCGGACAGTTTCGCTGTTGTGCGTGAAGCGGCCAAACGCTCGCTCGGCCTTCGTCCCTTCGATGTGCAGCTTGTCGGCGGCATGGTCCTGAACGACGGCAAAATCGCCGAAATGAAAACCGGTGAAGGTAAAACGCTTGTGGCGACCCTGCCCGCATATCTGAACGCCCTGTCCGGCGAAGGTGTGCATGTGGTGACCGTCAACGACTATCTGGCGCAACGTGATGCGGAATGGATGGGCGCAGTCTTTAACTTCCTTGGTATGAGCGTGGGCTGTATTTACAACAACCTGCCGCACCCGGAACGTCAGAAAGCCTATGCCTGTGATATCACGTACGGAACGAACAACGAATTCGGCTTCGATTACTTACGCGACAATATGAAGTTCCGGCTGGACGCTATGGTTCAGCGGCCATTTAACTTTGCGATTGTTGACGAGGTCGACTCTATCCTGATTGACGAAGCGCGGACGCCGCTTATTATTTCCGGTCCTTCCGAAAGCCAGACAGAGCTTTATGTACAGGTCAACAAAATCATTCCGGACCTGGTCAGTGATGATTTTGAAAAAGACGAGAAGATGCGTACCGTTACCTTTAGCGAGGAAGGAAACGAGCATGTTGAAGAATTATTGCGTGAGCGCGGCATCCTGAATGAAGGGGAATTATACGACCCGCAAAACATTAATATCATTCACCATGTAAACCAGGCGCTGCGCGCGCACAAGCTATTCGCCCGCGATACGGATTATATTGTGAAGGACGGGCGCGTTATCATTATTGATGAGTTCACTGGCCGGATGATGGAAGGGCGGCGTTTTTCCGACGGGCTGCACCAGGCGCTGGAAGCCAAGGAAGGCGTCGAGATTCAAAACGAAAACCAGACGCTGGCTTCTATTACGTTCCAGAATTATTTCCGCCTTTACCCTAAACTGGCCGGTATGACCGGTACGGCAATGACGGAAGCGGAAGAATTCGCCGAAATTTACAGACTCGGCGTGGTGGAGATTCCGACCAACGTCAACATCACCCGTATTGACGATGATGACAAAATCTATAAGTCACTTGCAGACAAAGACAACGCGATTATTAAACTGATTCAGGATTGTAACGAACGACAGCAGCCTGTTCTGGTCGGTACGGTTTCTATCGAAAAATCCGAGAAACTTTCCTATGCGCTGAAAAAAGCAAAGATCCCGCACAATGTTCTGAATGCGCGTCACCACGAGCAGGAATCCCACATCATCGCGCAGGCCGGACAGCCGGGCGCAGTAACGATCGCCACCAACATGGCGGGCCGTGGTACAGACATCAAGCTTGGCGGTAACGTCGATATGCGTATTGCCGATGAAATCGGTGCGGATGTCGACCCGGTTAAAGACAAGAAGGCGATTGAGAAAATCCAGCAGGAAATCCAGAAGAATGCGCAGATTGTGAAAGAAGCCGGCGGCCTGATGGTCATCGGGACGGAACGGCATGAATCCCGCCGGATTGATAACCAGCTGCGCGGCCGGTCAGGACGTCAGGGTGACCCGGGGTACACGATATTCTTCCTGTCTGTCGAAGACGACCTGATGCGTATCTTCGCGGCCGATAAAATGCAGACGCTCCTGCAAAGCCAGATTGGTTTAAAAGAGGGCGAAGCGCTGACCCATCCATGGCTTTCCAAAGCTTTGGAACGCGCGCAGGCCCGCGTCGAACAACAGAACTTCGAGGTTCGGAAAAACCTGCTGAAATTTGATAACGTGATGAACGACCAGCGGAAGGTCATCTATGACCAGCGCCGGGAAATCATGGAGGCAGAAGACGACCTTGACGGTCTTATCGACGAAATGCGTCACGATACGATCATCGATATTGTCGAAAACAATATCCCGAAAGGCAGTTACGCCGAGCAATGGGACCTCGATACGATGAAAGCGGAATGTCAGCGTCTGTTAAACCTCGATCTACCGATCCATGACTGGGCAGCAGAAGAAGGCATCGGCGAAGCGGAAATGGAAGAACGGATTATCAAAGCCTCTGACAAAAAAATGGAAGCCAAGCTAAAGACCGCCGGGCCGCAAATTTTCCGCCAGTTGCAAAAGAACTTTACCCTGCAAATCCTGGACGCGCAGTGGAAAGAACATCTTTTGAACCTCGACCATTTGCGTCAGGGAATTAACCTGCGAGCGTTCGGGCAGCGGGACCCGCTGAACGAATACAAGACCGAAGCGTTCTCTATGTTTGAAAGCATGTTACAGGCCATCCGTGAAACGGTGACGCAAACACTTTCCCTTGTGGAAGTGGAAGCCGACCCGCGTATCGTTCAGGCGATCCAGCGCCAGCAAGCCGAACACGATACGGTCGAAGGCAAGGAAGGCCGCGTTGATCCGTCGCTTATGGGAACCGGAGAGTTCCAAAACAAGAAAAAAGTCCAGATGAGCGAGCCGGAAGACCCGGCACGGCGCACAGATATTTCTATCCCTATCCGTAACGATTTCCGTGAGGATGATCCGTCAACATGGACAAGCATCGGGCGTAACGCCCCCTGCCCTTGCGGCTCCGGAAAAAAGTACAAACATTGTCATGGGAAGGCTGTTTAGTTAGCCGCTTTAAACGGTATCCAATTACGCTTTGGGCGGGGTGACGCGCAGAAGTGTGATCTGGTTTTGTTGGCGGCGGATCACGTCAAAACGGAAATCATAGAACATGAAGGACTGCCCAACCGCCGGAATCATCTTTGCCTCGTGGATAATCAAACCGGCAATGGTCGAATAATCTTCATCATCCGGCAGGTTCCAGTCGAATTCACGGTTCAGATCACGGATCGTTACCGTTCCTTCGATAAGGTAATTGCCGCCGGGCTGCCAGCGCACACCGGCCACAGCGATGTCGTGCTCGTCGGAAATGTCGCCGACGATTTCTTCCAGAATATCTTCCAGGGTCACGATCCCCATGAAAGAGCCGTATTCATCAACGACAACGGCGAAGTGTTCGCGGCGGGCGCGGAACGCCTGCAACTGATCGTACAGGGTTGTGGTTTCGGGAACGAACCACGGCTCGGTCGCCAATGTTTCAATATCAATGTCCGCGTTATCGTCTTCGGCCTCTTTCATGGCACGCACCAGCGCCTTGACGTGCAGGATACCGATGATGTTATCGGAACTGTCTTTATAAACGGGTAGACGTGTGTACTGGCTTTTCAGCGCTTCCTGAATCAATGTTTCTACCGGGTCGGCGGCGTTAAGCATTTCCACTTTCTGACGGTGAATCATCACTTCATCGACCTCCACTTCCGCAAGGTCGAGGATAGAGCGCAGCATGGCGCGCTGGTCCTGCACTTCCTGTTCGCTGCCTTCGTGCATTTCAATGACACCGCGCAGGACTTCTACATGCGATCCGGCGGATACCATGGATATGTCTGCCCCCAACAATTTCAGGACACCACGGACGATGCGCGTCACTATTTGTGTGATGGGTGAAAAAATGAGAATGACGACATTGATAATCGGGGCGATGAAAACCGACATTTTGTCCGCGTTATGCAGGGCGAATGTTTTCGGCAGGACTTCGGCAAAAATCAGCACCAGCATGGTCATCACCAGCGTGGCATAAACAACCCCGGTTTCTCCGAACAGTTTGATCAGCACGCTTGTCGCCAGTGCGGAGGCCAGAATATTGACGAGGTTGTTACCCAGCAGCAATGCCCCAATCATCCGGTCTTTGGTTTCGCGGATACGGTTTACCAGCGCAGCCTTTTTGTTACCGTCCTTCTCCCAACCGTGCAAGCGCGCACGTGAGGCGGCCGTTAATGCTGTTTCCGACCCTGAAAAGAACGCGGACAGCAGCAACAGGATAAAAATTGCCAGTAAAGAAATCCATAAGGTCATTATCTGCTCAAAGCCTCATTCCAAATAGTTTCAACATCCTTCATATCGACATCGGCGTTTAGAAACGCTTTGCCGATCCCTTTGGTCAGCACGAAGGTCAGCTTACCTTTACGTACTTTTTTATCACTCATCATCGTATTCATTAAAACGTCCGCATTGGTCTGAAACGGAATATGGACGGGTAACCCCGCCTGTTCCAGATGTTGTGTGACCGTTTTCACGTCTTCAGCCGTGCATAGCCCCATGCGTTCGCTTAACCGGTGGGCCAGCACCATTCCGATGGACACGCCCTCACCGTGCAGCAATGTGCCGTCATAACCGGCTTCCGCTTCCAGCGCGTGGCCGAATGTATGACCGAGATTCAAAAGTGCGCGTTTGCCGCTTTCTTTTTCATCCGCGGCCACGATTTCCGCCTTGGCTTCGCAGCTGGTGGCAATGGCATGCATCAGGGCATCGGCGTTTAAATCAAGCACCCCGCCCCTGTTTGTTTGCAGCCATTCGAAAAAGTCCGGGCGGTCGATCAAGCCGTATTTCACGACTTCCGCATATCCGGCCAGCATTTCACGGTCCGGCAAGGTTTCCAGCGCCTTCGTATCCGCGATTACGGCCACTGGCTGGTAAAACGTTCCGACAAGGTTTTTGCCCTGCGCCGTATTAATGCCTGTCTTGCCACCGACAGAGCTATCAACCATGGACAGCAGGGTTGTTGGAACCTGTATGTACGGTATGCCGCGCATGACGATGGATGCGGCAAAGCCGCCCAGATCGCCGATAACACCGCCGCCGACTGCAATAAATACGGACGAGCGGTCGACCTTGTTTTCCAGCAGCCAGTTCAGAACGTTCTGAAGCGTGTCATAAGATTTGCTGCGCTCGCCCGGCATCACGGTCTTGATTTCAACCCGCGCGGCGAGGTCCTTTACAGCGGCCAATACGCTTTGCGCATGCGGCATAAAGACGTTCTGGTCGGTCAGGATAAAAACGCTGCGCCCTTCCAGATCTAACGGAACAAGGTCCGGCAGGGTATCCAAAAGCCCTTCCCCAATGTGAATGGGATAGGAACGATCCCCTAAATCAACTGTTAATGTCTTGTGTGTGCTCATGACGAAAGATATGTGTTTAAGCCGTTTATGACGCCGTCCAGAACCTGTTCGATGTCTCCATTGCTATCCACTGTTATATCCGCTTTGGCATACACAGGTCAACGCTTTTCTTTTAATTCGGTCAAAATCGCTACCGGGTTCCCGTTTTTCAGCAAGGGGCGGTTGGTGTCGCTGGCCACACGGCCAACCAACGTTTCAACATCGGCATCCAGATAAACCGAATACGCGCGACGGGCTATCAATTCCGCCGTTTCTGGGTTCATAACGGCCCCTCCGCCGATAGACAGCACCATGTCCGGTTCCTGCAAGGCCTGCGCTATCATGTCACGCTCAAGCTGGCGAAAATGCTCTTCCCCATGTTTTTCGAAGATTTCAGGTATGGTTAAGCCCGCCTGCGCTGTTATTAAATCATCTGAATCCACGAACTTTTTACCAACGGCCTGCGCAAAGGCCTTGCCGGTTTCCGTTTTCCCGGCGCCCATCAGCCCCATGAAAACCACCGGCTTAACCAATTTTTCCTTTAATTTTTTAAGTTCTTCAGACATCACGGATATATGCAGCAACTTTTGTTCATAATCAATTGCTTTCCCCGATTCTGTTCGTTATGGTTACCTTCAATTCTACGGAGCGGAGGCTCAAATTCGTCATAATGTGGATAATTTCTAAAAATCGGCAGAAAGCCTGATATCTCAAGAAATCCGCACAAGTCATTAAAACTCTTAGCAGTCTTGACAAAGACAAATTTATTAACGATAATCCGCAACCGAGTTTATGAAAAACATTTGGCTTGACTTCCACCCCAAATTATGGGAAGTGATAGCCGCATTAATAATAATAAATGATTCTGTGGGGGGATCATGAAAAACAAAAGAGTGTTACTAAACGTATATGCCGAAATTAGCGGTATATAGGTAGGAAACGAAAAATAATTAAGGAGAATAACACTATGGCTCGTCCAGGTCGTCCAGCAATGCCAAAACCGGATCTGCATCCGTCTGTCGATGCATTTCTTGATATGTTGACTTCTGAAAGAGGTGCAGCATTGAACACACGTCATGCCTACTGGCGTGATCTGGCTGATGTCAGCCTCTATCTTCGTGATCAGCGTAACACAGACATTAATCAGGCCAGCACAGGCGACCTGAAGGCGTACCTTGAGCACCTGAGCAACAAGACGCATACAAAAGGCAAAAACAAATCACAGATTGCCGTTCGTACTGTTGCCCGCCGTCTGTCTGCCCTGCGCCAGTTCTACCGTTTCATGGTGTCTGAAAACAAACGTGAAGACGATCCTACCTCCACAATTGAAAGCCCGAAACAAGGCCGCACACTGCCAAAAACACTCAGCGAAGGCGAAGTATCACAACTAATCAAAACTGCTGCACAAGGCGGCGGTGCTGACAGCATCCGTCTCGTTTGCCTGCTGGAAATGCTTTACGCAACAGGCCTGCGCGTGTCTGAACTGGTTGGTTTGCCGATGTCTGCTATCGGCGAAGAAACAGAATTCATGATGGTTGAAGGCAAAGGCGGTCGCGAGCGTATGGTTCCGCTGTCCGAGCCAGCACAAAAAGCCTTGAAAGACTATCTGGCCGTTCGCCCGCAATTCATCGCATCCGATGACAAGGGTACTCAGGCACAGTGGGTCTTCCCGTCCCGTACATCACAAAGCGGGCACCTGACACGTCAGCGTTTTGCACAGCTTTTGAAAGACCTGGCACGTGCAGCAGAAATCGACGAAGATCGCGTCAGCCCGCACATCCTGCGTCACGCTTTCGCGACGCACCTGTTGAGCCGCGGTGCAGACCTGCGTTCTGTTCAGAAAATGCTGGGCCACGCAGATATCGCGACAACCCAGATATACACGCACATTGTTGGCGACAAGCTGAAAGACACAGTGGAAGACAAGCACCCACTGTCTAAAGCAGCCGAGTAAACCAACGGCCAAAGCAGTTAGTTATCCACAATTCCAGGCAGAACGATCCCTTGCGACGTCCTGCCTGATTTGTTATCACCGCACAATTCATTAGGATGAGGGCATGAGTCAGTTAGATTTCGAAAAACCGATTTTGGAGCTGGAAAGCAAGATTTCCGAACTGCGGAACGTGGAAGGCGATTCAAAGGTCAATATCGCCGAAGAAATCACACGCATGCAAAATAAGGTGGAGCGTCTGCTCAACCAGACTTATTCCAAACTGTCTCCAGCACAAAAAGTTCAAGTAGCCCGTCATCAAAACCGTCCGCATTACGTGGATTACGTCGAACGGATGATTGATGATTACACGCCGCTTGCCGGGGACCGCAATTTTGCCGAAGATTACGCCCTGCCCGGCGGGCTGGGACGTTTTCGCGGCCAAAGCGTCGTTATCATGGGACAGGAACGCGGCCATGATACCGAATCCCGACTACATCACAATTTCGGCATGGCGCGTCCGGAAGGATATCGCAAGGCACAGCGCCTGATGAAAATGGCCGACCATTTCCAAATCCCGATTGTCACGCTGGTTGACACCGCCGGTGCTTATCCGGGCATGGGTGCGGAAGAACGCGGTCAGGCAGAGGCGATCGCCAAATCCATTGAAACCTGCCTGAATGTCGGCGTTCCCATCATTTCCATTATTCTCGGCGAAGGCGGGTCAGGCGGAGCCATTGCCATAGCGACTGCCGACCGTGTTTATATGCTGGAACATTCCATCTATTCCGTTATTTCACCGGAAGGGTGCGCGTCAATCCTGTGGCGCAGCGCAGACCACGCCAACGAGGCCGCAGCAGCCCTGAAACTGACAGCGCAAGACCTGTACCAGCATAAAATCATCGATGGTATCATTAAAGAACCTATCGGCGGGGCGCATCGCGGCAAAAAAGAAACAATCGACCTTGTCGCCAATCAAATTGAAAAGGCACTCAAAGAGCTTTCTCCCTGGACTCCGGAAAAAATCAAAAAAGAGCGCGCTGAAAAATACCTTGCTATCGGCCGGGCTTAGAAAAACTACTGCCGAGCCTGCATATTGCCAGGGATTTCCTGCATAGAGAAAGACTTGCCGTTTTTATTCTTTAAGATGGGAGTAATGCCGGCCCTTCTCTTCATGTTTTCGAAATCGCCATGCCCCACTTTTTCATGCCCGTCTTCCGTCGCTGCGGCTTTGTAATACAGCATTAAAAATACACGTATCGCCGCCGTCAGCGATGCTGCAGGCTTCTTTCGTAAATGTACTAAAGAACATATATCGTGAATAGAACAACTTTCACGCGTCGAAATATCTTTCAAAGCACTCCACATTTCCGGCTCCAGCCTTACAGAAGTCCTTCTTCCGAAAATCGTTATATTGCGCGACACCAATGAGCTCTTATTGCCTGTTCCTGTACCCGTCTCGTTAATACTAGTCATAATAACCCCACTCAATTTAACACAAACTTAACACCATATAATAGCAAAGAAGTTACCATTGCAACCATTAGGTGTGTTTTGTGCCGTGTTATTTTTCCAGTGGACTCATACACTTTAGTGACAACGCATGAACACGATCCGCCAACTCTGTTTCCAGAGTTTTATAAACTATCCTCTGACGGTCTAAGCGGGACAATCCTTCAAACCGATCGGACACGATCAAGATGTGGAAATGACTTTCTCCCTGCTCATTATAACCTGAGTGCCCAATGTGCTTTTGGCTCTCATCAATGATCTCCAGTTTTTCCGGATTAAAGTTTGCTTCCAGTTTTTGTTTGATATTTTCTGTAACAGACATACTTTTCCTTCAAATGCTTAGCACCTGACACTTGTCAGAATCCCTCTAAACACTCATAATAATAGGGTTATGCCGAAAATACACTTAAAACCTTGTTCCCCTGAATTTGCCGATACTCCGGGCATAGCAGGTGCGCGTGCGTGCGACATGCCGGGATGCACGTGCAGTGGAGAGCACAAAGCACCGAAAGATCGCTCTTTGGGCGATTATTACTGGTTTTGTGCAGACCATATTACCGAGTATAACAAGGCATGGGATTTCTTTGACGGGATGAGCGCAACGGAAATCGAAGACCATATTATCCGGTCTGCCACATGGGACCGCCCTACCCGAAAATTCAGCGATTTCTCCCAGGAAGAACTGCTACGGAAAGCCAGAGCAACCTATAACTATTCTGATGAAGAAGAGCCGACGCAAAAGAAACGCTTTTTCAACGAACAGGAACGCAACACACCGGAATTCGAAGCCATGGCGATTATGGGACTGGAACCACCTGTGGACCTTGCAACTGTCAAGGAACGGTACAAGTCGCTGGCGAAAAAATACCATCCGGACCTTAATCGCGATGATCCAAAGGCGGAAGAGCTTCTCAAATCGATCAATATGGCCTATACAATTCTTAAGCTGGCGTACGAAAAGTTTGACCAGCTGGAACCGGAAACCATTTAACAAGCGGCACAAGTACAATGGCGAAAACTGAAAGTTCGGATCTGGACGATCTGAAAAAAGAACCGAGCAGCGCATCCTTTGACATCACCAAGGTGGTGAACAGGGAAGGCCAGTACACGACCATCCCGAACACGTTTTACGATGTGCGCGAAACATTCGGGCTTGATGTCGACTGGAAAGTGCCGGGCTATAAGGAAGATAACCAGAACGTGCCGGAGATAGACCCGAATTACCAGTTCGACCAGGAAACGACCATGGCGATTTTGGCAGGGTTTGCGAATAACCGCCGGGTGATGATCCAGGGCTATCACGGAACCGGAAAATCATCCCATATCGAACAGGTGGCCGCGCGCCTCAACTGGCCGTGCGTGCGTATCAACCTTGACTCACACGTGTCGCGTATCGACCTGCTGGGCAAGGATATGATCGTCCTGAAGGAAGGGAAGCAGATCACACAGTATCAGGAAGGCCTGCTGCCGTGGTCTATCCAGAACCCTGTCGCGCTGGTGTTCGATGAATATGACGCCGGGCGTCCGGACGTGATGTTCGTGATCCAGCGCGTGCTGGAAGCCGAAGGGCGTTTGACGTTGCTGGACCAGAATAAAATCATTCGCCCCCACCCTGCCTTCCGCTTGTTTGCGACTGCCAACACGATCGGGCTGGGCGATACAACCGGCCTGTATCACGGCACGCAGCAAATCAACCAGGCGCAGCTTGACCGCTGGAACATCATTGTTCAGCTGAACTACCTGCCGTTTGAAAAGGAAGTGGGCATTATCGAAGCCAAATTCCCCGAAGTCGACAAAGACACGCGCGAAGCGATGGTACGTATGGCCGAGCTTACCCGCTCCGGCTTTATCAACGGTGACCTGTCCACCCTGATGTCCCCGCGGACGGTGATTACCTGGGCAGAAAACATGGCCATCTTCGGCGACCGTGAAAAATCGTTCAAATACAGCTTCCTCAACCGCTGTGATGAAATGGAGCACCCGACCGTGGCCGAGTACTATCAGCGCTGCTTCGGGGTTGAGTTGTTAGAAGGTAAATAGCCCTATTTAATACTTTCCATAATTTTTATTGACACTGCAAGGTATACCAGCTATTGTCCATAAAAATTTAGAAAGGCACTTCCATGACTGACTATTCCAGACTTCTTTGGGTTTTTGTTGCCAGCACTGCCAATCCCGACCAGCAAGCCGTGCAGGAGATTTTCGAAGCTGCCTGCGAAAAATATCCGCCAGAGGCGATTGAAACAGCAGATGTTGAAATTCACCCGGTCTACGTAAAAACGGAAGGCCATGATAATGCTGTTGAAGTAGCCGGATTGACGCCTACAGGGTTCACTCTCTACAAGGCTCATTTGGCGGGCTTTAAAGAGAAATCTTTAGCAGGAATGATGTTTGCACAAACTGTGCGTGAGGAATTGGAAGGATTGACATTTTCATCACAAACAAAATGCAACTTTTTAATGCCTGGAAGCGTTAAGAAGAAAGATCAAAGAGCCCCTCACGCGGCTTAAAAATATGATCGGGCTGGCATCCGGTTGGCGGCACAAAATATTTGACATAATTTTTATGCTGTCCTCTAATATTCCCACATTCAACAGTGCCGGGAGTTGTTATGGACAAGCTCAAAAAATTGTTAACGGGGGCCTCTGACCGCGTTTTTGGAAGAGGTATTTATATTCTCACAATCACCGATCCCGGAGCGCCACAAACAGCGTTTGGTAACAGCCCACGGTTAAAACTTGCTTATGAGAGGATTCTGGCGCGGGATATGCCCTCCCCCTCACTGACCCAAGCTATTTCCGACAGGGTGAACTTCAAAAGTCAAAGATACCTGAGCTGCTCCGTTTGGGGTAGAGGGAATGCCGCCCATCTTGCCGGCGCAGCTACAAGTGTTCCCGGCATCAAAGTAAGCATCTCTCCAGGCTCCTCTATTTGGGGATAGAAAACCAGCAGCAGGTTTATCAGGATGCCCTTGCTTGTTTCTGTTCTGCCATGATGTAACCGTAGCATTCCAAATCCAGATCGTAATTTTTGGCAATCAGTGAATTCTGTTCGGCATACAGCGTGTATAGCTGTTGTCTTATCTCATCCGTTATCACAACAGTCGGCAGCGCGTGGTTTTTGGCGTAGGATTTTATGGCGTTGCGTATTTGGCTGGCGAACGGGATGAATTTTGAAAATTCTATCTTCGGTAACTTCTGTCTCCAACGTTCGTATACAAGATCCTGTTCGTTCGGGCTTTCGTGTTTTTTGGGAGCGACAACCAATTGCTGCAACTCTTTTTCGTCTACTTCTGCGAACTGCCCCAAACGCTTTGCGAACAGCGACGGGTCTTGTGTCGTCATTTCGATTGGCAAAACCAGAACGTTTTCTTTTCCAAACAGCTTTTCATACAGTTCTATGGTGCTGGCGTATTTCAGCCTCCATGCCAGTTGGAAAAATTTTTGGGTTTTATGTCCGGCCTCGTTCATATCTGGTGGAAGATGCCAGTTTGTAAATTCTTCGAACGTCACGGGCAAATCTGCGTATCTGGCGGGAACGCCGGGAATCCCCCCCAACCTTCTGCACTGATAAAGATAATATGACCTGATCAATGCCGCCTGTTCACGGATAATAAAAAGGATTTTGGCATCAGGGAAAAATTCTTTTACACGTCTTGCGGCAAGCGAGAGTGTCGGCAAGCCCGTGATCTGTTCGTTGGATGCCACCAATACCTTGTCCGCTTCGTGTGCGGCGCTTCTGGCTTTTTTTATAAAGCCCTGAATGTCTTCTACCTGTAGTTCATGGTCTTCAAGATTGATAGACTGACGTAGTATTTCTGCGTATGTTGGTTTCCATATATTGTGCATTTGGGAATGACGGGCAAAAACATTTTCCTGCAGGGTTGTTGACCCTGCTTTCATCATACCAATATGGATAAGCGGCTTTTTCATTTGTCTTTATCGCTTGTGTCAATTCAGGCTATATAGTTACAGACGAGCGAAACGTGCTGTCAAGCAATCCTAACCGCTACGAACGTAATGGAAAACAAAGAACAACAGCTGGAAAATTTTAAGACCGCAATTGCCGCGACCTTGCGGGCGATTGCAGGTAAGAAGGATACGGAAGTATCCTTTTCCGCGTCCGAGCGCCCGGACGATACCAGCCATGTCAGCGAACAATCTGCCACCCTGCCCGCGCCAGAGCGTGATAAAGCGCTGGTGCGCGGGGCATCGGATGCGAGAGCTTTACGCCTGCAACACCATTCCACGCGGGAGCATATCAAAAACGCGCCGATGGATTTAACCGCGCGCGCGGTGTTCGATGCGCTGGAACAGGCGCGGTACGAAGCGCTGGGCGCGCAGGCCATGGCCGGCGTCGGCAAAAACCTTCATGCCGTGCTGGACGACAAATGCAAGCGCCTTGGGTTTCAGGACTTAAAGAGCCGGGACGACAGCAATATCGCCGATGCGATGCATGTGCTGACCCGCCTTGCCCTCACCGGGGAAGATGTCCCTGACAGCGCGAAAGGACTGGTGCGCGAATGGCAGCCATGGCTGGATTCAAAGCTTGGGCCTGAGGGGTTTGAAAAACTGAAGCCGCTGCTTAAAGACCAGCACGCGTTCGCCAGCTCTGTAAAAGATATGATTTCCCGCCTTGATATGTTGATCAGCGACGAGGCCGGACAAGACCTTGAAGAAACCGATGAACAACAATCACAAGCCGAAGACCCGGACGGCGATCAGGACGACCAGCACGAACAGGACGAAAACGATACCCCGGAAGGCATGCAGGGATCGCAGGGGATGGAAGCGGCAGAAGATACGCAAAGTTCCGACCAGGCCTCACAAAGCGGGATTGATGATGCCGGGGACAGCGGCGACATTACCGACGATATGGGTGACGTTCCGGCGGAAGCGCGCGGACAGCGGCCTGACGGGTACATCCCCGGCCCGGAAGGGTATTACAAAATCTACACGACCAAATATGACGAAGAGATCAAGGCGGAAGAGCTGGGGCAGCCGGCGGAGCTTGCGCGACTGCGCGGCCTGCTGGACCAGCAGCTTAATCATCTGCAGGGTGTCGTCGGCAAGCTGGCCAACCGCCTGCAACGTAAATTGATGGCGCAGCAGCAGCGCAACTGGGAATTCAACCGGGAGGAAGGCATCCTCGATGCGTCCCGCCTGTCAAAGATGATCGCGAACCCGAATATCAACGCGATGTTCAAGGTCGAAAAGGAAACAGATTTCCGCGATACGGTTGTGACGCTGCTCATCGACAATTCCGGGTCCATGCGCGGGCGACCGATTGCCATTGCCGCGATCTGCACCGATATCCTTGCCCGTACGCTGGAGCGATGCGGAGTAAAGGTTGAAATCCTCGGCTTTACCACCAAAGCGTGGAAAGGCGGAAAGTCCCGCGATTTGTGGATTGAAAACAACCGTCCGGACAAGCCCGGACGGCTTAATGACCTGCGCCATATCATATACAAGGGCGCAGACGTGCCGTGGCGGCGCACGCGTAAAAACCTCGGCCTGATGCTGAAAGAAGGGCTTTTAAAGGAGAATATCGACGGTGAAGCCCTGGCGTGGGCCTATAACCGCATTGTCCGGCGGCCGGAACAGCGCAAGATTATCATGGTGATATCGGACGGCGCGCCGGTGGACGATTCCACCCTGTCCGTAAACCCTTCCAACGTGCTGGAACGCGATTTACGTAATATTATCGGCTGGATAGAAGGAAAAACGAACGTTGAGCTGACCGCAATCGGGATCGGCCATGACGTGACCCGTTATTACTCCAAGGCCGTGACAATCACCGATGCCGACGAACTGGCCTCCGCCCTTGTCGCCCGGCTGGAAAAACTCTTCCATCTGGATGAGAAAAAGCGGTCATAGACTTTTTGTTTATTTTTCATTAGAACAGCTAAATGTCTGACGATAAGAAGAAAATCTATAAACCAAAGGTCATTAGCGGGTTTCCGGAATGGCTTCCAGCGGAACGCATGGTGGAACAGAAATGGTTCGACCATATCCGCTCCGTGTTTGAATCCTATGGGTACTGCTCCATTGAGACACCGTCCGTGGAGGAACTGGACGTTATTTCCGCCAAGGGTGAAGTGGACAAGGAAATCTATGTCCTCGAACGCCTGCACAAGGACGATGAAGACAAGTCCGAAGCGCGCCTTGCCCTGCACTTCGACCAGACAGTGCCCCTCGCCCGCTATGTGGCGCAACACTTTAACGAGCTGATTTTCCCGTTCAAGCGTTACCAGATGCAGCGCGTATGGCGCGGCGAACGCCCGCAGATGGGCCGCATGCGTGAATTCTATCAATGCGATATCGACGTCATCAACGTCGACCACCTGCCCATCCATTTCGACGCCGAAGTCGCGGCGATTATTTATGAAGTGCTGGACGGTATTGTCGGGTTCGCAAAACCGCAGTTGAGGATTAGTAACCGTAAGATTTTGATGGGGCTGCTGGAAAGTATAGGAATTGAAGACCCCGTTCCTGTTACCCGTATTATTGATAAGCTTGAAAAGATCGGCAAACAGGATGTTGCAAAGCTCCTTGAAAGTGAAGGTGTGACAAGCAATGATGCGGAACAAATTTTAACTCTTGTGTCATCTCGACCGACCACAGGGAGTGGAGAGATCTTAGATCCCTCGACTGCACTCGGGATGACACCTAAGAATGACCAAATGCAGGAAGGTATCGAAGAACTCTCATTCGTGCTCGACCAACTCTCCCACCTTCCGGAAGGGGCTGTCGTTGCAGACTTATCTATCGTTCGCGGGCTGGATTACTACACGGGTACTGTTTATGAAACGCAGCTTTTGGACGTGCCGGAGTTTACGGGGTCTGTTTGTTCCGGCGGGCGGTATGACGACCTGGCCGGTTCCTACATCAACAAACATCTGCCCGGCGTGGGCATTTCAATCGGGTTTTCGCGCCTGTTCGACGTGATGCGCCAGACACACCCGGACAAGCTGGGTATCGGACGCTCCAGCCCGGCGGATATCCTGATGGTTCTGCCGAATGAAGAACAGCGGGAGGCGGCCAGCGCCACAGCGCGCACCTTGCGCGAACGCGGGTACAAGGTCGAGATGTATCACGCGCCGCAGAAACTGAAAAAACAGCTGGCGTATGCCGAGCGAAAAGGGATACCTTATGTCTGGTTTCCACCTTTTGAAGACGGGCAAGAACATGAAGTCAAAGACATGGCAAACGGCGAACAGGCATCTGCTGATCCTTCTGCTTGGGTTGCTGGTTAGCGGCCCGGTTTACGCCGAAGACACCCCACCGGAAGACGAAGAAGCCGTAGAGCAAGACGATGCGTCCGATGATACGGACAGCGAAGAAGACATGGCCTTGCAAGAGCCGGAGCATTACAAGTTCGAAAAAGACGGTTGTGATTTTACGGCTGTTTTCCCTGAACCGCCCTATACCTCCAAACGCTGTAACGAGCCCGCGCCCGGCGACCTTACCCGTTCGCGCGATTGTTATGATGTGGTCAGCTATACGCAGGTGTACGACATGACCACGACGGTGAATATCAGCCTGTCCTGTAACAAATCATCCAAAACCGCGTATGAACAATATTCGGAAGCCGTCATGCGTACGACGCTTGAGGGCATGGCTTACCGCAATGACCTTGACGATGCAAAAGTCGGATACAAGCAATATGACGGTATCAACATGGCGTCGTTGAGCGGAACCGGAACAACCGGTCGGCAGAGCCAGATTTACGTTGCACAGCTATGGGTGTCCGAAAATTCCGTTTTAAGCGTGGAAGCGCAGCTGATTGGCGAAGCCCGGCCCGATGCGGATAAAACGTTTAGCGAAATCCTGCGTTCCATCACCCCTGCCGGAACAAACTAGGCCGCGATTTTCTTGATCCGTTCGACCATGGCGAAAAAGCCGTTGCGGCGGTTTGGCGATAAATGCTGGTCCAGCCCGATTTTTGTAAAGGCCGCGTCGATATCCACCGCGCCTATTTCCTGCGCTGTTTTGTCCTGATACGCGGCCAGCAGTATGGCAATCAGCCCGCGCACGATATGGGCGTCGCTGTCGGCGGTGAAATGGTATTGCCCGCCCTGCTCTTCCGCGGTCATCCAGACACGTGACGTACAACCCCGGACAAACGTTTCGTCTGTTTTCAGGTTTTCATCCATTGGCGGGAGTGTTTTCCCAAGGTCAATGAGATAACGGTAACGTTCCTCCCAGTCATCAAAAAGGGCAAAATCATCAACCAGTTCATCGAGTGTTTTCATACCTTACTCTCTTGCCTTTTATGCCTGCACCCTGCGGAATACGCCGCGTTGCAGCATAGATGGCACACGCTTTTTTACGTGTTTTTAACCATTGTGATGCCTTGATATAGTATAATGGTGTTGTATGCAAAGCTTGCGCGAGATTGTTTATAACCTATTTTCTTATATATACCCTCTTGCATGCGGGTAAAACGGCGCGCTAAGTTGAACAGGAGATTCAAGAAGAAGGCACAGTATGAGCAAATCCGAAAAAACAGACAGCAAGAACACCCTTTACTGCTCCTTTTGCGGCAAAAGCCAGCATGAGGTCAGGAAGCTTATTGCCGGCCCGAATGTTTTTATCTGTAACGAGTGTGTCGAACTCTGCATGGACATTATCCGTGAGGAGGACAAGAGCCAGCTGGTGCGTACCGGCGAAGGCGTGCCGTCCCCGTCCGAGATCAAGTCTGTTCTGGATGATTACGTTATTGGTCAGGAACGTGCAAAGCGCGTATTGGCTGTTGCCGTTCACAACCACTACAAACGCCTGGAAGAAGCGAATAATACCGATATCGAACTGTCGAAATCAAACATCCTTCTGGTTGGGCCTACGGGTTGCGGTAAAACCCTTCTGGCGCAAACGCTGGCGCGCATTATTGACGTGCCCTTTACCATGGCCGATGCCACAACACTGACCGAAGCCGGTTATGTCGGGGAAGATGTTGAAAACATCGTCCTGAAACTTCTTCAGGCTTCCGACTACAACGTGGAACGCGCCCAGCGCGGTATCGTTTACATTGACGAGATTGACAAAATCTCCCGTAAATCAGACAACCCGTCCATCACCCGTGATGTGTCCGGTGAAGGGGTTCAGCAGGCACTGTTGAAACTCATGGAAGGTACGGTCGCATCCGTTCCCCCGCAAGGTGGCCGCAAGCACCCGCAGCAGGAATTTTTGCAGGTGGACACCAAAGACATCCTGTTTATCTGTGGCGGGGCATTCGCCGGTATTGAAAAAATCCTGTCCAACAAAGGACGCGGAACCACAATCGGGTTTGGCGCAGACGTGCAGGCGCCGGATGAACGCAAGACAGGCGAGCTGCTCCATAACCTTGAGCCGGAAGACCTGCTGAAATACGGTTTGATCCCGGAATTTGTCGGACGTCTGCCTGTTATCGCGACACTGGAAGACCTGGATGAAGATGCTTTGGTTACCATTCTGACAGAGCCGAAAAACGCACTTGTGAAGCAGTACCAACGCCTGTTCGAAATGGAAGGCGCGGAGCTGGAGTTCAAGGATGACGCGCTGAAGGCCGTGGCCAAAAAAGCGATTGAGCGTAAAACCGGTGCCCGTGGCCTGCGTTCCATTCTGGAAAACATGCTGCTGGATACGATGTTTGACCTTCCGGACAAGGAAGATGTCGATAAGGTCATTATCAGCGAAGATACGGTGAATGACGGCAAAGAGCCGGTATTCGTCTACGCCGACAAGAAGAAAAAGAAAGCGTCCAAGAAAGACGAAGAAAAAGAAGCGGCCGAAGCCTAATTCCCTAGCTATTGAAGTGAAGTTGCATGAACGCGCGCGAATTGCCCGTGCTGTGGCGGTGTTGTAACAACCGTCCCATATAATTTGCCGCTGCAAAGGAACGCATTTCATCACCACTATCGAAGCGTACCGTTGAATGGATCGGTATTCCGTCCAGGACCTTTAAATGTTTTTCCCTAAACCGGTGGTGCTGGGCAGACAAAACAGTCACGCCGACCGTTTGTGCCCCCGCCCTGTCCACGAGTTCCTTGGCTGCGGCTATGGTTCCGCCGGACTCCATGTCGTCATCAACAATCACCACACGGGCACCGGCGGGAATCGTGCCTTTGTAGGCGCACAGGACTTTACCACTGGCATACGCCATATCATAAGATGTTTCAAAAATGGGATGATCCCCCATTTTTTCATCCTTCTTTGATACGCCGATTGTTTCTATTCCCGTTCTGTCTTCCAGATTGGCGCCAATACTTCTGGCGTCCCCTGTCAGACACACAAGATGTGTAGGCTGCAGTTCAGTTATCTTATCGATAATCGGCTCATAGTAAGTTGCGCGAATTTGCCGGTCATCCAGCAATGGGCGGAACTGGCATTTTACGATGCCCGGTTTGGGCTTGTCAGCCGCATACAAAATAAAATGCCTGAGATCTATACCCTGAAATTCTGGTGACTTTACAGGTTTTATAGCACCGATGAAGCCTGTACCGGATTCGTCTGAAAAATGCCCTGATAGCAACATTGTCCGACCCTCTATTACTCTTTTACATACACACCTAAGCGGGTTGTAGCCGGATGCGGGAATACCGTCAAGCATTATCGAAACCTGTCGATTCTTCCTTTTGTTTTGTTAAGAATTCTCTTATGATTTTAAGGTTATTCTTTTGGAATACCCGCCGAAAATCAGGAGTTCACGTATGTCATCCAAACCCTTTACCCCGGAACCAGGAAAAACGTACCGTTTGATTACCCGTTCGGATATGGACGGCCTTGTCTGCGCTATTTTGTTGAAAGACATGGGAATCATCGACGATATCCTGTTCGCCCACCCCAAAGATATGCAGGACGGACTTATCGACGTCAGCAAGGACGATATCACGACTAACCTCCCATATGTGGAGGGAGTAGCCGCCGCTTTCGACCACCACGCGTCTGAAACCGAACGTGTGCAGGGCAATCCGAAAAACCATATTATCGTGCCTGATGCCCCGTCTGCGGCGCGCGTAGTCTACGACTATTTTGACGGGCCGGACGGATTCCCGAATCTCAGCACTGATATGATGGAAGCGGTGGACAAGGCCGATTCTGCGTCCTTTTCCAAGGAAGATATTTTGAAGCCATCCGGCTGGGACCTGCTGAGCTTTATTATGGATTCGCGGACCGGGCTGGGGCGTTTCCGTGATTTCAATATCTCCAACTATCAATTGATGATGAAGCTGATTGATGTTTGTAAGCATGAACAGAATATCAAGGAAATCCTCGAACTGCCTGACGTCAAAGAACGCGTCGAAATATATGAAAGCCATTCTATCAAGTTCAAGGAGCAGATTGAGCGTTGTTCCAAGGTGCACGATAACCTTGTCGTCCTCGACCTGCGTAACGAAGAAACCATCTGGGCCGGAAACCGTTTTATGATTTATGCGCTGTTCCCGAAGGTCAACATCTCCATGCATGTCATCTGGGGCAAAAACAAGCAGAACACCGTACTGGCGGTCGGGAAATCTATCCTGAACCGTACCAGCAACACCAATATCGGCGAATTAATGTTGAAACATGGCGGTGGCGGCCACCAGGCGGCCGGAACCTGCCAGATAAAAAATCTGGAAGCCGATAAAACGATTGAACAGATTATCCGTAAAATCAATCTGGATGGATAATCCGTCTACGCCCCCAAAAGCGTACAAAGCAGAATGAGCAAAGAAACGATTATTGTCTGGTTCCGTCAGGACCTGCGCCTTGCCGACAACCCCGCCCTGCATGCGGCTGCTTCGAAGGGCGATGTCCTTCCCGTCTATATTCTGGATGATGATAATGCGGGAGAGCGGAAAATGGGCGCTGCGTCACGTGTCTGGCTTCATACTTCCTTACAAAAACTCAATGAGAGTCTGAGCGGGCATCTGATCCTGCAAAAAGGCGATGCGGCCAAAATCATTCCGGAGCTGGTGAAAGAAACAGGTGCGAAAGGCGTTTACTGGAACCGCTGCTACGAGCCATGGCGCATAAAGCGTGACAAGGCCATCAAACAACAGCTGGACGATGACGGCCTGGACATCAAAAGCTTTAATGGTTCCCTTTTGTGGGAGCCGTGGGACGTCAAGAAGGACGATGGAACACCTTACAAGGTTTTTACCCCATACTACCGCAAAGGCTGCCTGAAGGCGCCTGATCCGCGCAAACCGCTTCAAACACCCTCTAACCTGTCTTTTGCCTCTGCAAACAGTCTTTCCTTAAGCGACCTTGAACTCCTCCCCCCACCAGCCGAAGGGCCGTGGGACGAAGACATGATATCCTATTGGCAAGCGGGAGAGACAGGAGCGCGGGAACGCCTGAAAGACTTCCTCGCAGACGGCATAGGCGATTACAAGGAAGGGCGTAACATGCCGGCGCAGGAGAATGTCTCACGCTTGTCACCGCACCTGCACTGGGGGGAGATATCGCCTAACCAGGTATGGTATGCGGCCATGGCATCAGGCGACCCGCACGAGCGGAATATTGATTGTTTCCTGTCCGAACTGGGCTGGCGGGAGTTTTCGTACTCCCTTTTGTATTACAATCCGGAGATACACTGGAAAAACCTGCAGGAAAAATTCGATACTTTCCCATGGAACGAAACCTGCGACACCCTGCCCGCTTGGCAGACAGGGCACACCGGCTACCCGATTGTCGATGCAGGGATGCGCGAATTATGGGCCACGGGGTATATGCACAACCGCGTGCGGATGGTCGTGGGCTCGTTCCTTGTCAAACACCTGCTGACGCATTGGCGGCGCGGTGAAGAATGGTTCTGGGATTGCCTTGTCGATGCCGATGCGGCAAGCAATACGGCCAGCTGGCAATGGATTGCCGGGTGCGGCGCAGATGCCGCGCCGTATTTCCGCGTTTTCAATCCGATTACACAAGGGGAGAAGTTTGACCCAAAAGGCGTATATATCCGTCGCTGGGTGCCCGAGCTGGAGCATGTGGAAGACAAATACATTCACAAACCATGGGAATCCCCTAACCCGCCGGCGGACTACCCTGCCCCTGTCGTTGACCACAAGGCAGGACGTGAACGCGCCTTGCAGGCATTTAAAGAGGCCTGATACTCTTACAGCAGCATCATTGGAATGGTTGCAAGTAACAGAAGCGCCAGCGCAATATTGATAACATGCCGTGCGCGGTCATTTCTGAACAACCGGGCGATCATTTTGCCAAAGATGGTCCAGATGTTGGTGGAGATAACCGAAGATATTGTCGAACAGACCAGCAAGACAATAAGGCTTTCAGTGAGCGTGAATTCTTTTGGCAGAAAGCTGGCCGCGGTAAAAGCAAACACAAGCCCCTTTGGATTGACGAACTGAAACAACGCGGCTTCCATAAATGTCATCGGTTTCGTTGCCTTGTTTTCCTGCTCCTTCAACCCAACGCGTCCTGCGCCTGAAATTTTATAGGCCAGATAAATCAGATAAGATGAGCCAAGAATTTTTAACACCCATTCAATTTGGGGGAACGCGTGGTACAGGCTTCCAACCCCCAGCGCACCGCATACAATCAATACATTGAAACCAATAATGATGCCCAGCATATGGGGGATGGTTTTATTGTAGCCGAAATTAATGCCGCTGGCCGTTAACATGACATTGTTCGGCCCCGGCGTGATGGCGGCGATAAACATAAAATAAAGAAAGGAAAGAGACGGAGCGATCAGTTCTTGCATCGCCATACACTATGCAAATGCCCCTGCCTGTTCAAGCGGAGACGTGTAATATTTTTCTGCCGTTCCGTTGTACTGAATGGGTTTGAAAAAATCAGGCAGGGCGCGTAAGCTTTTGCCTATGATATACCCTCCCCCCTTACAGCAAGGCGATTGTATCGGCGTGATGGCCACGTCCTGCTGGCTTGATGAAGGCGATTTACTGAAAGCCAAGGCGTTTATGGAGGGCAAGGGATACAACGTTTATATCCACCCACAGGCGACGGCGCGGCACAACCAATCTGCAGGCAGTGCGCAGGAAAAAGTCGATGCGTTCCACGACCTGATTTCCAATCCTGATATCAAAATGATTATGGGCGCGCGTGGCGGTAACCGTGCCACGACCATGCTGGATAAAATTGATTTTGATCTGGTGCGGCATCATCAGAAAATTTTAATCGGTTACAGTGATGTGACTGTTCTCCTGAATGCCGTGTATAAAGAAGCGGGGATTGTTACCTATCACGGCCCCCTTTTCCGTGAGCTGCCGACCCATCCTAATTTTGATGCCATGCTGGATACGGTATCCGGAAAGACCAAAAAAATTATTATGACAGGTTGCCGTGTGTTACAGCCCGGCGAAACGGGCGGCGTTATGCTGGGCGGAAATCTCAGCCTGTTTCAGGCGTTACAGGGAACGCCCTATGCACCCGACATGCACAGGGCCATTTTGTTCCTCGAAGATATCGGCGACCATATCAGCCGCTATGACCGGATGCTCACGCACTTACGCAATGCCGGTATGCTTAAAAACATTGCCGCGCTGCTGGTCGGGCAGTTTACAGACATGAAGGACAGCGAAGACAACCCCTTCGGGTTTACGCTGGAAGATATCATTCGTGAACATACGGCGGGCCTGAATATTCCTATCATTATGGATGCGCCGTTCGGGCATGGCGATGCGCTGCCGACCTTTCCTGTCGGTGCGCCCATAAAGTTAACGGCCTCCGAAGAGACCGTTACACTCAGCTTCTCATGACAAGTAAACTTTATTAGCCGATTGTTGGCGTGAAAGGCGGCAAGCCGGCATGAACTTCCATTCCGTGTGATGCGGCCATCATGTTTGGCGTATATGCCTGCTCTGCGTTATATAGCGCCGCATCCGCATCATTCATAAACGTGTTGCCTGTAAATCTTGCTGCCATTTCCTACTCCATTACACAATCTTTAAAATTAACGTCCAATACATTGCACCCTATAAAGTGGGCGTTTGAAAAATCCGTGCCCTTGGGCAGGATTAAATCTTCCATATCCAAGTCTTCGAATACCGCGGTACTCAGGTTGAAGGGCTTTTCCCCGCTTAAATCGAGGTCTTTGAGACCCTTGCCGCCAATTTCCGGGCAGTCTGCCGCATGTGCCAGCAAACGACGTATTTCCGTCCTCACGTCTTCGTCCTCTGACCACGCAACGACAGACGGGTCAAAACCGAATTCCAGTGCGATATTGTTATGAGTCTGCGGATTATTTGCCGCGAATTCTAATTGTGTGTCCAACTCACCCTCCTGTTCTGGCCCTATATTACATTATGTAATATTAATATTTGGTAAATTTTGTTTGTTTTCAACAGCTAAGCCCCATAGTTCAGAATACCACTTTTCGGGCTGGAAATTCAAAATCAGCTATGCCATACCCTTTTTTGGTATTTTGGAGGAAATTCATGACATTTGTTGTCACGGACGTATGTATCAAGTGCAAATACACTGATTGCGTGGAAGTTTGCCCGGTCGATTGCTTCTATGAAGGCGAGAATATGCTGGTTATTCACCCGGATGAGTGTATCGATTGCGGCGTGTGCGAGCCGGAATGTCCTATTGACGCCATTTTGCCCGATATTGACGGTCGCGCGGACAAGTTCCTGGAATTAAACAGAGATTTTTCAGAAAAATGGCCCAATATTACCCGCAAGAAAGATCCCATGCCGGATGCGGATAATATGAAAGACAAAAAAAATAAGCTAGAAGAAGACTTTAGTGCAAATCCTGGAGATGGCGACTAAACTTCTCCACTTAAGCTTATTAAAATTAAAGGTTGAAATTTTATGAAATTTTAACTATATTCACCCCACTGGTTAACGATGGGCGGTTATCGCATTTTGTCATAGAGCATAGCTCTGGCACCGAAATAATCAAACAAGTGGCTGTAAACTATCGTTATTACCGAAAAGAACAGGTGGCGTTAAATCTTTAGCGTGGTAGGGCTGCGCTTTCTTTAACGCAAAACATAACCCAAACAAATGAAGGTGAATTACATGGCTGATAACGATAACGTCGTAAAATTCAAAAAAGGCGATCACGTGGTGTACCCGGCGCACGGTGTAGGAAAAATCGAAGGCGTCGAAAAAACCACCATATCCGGTATGGATATTGAACTCTACGCCATCAGCTTTGAAAAAGACCGTATGCGCCTCAAAATCCCTGTTATGAAGGCGAAAGAATCCGGTTTGCGTAAACTGTGCACGAATGACCGTCTGAAAGACGCCATGAAAACACTGAAGGGCAAAGCCCGCGTCCGCCGCACCATGTGGTCACGCCGCGCTGCCGAATACGAAACAAAAATCAATTCCGGTGATCCTGTTGCGATTGCCGAAGTCCTGCGTGACCTGAAGCGCAGCAACGATGACAGCGAACAGTCTTACAGCGAACGTCAGATCTACCAATCTGCGCTGGAACGTCTGGCCCGCGAAGTTGCAGTTGTTGAGAAACTGACAGAAGACAAAGCCGTTGCCCGCCTTGAGAAAATCATGGGCATCGACCGCAAAAAAGAAGCCGCTATGCTTGAAGCTGCAAACAAAGAAGCAGAAAAGAAAGCCGCTTAACTTAATAATTCTTGATAAGTTTTTGAAATCAGGTGGATAAGTATTTTATCCACCTGATTTTATTTGTATAATACCTGATATGAGGTGATTCCCACCTGTTTCAGCCACACCTAACCTCTCAGTACGTTCATGTGCGACACGGTCATCGATAACCGTTTTATATCACTAGAAAACCCTCAACGGATTTGGGCAATGCCTTCTATCCACGGGGATGTCGAGCGTTTGAGCGCCCTGCACGACGCGG
>JAUHXT010000024.1 GCA_030426925.1 Alphaproteobacteria bacterium | reverse complement strand
AAATAAGCTGGACAGCGTGGATATGGGCCACTTTGCTGGTTGTTGTTCAGGCTATTTTGATTTCCATGCGCTGGGCTTTGCTGGTCAATATTCACAAGAAAACGATTTCGATGATTGAATCTGTGCGGATCACGGCCCTCAGTTCTATCGCTAACCTTGTGTTTATTACGTCCGTTGGCGGGATCGTTGTACGGGCCGCACTGGCAGTCAAACACGGGCTTAGCCTTCCCAAAGCAATCTTGGCTACTTTTATCGACAGGCTTTTCACCCTTCTGGGGCTTTTGATTATCACTGCCCTGTTGTATTCATTCCTAAAACCTTACATTCCGCCTGATATTTATAAAGCCACCGGAGTATTTCTCATTGCCCTGATTGGTGCCGGTCTTATGGCGACGCCGCTGTTATTCCGCGCCCCTTATAACAACAAGTTTTTTTTAAACCGCCGCTTCGCCGGGCTTGCCAGCTATACCCGCCATATCCTTAGCAATCCGTTTGCAATGACAAAAGCGACAACGTTAAGTGTTGCGGCACAAATGGCGTATCTGCTTTCCAGCTATATCATTATCTTATCCAGCGGGATTGATGTGCCATTTTTGCCGACTATCGCGTTACTGCCTATTCTCGCGCTGATTTCCAGCATGCCGATCGGCTTTGGTGGATGGGGAATTCGCGAAGGAACGTTCGTGTACGGGTTGGGCCTTGTCGGTGTTCCGTTTGAAACGGCCTTTCTGATTTCCGTTCAGATTGGAATTGTCGGGATACTCGCAACTATTCTTCTGGGGGTCATCGTCCTTGTCACAACAGAAGATTTTCAGTTCGACCATTACAAATCGGTTTTACTTAAAAAATCCTATTAGCGCGCCATGGTTCTAAATAAAAAAATATGGATGTGGCTGTGCCTGTTTCTGGCGATCGCTTTGCAAGTCCAAATTACCTTACCCGGCAATGAAAGTTATACCGGGCTTCGGCTGAGTCTGGCAGACGCATCCCTGCCTATTCTCGGCCTTGCTGTTCTTTCTTCCCTTCTGCTGAAAAAGTCTTTCTGGCCCCAGTGGCAGTCAAAGTGGACCATTCCAGCTGTTTGCATTCTGAGTACTACCGTAGCTATGGGAATTATAGGCGGGTATTTCTATACGGGAGAATGGAGTAAATGGGCGCTTTTTAATAAAGGGATCGGGTGGGGAATCCTGATTTCCTACTTTCTGTTAGGGGCATGGATCACAACGAATTGTTCCGGACATGCCGTTAAGATACTTATGCAGGGATTTGTATATTTTTTCTGTATACTATGCTTGGCACTTATCATCACGATGTTCACCGAACATATACTTACCAGCCCTCCTCTCACCCCCATGGAATACCCGATTGACGGATTAATGGACAACCGCAACGTCTACTCTTTACTTATGTTATGTGTGTTCGGTTTTATAATTTGTGGACACAGGAGCGTGCAAGAACTGTTTCCTGCGTGGCTGCTTCCTTCCTTTTCATTCCTGATCCCGTTTTTTGTTTTGTACAACGGTTCCCGCGTTTCCTGGATTGCCATAGCCATTATAATTTTAAGTGCACTGTTTATATTGGGTAAGAATGCAGTCTTGAAAATATTATTGCCGTTTTCTGCTGGCCTGATCATTTGTTTTGGCCTTTTGAGCATGGACTTGCGAGACAACAACATTTTCAAGGGACCTATCACCAATCTGTCAGATTCGTATCAATATATCGCCGATACGGAGGATTCCGAGCTTGGTAATGATACGCAGGCCTATCCCAAAAAGATGAGTTATGTCGGGGATTCCAACAGGCTGATAATTTTAAAGCATTCACTCGACCTCTGGAAAACATCGCCGATTATTGGCGTTGGCATAGGGACAAGCCAAAAAGAACAGCTAAAGGACTTTGGTCAGATATTAAGCGTCATCGACAGCACGCCGTTATGGGTGCTGACGGAGATGGGGCTTTTAGGGCTGCTGGTCTTTTCCGGATTTTTTATCTTTTGTTTTGTAACAGTCTGGAAGTCGGCAAAACAAAGCGATGGAATTTACGGGGTGTTATCACTGGGCATGATTTTGTGCCTTATGACGTTTGGAACCATGTGCCTGCTGCATGAGTTTACCTACACACGCTTTATCTGGTTCTTGCTGGGGCTGAGTATGGCTGTTCCGGCTAATATGCGTCAGGAGCGACAAGAGCCTTAATACTATCCGGTGTTATATCGTCCGGTTTTTGTAAGCCCAGCCCCATATCTTTGAAAAGTGCCGCCAGTGGCGCAAAGATTTCATCGCTTAATGCGGTCTCGATATATTTCAGGGTGCGCGGCAGGTAATCATCCAGATACTCCGCCCTGCCCTTCGCCTGATACAGTTTGACAAGCTGTCCCGCGATGCGGCAATGGAATTGCATGGCCAGCACCTTGTGCCAGATATCAAAGGTTTCTTTTTCAGCAGCCGCCATGTCATCGTAGTAAGAGGTTATCACCGCACGTTTAATATCATCCGGTACATCGCGACGAATGTCTTCGAGCAGGTTGGTGAGGTCATAGGGAAGCGGGCCGTAATATGCGCCCTGAAAATCCAGAAGCGCGCAGCGGGACATCCCCTCTTCCCCATCCAGCCACATCAGGTTGCCGGCATGGTAGTCCATATGCAGGAAGGTTTGCGGGCAGTCCGGCAATGTATTTTCAATGTCCTGCCAGATGGTGTTATAAGCCGCTAGTTCGCTGCCGTCATTCTGCCGTCCGCGGGAGAGCGGTAAAAACCAGTCGATGATGCGGCGTTTTGCAACGTCAATGCGGCTCCCCTTAAATTCCGGCAGGGATAAAGCATTGCCGGTATAGCGTGCGCGTATCACTTTTAAAACATCAGCAGCGCATGTGTAAGCGTCCGCCGTCAACGGCAGGACTTGCGAACCGACGTCCTCCATCAACAGGAAACCGTTTTCGATATCAGCCGCTTCGATTTCCGGAACATGGGCGCCAATGCCCTGCAGCCATTCGCCAATCCTGACCATCTCACTGATTTTATGGCCGGGGGTGGATTCCGGATGGTCGTCGGGCACGGATTCCATCACTATGCGTGTCTGACCGTTTTGTTCGAAACGCCAGAAACGGCGCGCAGCCCAGTCTTCGGCCATCAATGATGCTTCGGCATCGCCCCATCCGTTTTGGGCGAGAAAAGCCTTGCGCATACCATCGCGCCCATCGAAAAACGATGCTGGGTTATTGTTCTGTGCGGCCAGGGATGTCACGGGTGGAATTAGTCCGTTTTCTTCTTACCGGTCATAGCGTTGATGGCATCTATATGGCTTTGCGATGCCTGCTTTTTCTTAACGCGCGGGGCAGTGCTTTCCGTTCCGAATTGGGGGGAACCGCCAGCGGCAATAGCCTTCAGGATTTCCAGACCGAAGTCGCCGTTGATATCCTGTTCCGACACGGTTTTTAAATCCGGCTTTTTGTCTTCCGCTTCGTGATTTTGCTTGTTTATAACATGGCCAATCGCATGACCGGCAATCCCTGTCATGTGAGGTTTCGTGAGTTCGTAGAGCAGTTTGTTGTCTTCGTAGGTCCAGGCAATGAGCTGCTGGCGGGCCTTAACCGCGTTGCCGCGCGTGATTTTCAGCGCTTCCGTCACCTTGCGTTCTACATAATCCCAACTCATTGGCTTGTCCTTAACTAATTCCGATCCGTCATCCCGAACGAATGTGAGGGATCTTATTGTTGTCATTTAAAGATTCCTCTACGGCTGCGCCGTCTTCGGAATGACGATTAGGGAAATTATAGCCTATGCAGCCAGTTCTGCCAATTCTTTCATCATGCTTTGTACACCGCGCACACGCTCTTTCACCGTGTCCCAGTGGCGGGGGGCGATGAGTTTCTGGTCGGGGCGCAGCTTGATAGAACCGCGGCGGGAGGCAATCCAGTCCATCAGCCCTTCGACATTGGGCGGGATGTCCTTGTAAAAGCCCAGAAGCACGCCTTTCGGCCCGGCTTCCACACGGTCGATGCCGGCCTGTTTGCACATCTGCTTGATTTTCACGATATCCAGCAGGTTATCGACTTCTTCGGGCAGGTCACCAAAGCGGTCAATGAGTTCGGCGGCAAAAGATTCCAGTTCGTCCCTGTCTTCAAGGTCCGCGAGACGGCGATAGAGGCTCATCCGCACACTCAAATCCTCGACATAGGTTTCAGGAATAAGAACGGAGGTACCGAGATTGATTTGCGGCGACCACTGGTCGGGCATTTCCTCGGTCGTTAAGTCAACACCAGCTTTGGCGGCGGCCACGGCTTCTTCCAGCATTTGCTGATACAGCTCGACGCCGATTTCCTTGATATGGCCGGATTGTTCCTCGCCCAGCAGATTGCCCGCCCCGCGGATATCCATATCGTGCGAAGCCAGCTGGAACCCTGCACCCAATGTGTCCAGCGTTTCGATGACCTCTAACCGTTTCATCGCCTGCGGCGTCAGTTTCGCATCCGGCAGGTATGTCAGGTATGCATAAGCGCGGACCTTTGAGCGGCCAATGCGCCCGCGTATCTGGTACAGCTGCGCTAGGCCGAACATATCGGCACGGTGAATAACCATGGTGTTGGCGGAAGGGATATCAATTCCGCTTTCGATGATATTGGTGGATAGCAGCACATTATATTGTCCGTCGCAGAAAGCGGTCATGCGGTCTTCGAGGTCGGTCGGTGTCATTTGCCCGTGGGCGGTGATGACTTTGACTTCGGGCACCAGTTCTTTCAGTTGCTCCTCAACCTCCTCAATATCTTTGATGCGCGGGCAAACGTAGAATGTCTGGCCGCCGCGGTAATGTTCGCGCAATATCGCTTCGCGGATTACCAGCGCATCGTAGGGCAGGACAAAGGTACGGATGGCGAGACGGTCAACGGGCGGCGTGGCGATGATGCTCATTTCCTTTACGCCTGTTAAGGACATCTGCAGCGTGCGCGGAATTGGCGTTGCGGTCAGCGTTAGAACATGGACATCGTTTTTGAGTTCCTTCAGCTTTTCTTTTTGCTTCACGCCGAAACGCTGTTCCTCATCGACAACGACCAGTCCCAGTTTTGAAAACTTGATGGTTTCCGCCAATAGCGCATGCGTACCGATGATAATATGGACACTACCTTCGCGCAGCCCGTCCTTTACGACTTGGGATTCCTTTGCCCCCACAAGGCGGGAGAGTTGTTCCACGTGCACGCCTGTTCCTTCAAAGCGTTTGACGAAATTCTGGTAATGCTGGCGCACCAGCAAGGTTGTGGGGGCGACGATAGCTACCTGATACCCGTCCATCGCGGCGACGTAAGCGGCGCGCAAGGCGACTTCGGTTTTGCCAAAGCCCACATCACCGCAGACAAGACGGTCCATCGGTTTACCGTCCGCCATGTCTTCCAGTGTCTCCGTAATCGCGCGTAACTGGTCGTCGGTTTCATGGTACGGGAAACGGGCTGCAAATTCGTTATAGATATCGGGCGTGACTTCGAGCTTATCGGCCTTGCGCAATGCGCGGGCGGCAGCGATTTTTAACAAGCCGTCCGCCATTTTCATCAGGTCTTTTTTGACCTTGGCTTTTCGTGCCTGCCAGCCCGCACCGCCGAGTTTATCAAGCTGAACGAACCCTTCGTCGGAGCCGAAGCGGGACAGCACCTCGATATTTTCAACCGGGACATATAATAAGTCGCCGCCCGCATATTCGATTTTCAGACAGTCGTGTAAAACCTTTGCGGCCTCAATCGTTTCAAGTCCCAGAAAACGCCCGACGCCATGGTCGACATGCACGACGATATCCCCTTCATCAAGGGAGGAAATTTCGGTGAGGAAGTTATCAGCCTTTTTCTTCTTGCCCGCTTTGCGTGCCAGACGGTCGCCGAGAATATCCTGTTCGCTCAAGACCGCGATATCATCGGCAACAAACCCGTGTTCGAGCGGCAGGACGCAGTACTCGACATTCTTGATCTCTGCCTGTTCCATCATGCCTTTCAGGCGTTCAAGCGAGCCTTGCGAATAACAGGCGATGAGCGTGCGTTTACCCAAAGTCGTGATATGGGCTTTCAGTTCCTTAAACACGTCGCCATCGGGCAGTGCGCGGATATCGGCAAAGTCGCGCCCTTTGCGCCCGCCGGCGTCGAACGCGCCCTCCTCCACTTCCGTTGGCTTAAAGGGAGATAATCCTTCAGCCGAGTTCTCAAAGCCCAACCATTCTTCTTCGCTTAAATACAGAGATGATGGCGACAGAGGGTTATAGAGTGTGCCGGTCAGTGAGACGTCTTTTGATTTCTTTTGCGTCTGCGATGCCTTTAACGTCTGGCGCGCATCGTAGAAATCCTGAATTTGCGATAAGCGTTCGGTATGCGAACGGCGGGCGTGATGGTCCATCGTGATGACGTTGTCCGGCACGTAGTCGAACAGCGTATCCATACCGTCATAAAACAGCGGCAGCCAGTGTTCCATGCCGTTATAGCGGCGTCCGGCGCTGATGGCTTCATACAGCGGGTCATTGTCCTGCGCCACGCCGAACGCTTCGCGGTAGCCACCACGAAAACGCTGGATTGATTGTTCATCGAGGAAAAACTCCGTCACAGGGCGAAGGGCGAAGCTGTCGATTTCCTCTTCCGACCTTTGTGACATGGCATCGAAGCAGCGGATTTGTTCGATTTCATCACCGAACAAATCAAGTCGCACAGGTTTTTCGTAGCCGGGAGGGAATAAATCAATGATACCGCCACGCATAGCGTATTCCCCGGCTTCGCGCACCGTTTCCGTGCGCTGATAGCCGTTATGTTCCATGAAGGATTGCAGCGCGTCCAGATCAATGCGTTCGCCCTTTGCCGCGATGAAGCTGGCTTCCTTTAACGCATCGCGCGGAGTCACACGCTGAAGCACCGCATTCACAGTCGTCAGCAGGATGCGCGGTAAGAACTTATCGCTTTTCTGCCATTCCAGTAACCCGGTCAGGGCATGAACACGCTGCGCTACGATTTCCGCATTTGGCGATACGCGGTCATAGGGGAGGCAGTCCCATGCTGGGAAGCTCAGCACCTGAACATCTGGGGCAAAGTATTCGAGTAAGTCTTTCAACGTATGCAGGCGCGTATCATCGAGCGCGATATGCACGAGAACCTTACGTTCCTTGGCAAGCGCATGCGCCTTATCGGCCAGAAGGCGGGCGTCCTGCCCTTCCGGAACCCCGTACAAGGTGGTAAAACCGCTACCGGTCGTCGCTTCCTGTTTTGCGGTTTGTTGCATAGTGATGCGCCAGTACCTTCTCCATGACCGCGTTACGCTTACCGTCCGGTATCTCTTCGCGTCCGCCAATCCAGTTATATAAATCCGGGTCTGAGTTTTGGAGAAGTTCATCATATAAAGCAAGTTCTTCTTCGGTGAACGTATCCACATGGGAATTGGCAAAAGACCCCAGTATCAGGTCCATTTCGCGGGTTCCACGATGCCATGAGCGGAATATCAGCCGCTTTTTCGTACTTTCGAGTTTTTCATTCTCCGTCATGTAGTCTAAAATAGTGAAATAACAGGTTTTTTAAAGGGGAAATGATGGGCAGACCATTCGCATTGGACCCATTATTCAAAGCACTGACCGTTTTACCGGGTGTGGGGCCCAAAAACGCCAAGCTGTTTGAACGGCTGACGGGCGGTACGAAGGTACTCGACCTGCTATGGCATTTGCCCGTGGATTTTATCGACCGGCGCTATGCCCCGAAGCTGGGTGAACACCCGGCAGGTAAAATTGCGACCATTACCCTTACCATCGACCGGCATATTCCGGGCGGGCGGCGCGGCCTTCCCTATAAAGTGCGGGGGTATGACGGCACGGGGCATATCGACCTGATTTTCTTTAACGCGAAAAAGGACTGGCTGGAAAAACAATTACCGCCCGGCGGAACCGTCATTGTCAGCGGAAAAGTCGAAGCGTATCAGGGTTCCCTGCAAATGGTGCATCCGGATGCCATCGGCACGGAAGAAGAGCGCGCGGAGATTGAAACCGTTGAACCCGTTTATCCACTAACGGCCGGATTAACGAACAAGATTTTTCGTAAGGCGCTGGCAGGGGCTATAGAGTTCATCACCCCCCTGCCCGAATGGATTGATGAAACACACAAAAGCAAAAACAAGTGGCCGGACTGGGACAAGTCATTAAAAGCCGTTCACAAGTTGCAGAAAGAAAGCCTGCTGTCTCCCGCGCATCCGGCGCGGCAGCGGCTGGCCTATGATGAGTTCCTGTCAAACCAGTTGGCGCTGGCGCTTGTGCGACTGAAACAACGCAGACAAAACGGGCGTGCGTTTCAGATCAGTTCCGATTTGCGCGGCAAGGTCAGCAATGCGCTGCCGTTCGAACTGACAGGCGCGCAAGTGCGATCCATGCGCGAGATTGATGAAGACATGGCTTCGCCCCTTCGCATGTTGCGGTTGTTACAGGGCGATGTTGGGTCTGGCAAAACAGTCGTGGCGGTGATGGCCATGCTGAATGCCGTGGAAAGCGGCTGTCAGGCGGCGATTATGGCGCCGACAGAAATACTGGCGCGCCAGCATCTGGAAAGTGTGCGCCCTTGGCTGGATGCCGCCGGGGTTAGCTATACCGTTCTCACGGGCCGTAATAAGGGGAAAGAGCGTGAAGAGATCCTGCACCGTATTGCAAGCGGTGAAGCGAATGTCGTGATTGGTACGCATGCGTTGTTTCAGGAGGGGGTGGAGTTTGCCGACCTTGGGCTGGCCGTCATTGATGAACAGCACAGGTTCGGCGTGCACCAGCGTCTGGCGCTGTCATCCAAGTCCAAGGGCACGGATGTGCTGGTGATGACGGCGACCCCTATTCCGCGCACGCTGACCTTAACCGCCTATGGCGATATGGAAGTATCGCGGCTGGATGAAAAGCCGCCGGGGCGCAAGCCGATCGATACCCGCCTGATCCCCCATGAAAAAGTCGAGGAGATGGTCGGCGCACTGAAAGGCCAGATTGCCAAGGGCGCGCGTGTGTACTGGGTTTGCCCGCTGGTAGAAGAATCCGAAAAGCTGGACCTGGAAGCCGCCGAAGAACGTTACGATAAATTGAAAGCGCATTTCGGTGAACGGACCGGCCTTGTCCACGGACGGATGAAAGGCGAAGAGAAAGATGCTGTCATGGCAAAGTTTGCGAATGGCGATATCGACCTGCTAGTCGCAACTACAGTGATTGAAGTCGGCGTCAACGTGCCCGAAGCCACGATTATGGTGATTGAACAGGCAGAACGGTTCGGCCTTTCCCAGCTTCACCAACTGCGCGGACGCGTAGGACGGGGTGCGGCCAAATCCTTCTGCTTCCTTGTTTACGGCAAGCTCACCAATTCCGCCAAAGAACGGCTAAAAACCATGCGGGAGACCGAAGACGGGTTCATGATCGCGGAAAAAGACCTGGAATTGCGTGGTGGCGGGGAGATATTGGGCACACGTCAAAGCGGGTTGCCAGAGTTTAAAATTGCGGACATTACAGCGCATGGAGACCTGCTGGCCGCAGCGCGGCAGGACGTGCAGATGATCCTTGAGAAAGACCCGGATCTGGAGAGCGAGCGCGGACAGGCCTTACGCACGCTCCTTTATTTGTTCGAGCAAGACCAGGCGATCGCCAATTTACGCGCGGGTTAACGAAAAGTTAACGACGATTTATCTATATTTATCAACATGTTACTTGTATAAATTTGCTTTTTATTCAACGCTTTGGTATTTTTCATAATATTTAGCGGTAAAAGAAGGGTTGTCTAATGGCACAAGAACCAGAAAACGGGGGTATTAAAGGCGGCGAAGGCTCAAGGCCAAACATCGCACAAAGCATTATAGGCAGTGGCAATATAAATTCCTTTCGTGAAGGTATTGTTGATGCCGTTGAAGCCGCATTAGAAAAGCGTAAAATCGGTGGAATTTTTTCACTAAGGAAGCCGCCCGCAATTCCTGAAGATTTTTTCTCCGACAAGGCATCGATTAACGAAAAAAGAAAAACGCTTGGTTCATACATTCAAGATCATTTCTTTACTGAAGAATATATGCGAAAAAATCTTCACCCTTCCAACGCCCAGGTGACGAATCAGCAATTTTATCAGTGGTATGATGAAGTTCTTGAAAAACTGATCGAGCGCTTAACTGCCAGGGGATCGAACCTGACCGATACAATTTCCGAAATCAGGGAAAACCTTACACAAAACCCTGCTGATTATGGTGTTCAGTCCGTAGAGGGAGAATATACAGAGGTCGCCGATCAAGATGCGCAAGCGGGAGACCCACTGGACGGCATACCGCCTTTTCTTCGTCGTGGGCAACCCACAGCAATAGGTATAACCGCCAGCCGTACAGATGCACCGGAAGCTAAGCCGGAGGCAGGCACAGATGGCGATCCAGATGATGATCCGGACGCTGTACCAGAAATTATTGCAAAACGCCTCAGAACTCTCGTGGAACAACAAGGCGGCGCTGCGCCAGCAGACTGCAGCAACGGCTGCAAGGACGATGGTGGTGATCCGTTCAAATTAACAGACGCTGATATCGTTTCGGACGATGGGAGGGATAAGCCAGCGCAAAGACCGACAGAACCCGCAGATGATGATAAAGCAGATGCGGCAGGTCTGGGCGGAAAGAATGCAGGGGGTGAATCCCCCCCCCAACCGAAAGAGAATGCGTCAGGCGCCGATGATGACCGGGAAAAATTGTTTGGATATTTTAATACAATGTTTGGGAATATCGCTGAAGACAAAGCAGTAGCATCCCAGAAAACATTAAACCAGCTTGAAACACATTTTAGCGGATATTTAAACCGCGGAAAAAACCCGCGCATTGTCCTGACGGACACTGAAGATCCTGACAAAAAAATTCATTTACAAAAAAAAGATGACGATGCCATTGCACGGTATGTTGGAGACCCTGAAAAATTTGATGCGAAGTCCGCATTGGCTGCTGCTTATTCTATCCTGGAAGCAGAGGATCGTAGTGGACTGGACGGAAACATAAACATTCGCCTGTCAGGATCGGAGCAACAGCGTGCCTTGATGCAAAGCGCTCTTGAATACTTACATGAAACAAAATATCCGAAACTGAAATACACTGTCAGTGAAGGATATCTTGATCAGGAAGAAAAGAAAGAACTGTTCGATACAGTACAAAAAGATATCAAAAGCGCCTACGATAAGTTTTACAATACCGATGATCCGTATGGAGATGCGCTCAAAAAAGCTGCGGAAATCCTTAAAACTGTACCAAACGAGGGAGAATTTACTCCTGAATTCTCGGGCACTTCCAACGAACGCGTCCTTTTATCCGCTGCTTTGCAACATATAGCAGGAATAACGCATCCTGATTTAACAATCCTGCCGGGCAAAGGGTTTATCGAACTTTCAGAGCAGGACTTCGCAAACGCCGGCGTAAGAATTTTAGAAGCCTACAAAACTTTTGATAGAAAAATGCTTCCCACGCCTGCGCCCGCCACCAAGCCAACAGATCAAGAAAAATCCGATGCGAAAGGTGATACTGACAACGATAATGTTGATCCCCACAAAGAGCGTATAAAAGCAGAAATACAAAAAGCTTTTGAGAACCATGTGGCATCACAGGCACAACAAGAGCGGCCACACGATACGCTTTTTAAGTTAGACCTTTGTTTGCGTGCGCTGGCGGCGGCTACTGTACAGAAGAGCGAGGAAACGATTAAAATTTTGCACTCCGTCGACCCGCAGCATGTCATTGTAAAATACAGGGAATTAGCGAAAAATGAGAAAGGTGGGGAGCGGACCGCCCTGTCCGTCGGCCACTACGAGGGAGAGGTTGATCCGGCACTTACCAAACTGGCCGCAGCATCCTTTGAAGACGTAGCGGGACGCAAACCAGTAAGCGAAGAGGACTTAATGCTTATCCGCTCACATGTCGAAGTGCTTAAAGAGCATGGTGTGACCGAAGACATTGCCCGTGAGATTGTCACTGAACGAAAAGAACGCAAAGACGGCGGCGGCGGTATCCATCCTGTCGGAGGAGAAAGTATCGCAGCAGGACCGAATGTTGTTTAACTTCGGTCAGGCGGGGTAATGATACCGGCGGAGACGACGAGCTTTACCCCCTCTTCCACCGTCATATTCAGGTAAATCAATTCCTGTTTCGGAACAAACAGCAGATAGCCGGATGTCGGGTTCGGCGTTGTTGGAACAAACACATTGATTGTGTCGTTCTTTGTCGCTGATTGCACTTCACCTTCGCTTTTCCCTGTTACGAAACCAATCGAATATACGCCTTTACGCGGGTATTCCAGCATCACAACTTCACGGAAGGCCTGTGACTGGCTTGCCATCACGGTTTCGAAAATCTGTTTTATTGCGCTGTACAGATTGCGGATGATCGGCACACGGTCGACGATATATTCCGCGATACGGATAAACATGCGCCCTAAAAAGTTTGTCGCGAACCAACCCACCAGAAAGAAAAATGCGATTGCGATTATGATACCGATGCCGGGCAAGTATGTGCCCGGATAATATTGCGGGGGGATCAATCCGGTGACGGTGTTATCGACAAAAGCGAAGAATTTCCATGTCAGGAAAATCGTAATGCCGATTGGCGCTGTGACCAGAATACCAGCCAGAAAATATCCGCGCAGGCGTGCCCCGAGGCTACGCTTATGCATTTCTTCGCCATCGCCGTTAATAAGGCTTTCAAAGATGTTTTTATCACTCATCCGATTTTCTCGCGTAAGTAAGCCAGTGCATTATCCATGGAAATGCGTTCCTGTGCCATCGTGTTGCGTTCACGCACGGTGATCGTACCATCTTCCATCGTTTGTCCGTCAATCGTAAAGCAATATGGCGTACCGATTTCATCCTGACGGGCGTAACGCTTGCCGATGTTCTGTTTGATATCCAGGTCAACCGGGAAGTGTTCACGCAGTTCCATGTAAAGCTGTTCCGCTTTTTCCGGATGTCCGTCCTTCGCCGTTAACGGCAGGATAGCCGCTTTCTTCGGTGCGACTTTTGGATGGAAGTTTAAGTACACGCCGGAGGGGCGGTCAGGATCAACCGTGTAAGCTTCACACAGAACGGCCAGCATACCGCGGGTTAAACCGGCAGCCGGTTCAATGACATGCGGGATATAGCGTTCGTTGTCACGTTCCGGGTCAATATATTCCAGTTTCTGGCCGGAATGTTCCTGATGTTGGGTCAAATCAAAGTCACAGCGGTGGGCGATTCCTTCGAGTTCGCCAAAGCCCGGATAGGTGAACGGGAACTGGAATTCGATATCGATCGTCCCTTCCCCTGCCTTGGCGTAGTGAGACAGCTCGTCCTTGTCATGTTCGCGCAGGATCAGCGCGCTTTCGGACATGCCGAGCGACATCCACCATTTCTTGCGCTCCTCAATCCAGAACTCACGCCACTTCTTTGCTTCCGACGGATGGCAGAACCATTCCATTTCCATTTGTTCGAATTCGCGGGAACGGAAGATGAAGTTTCGCGGGTTTACCTCGTTGCGGAATGCCTTGCCAACCTGTGCAATACCGAACGGCATTTTCACGCGGGAGCTGTCGAGCACGTTTTTATAGTTCAGGAAAATGCCCTGCGCTGTTTCGGGGCGCAAATACGCCTTGCTGTCCTCGCTCTGCGTCGCACCGACATAGGTTTCGAACATCAGGTTAAATTCCTTGGGTTCGGTGAGCGTGCCAGGTTCTTTAGCATCTGGTCCTATAACGTAAATATAATTTTCTGTAGGAACTTCAGTAAGAGACTTTTTAATATATCCGTCTTCAAAACTGAGTTTAAATTTTTTAAAACGTTGTTTTATTTCAACTTCTTCAGCTTCTTCATGGAAGGACAAGCCAAACTCATATTGAGGGTCATTAGGATAAAGAACAACCAGATGATCTTGGCGATACCGTTTTTTTGTTTCGCGACAGTCGACCATGGGGTCGGAAAAGCCACCAACATGGCCTGAGGCAACCCAGGCTTTCGGATTTTGAACAAGCGCGCTGTCGAGCCCGACAATTTGCAGCGGGTGGCCGTCCGGGCCGATTGGCGGAGTGATGACCATCGCCTTCCACCACAGGTCGCGGATATTGTTTTTCAGTTCAATCCCCAGCGGCCCAAAATCCCAGAACCCGTTGATACCGCCGTAAATGTCAGACGCCGGAAAAATAAACCCGCGGCGTTTGCATAGTGCAACGATATCTTTCATGTCCTTTACTTGTGGGTCTGTGCTCATTTTCTCAGCCGCCTGCATTGAATACTCCTTAATTATCAGAACTCTAGATATACGGGCTTCCCCCCAAAACCGCAAGAGGGCTTCGCGCACAACAGCTGCCCCGCCGCGAGTGGAGCGAGAGGGTTTTTCCTGATTTTCCAGTATTACACATAGGCAGAAACGCCGGAGAATGCCATGTTCTATTGTTTTCCCCGGGCTTCCTTGGTTTTAGAGCCGCCCCTCACACTACTTCCTAACCGTGAACCCAAATTGGATAGATAAGGATCTAGAGTAGAAAGCTGATCGCGTTGGCTCCATTTAAAGCCAAGACAGACGTTGCAACAGCTTGCCGCGTCTGCAGGGCTAAAAGGTTTGCTCCTTCCTCGTTCTGGTCGGCGACGGTCAGGTCATCCGCGCCGTTGGTTAAATGGTTGATCGTTTCGCGCGTGAAGTTGTTACGGATTTTGATGATGCTCAAATCCGTAGCAAGCGTGCTGCCAAAGCGGCGCACCCGGTTCCGCGCTTCGCGAATATCGTCAAGAATTGCGTCAACATCGCTTTCGATTGTGAAATTAAAGCGCTCCAGCCCCAGTCCAAGCTGGCTGAAATCCGTTCCTTCGGTTTCCAGTGTGTTGGAGCGATCCTCGTTGAAGTAGGTTGTTAAATCGTCATCTTTCAGCAGGTTGATACCGCGGTAATGGGCATCTTCAATCAGGTTATCTATCTGACTCAGGACTGTGTCATATTCCGTATTGATGTAACGGATGGTGGTGGAGCTATTCAGGGATGTTCCGTGAGAGAAAATCTCCTGCTGAGTCAATGCCCTGTTATAGATTGCCACATCGGAAATTCGTCCATCAAAATTAAAGCCACCGCCTGATTCACCATCATGGAACTGGACGCCATCGGGCGCATAGCCAATACCGATATTTCCGCTGTGGGAAGGGAAGTTTTCATCAAAAACAAAGGCAGAACCGATATTGACGCCGTTCAGGTAACCGGTGAACGCGTTGTTGTCGCTGTCGAATACGAAAGCGGCGTGGTAAGTTTCCCCGGCGGTTAAGGCTCCAAACTCCTCGATTGAAGAAATATCAAGGTCAGCGAAGCGGTTACCGCCTGCGTCGTCTTCGGCGGTGACGCGCAGGGAACCATCAGCGTCGATATAGATCGTAAAGCCGTTTACCCCTGCCCCTTCCTCGTACAACACCTGACGGGACGCCACATCATCCGCATTGAAGACCAGTTCCACCGTGCGGGCATTGTAGGTCTGCAAGTTGATGTCGTTGCTGTCCGGAATCATAATGCCGTCGTTGATGCCGTCGAAGTTGGCGCTGGCCGCACCAGATCCGTTGTTATACAGCGATGGGCCAGCCAAGCTGACACCTCCGACAGCGTTCCCGTTTGATACCAGAGGATTGCCCGTCTGCTCCACCGTATCACCATCCAAGCGGAAATACGCTACAGGCGCGTCATTGTTGATTTGCTGCATTAGCGGGGTTGGTGAAATGTTGACGATTTCTTCCTCAACATTAGACAGATCGGGGAAATTGACGCCGGATTGAAGTTCTTCCTTGGTCGTCAGGGCGATGGCTTCTGCCTGGTCGAGAAGCTTTTCGATGGCTTCTGTCCCGTGGATAGCTTCTTCAATAGTGCGGACACTAACGTTTATACCGTCGAGTAGTCGGGATAAGTCGGATGCGCGATTGGATAAGGATTTGGCGTTGAAGAAGTTTTGCGGATTATCGAGAGCAGAGTTGACTTTGAGCCCCGTTGCAAGGCGCAAGGTCGTCACATCTACGCCGCGTTGCACTCCCTTAATAGCGAGCAACGTGTTACGCAGAGTGGGCGGTAGTATATTGCCACTCGTTACAGTCAAGGTAGAATCCTTCTACTCTATGATAATCCTTATCTATCCATCTTTCAGAATACGGTAATATGGTTAGGAAATCGATAAGATATGCGGGCTTAGGCAATATTTACGGGTATTTAGTGGATTAAATGGCGGGAACGGTGACCATGGGTTGCATTTTCAAACTCGTCTCAACCGGAATCGCCTTTAAAACAGTACGCTCGACGAGCCGCCACCGTTTAAGGCCAATACAGATGTTGCAACCACCTGCCGGGTCTGAAGCGCCAGAAGGTTGGCTCCTTCCTCGTTCTGGTCGGCAACTATCAGATCATCCGCACCGTTTTTCAGGTGCGTGATTGTCTCACGCGTAAAGTCGTTGCGGATTTTTATGATGCTTATATCCGTCGCAAGCGTACCGCCGTAACGGCGCACACGGTTGCGGGCTTCGCGTATGTCATCCAGAATTGAGTCGACGTCACTGGCGACCGTAAAATTAAACCGATCCAGCCCCAGTCCCAGATAGGTGAAATCCACGCCTTCGGTCAGAAGCGTGTTCGAACGGTCTTCATTAAAATAGGTCAGCAGGTCATCACCATCCAAAAGATTGATACCGCGGAAACTGGCGTCTTCGACCAATGCGTCAATCTGGTTAAGGATCGTATCGTATTCGGTGTTCACATAAATGTATTCCGCATCGTTTATCGCCTGGGCATGGGATAACAACTCCGCACCCGTTAATGCCCTTGTGTAGATGGCCACATCGGAAATCCGGCCATTCAAATTAAGTCCGTTTCCTGCCGCCGCTTCTCCGTCATGGAACTGGACGTTGTTATCTATACCACCGATGCCAATATTCGGTCCGTGAACCGGAAACGGTTCGTTAAACACACCGACCTGCCCTATTTCCACGCCGTCAAGATAACCGCGGAAGGTCTGGTCCAGTTGATTAAACGTAAAGGCAACGTGATAGGTCTGCCCGGCGGAAATCGGAGCAGAAATGTTTATGTCGGCAAACGTATTAAGTCCGGCATCGTCTTCCGCCGTGATACGAAGAAATCCGTTATCAATATAAATCGTGAACCCGCTGGTTAGGTCGCCTTCATCGTATAAAATCTGGCGTGGTATCACGTTATCGGCATTGAAGACCAGTTCGACGGTTTTTTGCGCCAGGGGGGCGGAGTTAATCAACACGCTATTGCCCAGCCGGATACGTCCTGTACCGTTAAAACCAGCGCTCACATCGCCACCATTGGCGTATAGGGGCGGCTGTCCAAACGTGGCGCCATCGTTAACCCCGTTCGGTGTGAGCGGATTGCCAGTTGATTCTATTGCCGGTCCGGCCAGATCGTTCAAGCGGTAATAGGCAACCGGCGCATCGGCCGTAATCAGCGTTGAAAGAGGTGTGCCATCCCCCAGTTCATTCGCATTGGTGATAACCTGTTCAACATTGGACAGATCAGGAAAGCCTACACCGGATTGCAGTTCCTCCCTGGTCGTCAGGGCGATGGCTTCGGCCTGATCCAATAGCTTTTCGATTGCTTCGGTTCCGTGGACAGCTTCTTCGATTGTACGAACGCTGATATTGATTCCATCGAGGAGCCGGGACAGATCTGCCGCACGGTTGGATAGAGATTCGGCGTTAAAATAGTTCTGAGGATTATCGAGAGCAGAGTTTACTTTCAGCCCTGTCGCAAGGCGCAGGGTCGTTTTATCAATGCCGCGCTGAGCAGCGTTGATGGCCAATAAAGTGTTACGTAGGATAGGCGGCAATACGCCGCTTGATACAGTCACTGTAGAATCCTTCTACTCTATGATAATCCTTATCAAATCACCTTTTAGAATAGCGGATTATGGTTACCAAATCGATAAGAACTATGGAATGTAGAGGAGATATACTACGTGTTCGTGAATTATTTAGCGCCGGCTAAAACCTTGAGTTGCAAGGAAATATCCTGATCAACCCATTCCGCGGATGGATCGGATTTGACCCCCAGACCATAGTCCAAACGATCTATTATGAAACCGGCTTCTACAGTCACGGGATCCGCCGTCAGGTCCGTTAAAGAAAAATCAAAACTTAGCGGCTTAACCTGTTCTTTTATTTGAAGATTCCCGCTGACGTTATAGGTATCGTCGTCGTTCTTACTGATTGTTTCACTTTCAAAAACAGCCTCGGGGTGATTTTTGACGTCGAACCAGTCGGTTTCCGGCAATGTTCCGTCATACAGCTTGTCGCCGGTTTTGGCGCTGGCTGTTTTGATCACTACACGGACATGACTGTCTTCCAGCTTATCGGGATCAAATGTGATGACAGCTTCCCAGTCTTCGAATGTTCCCTGAAATTCATTGCCGGCATGGACGCCGGTAAATGTTATGACGCTGTTATCGTAATCAACGGCATAATCGGCCGCCTTCACCGGGGCTGGCGCGAACAGCATAAGCGCCGCAAGAACACTGCCGAACCACATGCGCGGCAGCAGGTTGTGCTTGTCTATTACCGCATGTTTTATCACGGCTGCGATATGCCCGGCGATGAGTGCTATAAAAATATAGGCAAGGTATTTGTGCGCGACATGTGCAGCCCCGTTGATTGCCTCGTCCCCCGCCAGCCCGGGAATGTGCGGCCATGTGAACCAGCCAAAGACGATTGTCGGCAGCCCGTAATTGCTGGAAGACACCATCACCCATCCGGTCATGGGCACGGCGATCATCCAAAGATATAAAGCATAGTGACCGCCCTTTGCAGCCCATTGTTCCAGCTTGTTTATACTGTCCGGCAGAGACGGCGCTTTATGAAACAGCCGCCAGCCGATACGGGCGAAAAAGGCCAGTAGCAGCAGGACACCCAGGGATTTGTGCCATTGATACATCTGGAATTTCAGCGAGCGTTCCAGCAAGTCTTCCTGCGCCATCGCCAGGCCGCTTGCCAGCATACCGAAAAACGCCAGCGCCATAATCCAGTGCAAAATGACCGCAGCCTTCGTGTATCTCCGGGTGTCCGCCGTCATCGTTTATTCGGCCTCATCTGGGGTGTCGGCCTGAAAATATTCGGCTTCAATCAGGACTTCCACATCATCACCAACATGCGGCAGACCGCCAGACATACCCCAGTCGCTGCGCGTTATTGTGGTGTGCGCAGAAATGCCGAATGCAGCTTTTTTAGTGAACGGATGTGAAACCATAGCGCCATTCAGGGTAGCGTCCAGCGTTACAGGTTTCGTGACGCCCAGGAATGACAGATCGCCTGTAATTTTGGCCGTATTATCACCCGTCTTTTCTATGGTTTTGGACACGAATTTAATGTCCGGATATGTTCCGGCGTTGAACCAGTTTTCGCCCGTCGCCAGTTTCTTGTCAAAATCCTCCTGCTCAGGATTTGGGTAATCCGTCTCAATGGACATTGGTGAGATATCGACCGTTACCGTGCTGTTTTCAATCGCCGCCGGGTCCAGCGTCACCGTGGAATCAAACGTATTAAAGCGGGCCGTATATTTGGCCAGCCCCATATGCATGACTTTCCAAGTAATGCTGGCGTGGGTTTTGTCGAGTTCATACTTGCCAGCCGGTAATTCGGCAAGCGTTGCTGTTTCGGCTCTAGCCGACAGCGGCAACATCAACAATGCGGCCGCGAGCAATAAATACTTCATGGGAATATTCCTCTCCGGTTAAATAACAAACTGCCATTAAAATAGAGCAATTTGAGCATAGTTTAAGTCACAAAGTGGTAAAAAGACCTGTGAACGAGAGGAATTAATCGTTAGTAGGCTTTTTTGACGCCGCTTGCGACTGCCTTTTCAGCATTTTCCTTCGACATCATGGCGCACAGGGTCGTGCTGCATGCCGGGCAAGTTCCCTTGGCCATGAAGCCACCCTTCTTGGTCTGGTGCATGGCCGGATCCTGCATTTCAACGCCTTTTTTCTTACATTTCACGCAATATGCTGTAATTGACATGACTTTTTCTCCTTCAATGAAAACTAAATATTTCGAACATAATGATAACACCGAACGGACGGTTTTATGCATGGTTTTTGGAATTAGATCACAACCTTGGGCATGCGATCCAGATTGGGGTTTTCAATCATTCTATCAACAGCAGCTGCATAATTGTCGATAGTGTCGAGCAAAACGTCCTGTTGTTTAATCAAGGCAGGTTCGCTTGTCGCATCAAAATAGACGCCGTCTTCTTCTATCACCTGTCTGAGATCCGCCAGAAACTCGCGTTGTTCCTCAATGCTGCCGAAGCTGTGTTCCGAGCGGGAAAACAGATCCAGTACATTCGCGTTTGTTTGCAGGTACGCCCACTGTTTTGAGTCCGGTGGATAACGCTCCGCCAGTTTGGCGTACGCTATAGACGCGTCGCGAGCGATTGTATTGATGCCCTTATTGATTTCCTGGATAAGTTCGCCGCGTTCAGTTTGTGGCGGCTGATAGCCGATATGCCGGTCGAGAATGCTTTTCAGGCCGTCCCGGCCAACCGGCGGGATGTCTTCATTCGGGATGTAGCGCGCCGTTGCGGTGCCACCAAACTCCGTTCCCAGAGCAAAGCCTACTCTTTCGGCTATACTATTATCGTCAACACCCATAACACCCACCCGTTTTGGTAATGCTATTGAAATAGTGTTAATATTATGTAAATCAAGTGGTGAGTGAAGGTGGTGACCGGTGAGGGATTCGAACCCTCGACCTACTGATTAAAAGTCAGTTGCTCTACCAGCTGAGCTAACCGGTCATTATTTACGAGAAATCCGTAAAATCCTGTGGAACATATGGATATTCGCTGTGTCCGTCAAGGATTTATCGCGCTTTCTCGCCCAATTTCCCCGCAAGATTTTCAATCACGTTCGGGGTCACAAATTCCTCTACATCCCCGCCCAGAGCGTAGATTTCCTTCACAAAGGATGCGGAAACAAATTGCCAGCGATCTGCGGCCATCAGGAACACGGTTTCTATATCCGGGGCAAGGCGGTGATTCATGCCCGTCATCTGGAATTCATAGTCAAAGTCGGATACAGCGCGCAGGCCACGAAACAGACAAGATGCCTCCATATCACGGGCGAAATGGACCAGCAGGCTGTCAAAGCTTATAACCTCAATCTCGCATGCTTTGTCCTTCAGGTTCTTGATGTCTTCCCTTACCATCTCGACGCGTTCTTCATGGCTAAAAAGCGGTTTTTTGCGGTCATTATCGGCCACACCAATGACCAGCTTGTCCACCATACGCGACGCCCGCTTGATGATGTGCAGGTGCCCCTTTGTAATCGGGTCAAAGGTTCCGGGATATACACCTACGCGGTAATTTTCTGCCATGTCTTTGTCTTCATATTCTGAGCCAGCTTCCTGAAATACAGGCGGGAAGGCTTTTCAACTATCGTATAGGTTACGAACGCGCAGCCTATCACGACGATCATGTATCCTAAAGTGAAGAGATCGCCCTGCCAAGGGTTCGCGCCGAGGAGCTGAGTACCCTGCTCCGTCGTCTCGGTAATATCCCAGGACAGGTTTCCGGCGATAAAGCGGGCGACGCTTGGCCCCTTCCCCGCAATAAAGCCATGCAACAGGTAGATGGAATAAGACAGCGTGCCAAGCAGGACAAAGCCGCGCATTTTCAGCAAGCGTGACACAAACCCGCGCTCATAGGAAAAGACCAGTATCATGGTGGCGAACAGCAGCGTTATCAGCAATTCAAACTCTGTGCGCGCCAAGTCCTTTAAAAACCAAGCCAGCGCGGCAATCATGCTTATTTCCAGCACGTTCCAGCCCTTTACCCGGTCGATAGCGGCGGCGATCCTGCCTTCATAAGCTTTGAGGACATACCAAAGCATCGCGCCGGCGGAGAAGCTGTAGATACAGCGGATAAACCCGAACTGGAAGAACGTGCCGAGCAGGTGGATGCCGGAGCTGTATAAGAACCAGCCGGAGGCGATAAAGACAACGGCCAGTCCGATTTTAATATGTTTTTTCAGCAGCAGTATCATCAGCGCGAAGAGAGCGTAAGCGTAAAATTCCGTGCTGATGCTCCAGCTTGCGCCGCTGAACGATACAATATCGTCGGGAAAAAATCCCATCGCATGCACCAGTAATAGTGCGGAGAGGATGTACGCCGGGCTTTCCCCGGTTTGCGAGAACGGTTCGAACGTCGCGGCGGAGCCGAGTTGCGGCACGGCCATTTGCAGGAGTTCAAAACCGATATAAATGCCCAGCACAAAAACATGCAGCGGCCACAACCGCCCGAAGCGCAGCAGCATAAAGCGCCAGAATCCAAAGCCTTCGCTTAACCGCTGCGCGTAGTTGGCAAAAATGACAAAGCCACTCAAGACAAAGAAGAAGTCGACAAACAGACTGGCGTTATAAAAAGACTGAAACTCACGCAGGTGGCTGTTCATACCCAGTTGCACATGGATCAGGGCAATAAAGCAGGCGGCAATGCCGCGCCAGCTATCCAGCACCAGGTAACGGTGCGGGGCGCTTTGTGAAACGCTTTGTGCCGGGGTATCGTCGGTCATCCGATAACTTTCTCCATAAACATGGCGGGTTCCCCGTTGTATCGGTACGGGCGGACCATTGTAAAGCCCTGCTTTTCCCAGAATTCCTGCACACCTTCGATTGCGACGCCGATGATTTTTTGAAAGCCCCGCTCGCGGGTTACGGTTTCAACATGCCGTGCACCGATGAGTGATAAGCCCTGCCCCTGAAAATCCGGATCGATGCACAAATCATGGATGAACAGGCATTGTTCGTCGCCGCGCTGCGCCCATCCGGCGGCTTCATAGTCCGTGCGGTCGTCGTCAGCCGGATGCAAAAATACGTAACCGGCCATCGTGTCGTCCACCATAATGGCGAAGCAGCCGTCCGGATAGAATGCGAACATTTCGTAATAGAGTTCCACCGGTTCGTGGAATTCCGGTTTAAACGCCCGGCATTGCAGCGCGTGGATGGCCGGAATATCATCGCGGCCTATCGGAACGACCCTGCCGCACCCGTTTTTATCGCTTGCTTGCATACCAGCTTTCCTTTGTTACTTCCCAGATTTCGGCGTCCATTTCGCCGCAGACGAATAATTTGCGTTTCGTTTCTATCAGCCGCGCACCGGTTTTTTCCTTTGCCCTGCGTGATGCCACGTTATCTATCGCGTTTTCGGCTTCGAAGCGATCAAAGCCCAAAACGTCGAACACGTAATCGTTTACAGCCGTGATGGCTTCGGTGATATAGCCCTGACGCTGGTGCGCACGGGCGATCCAGAAACCGCGGTTACCGTTGACCTTATCCTCATACAAACGGAAGGAAATAATGCCGATCCCTTCACCGCTGCCCTTTAACGTGATGGCCCAGTGAATAGCGCGCCCCTGCTCCATTTCCGGCAACGCGATGGTTTTCAGGAATGTCAGCGCTCCGTCATCCGGATACGGCCACGGCACGGCGATGTTCATATACTGGATGATTTCCCAGTCGTTGAATTTTTCCTGAATCCACGGCGCGTCCTCAATCGTCAGAGGGCGCAATACAAGGCGCGGGGTTTTGAGGGATGGTGTTTCCATACCGGATATTTATGAAATTAAAATCAAAAATAGCAAGAAAAAGAAGCCCAATAGCACAGCTAAAAGCGATGCGCTCCCCTTCGCCTGCGCGTTAAATAATGCCGACGAGAAAATCAACTCGGATTCAGAAATAATAAATTTGATGATGTCTTTCAAAACGCAATCCTCCTTAACAAGAAAAACAAGAGAATTGCGAAAAGGGAGTAATTAAATACACCGTGAAAAAATATGAATGTCAACCAGTACAAAACAACGACAACGCTTTTAATACGCGTTTAAATAGCCTTTAAAAGGTGTTTAAAAGATTTAAAAAACACTAGCAGTTAAAAGCGGGAAATAATGAATAAATTTCAATAAGTTATAGAACGGTCAATGTTAGAAGAACTTATCCACAGGGTTTGTCGTCATTGCGAGCAAAGCGAAGCAATCCAGAATCCAGATTGCCGCGTCGGGCTCTGCCCTCCTCGCAATGACGGGATTATTCTACTTCCGGCGTTTCTTCTGCGGTTTCGAGGACGGGGACTTCATCGCCTTCTTCGTCATCTTCCTGGATAAGCCAGGCGACGGAGACAACCTGTTCGTCCTTGGCGACCTTGAAGAGCGTGACCCCTTGAGCGCTTCGGCCTGTGAAGCGGACGCCGGAGACCGGCATACGGATCATCTGCCCCGCATCGGAGATCAGCATCAACTGGTGATCGTTTGTGACCGGGAAGGATGCCACCAGTTCACCGCCGTTTTTCTTGGTCAGCGTCATGGCCGCAACCCCCTGCCCGCCACGGCCAGAGATACGGTATTCGTATGCGCTTGTGCGCTTACCAAAGCCGCCATTGGTGCAGGTCATAATGAATTGTTCCTTGTCCTGAAGCTCTTTAAAGCGTTCTTCGGACAGGGTGGCGGCGTCGCCTTCATATTCCACGCCTTCTTCATCCGCGCCGCGCAATGCGTTGGCGGCTTTCAGATACGCGGTGCGTTCTTCCGGCGTGGCATCCACGTGTTTGAGGACGGACATGGAGATAACCTCGTCCTTTTTGTCCTTTAGCTTGATACCGCGCACACCGGTTGACGTGCGGCCCGCGAAGACGCGGATATCGGTCACGGGGAAGCGGATCGCCCGGCCATTGGCCGTAGAAAGCATGATGTCTTCTTCTTCCGTACAGATTTTTGCGGAGACGAGGCTTTCCCCTTCATCCAGCTTCATGGCGATCAGGCCGTTGGCGCGGATATTCTGGAAGTCCGTAAGCTTGTTCCTGCGGACAGAGCCATGGGAGGTCGCAAACATGATATCGAGTTTCGACCAGACCTCTTCATTTTCAGGCACCCGTAAGTAGACAGAGATGTTTTCGCCGTCTTCCAGCGGTAATAAGTTCACCAAAGCCTTACCACGGCTTTGTGGAGAGGCGAGCGGCAGTTGCCAGACCTTCAGCTTATGCGCGATACCGCGCGACGTGAAGAAGATAATCGGCGTGTGGGTGGAGGCAACAAACAGGTCGGATACAAAATCCTCGTCCTTCAGCGCCGTACCGGAACGCCCCTTCCCGCCGCGTTTTTGCGCGCGGTAGGTGTCGAGCGGAACGCGCTTGATGTAGCCGCCATTGGTGACGGTCACGACCATGTCTTCACGCTGGATCAGTTCTTCGATATCCATTTCGAATTCGGATTCAACAAGTTCCGTCCTGCGCGGTGTGCCGTATTTTGCTTTTACTTCGTCGAGTTCATTCGTCAGCACGGACAGCAGTTTTTCACGGGATGCGAGAATGGACAGAAATTCAGCGATCTTGTCGGTGATTTCTTTCAGCTCTTCGCTTATTTTTTCGCGTTCCAGACCTGTCAAACGGTGCAAGCGCAGATCAAGGATAGCTTTCGCCTGAGCTTCGGACATCTGGTACTTGCCATCCTCAACCGGATGTTCGGGGTCGTCGATCAATTCGATCAATGGGGCAACGTCCATCGCCGGCCATGGTTTTTCCAGCAAGGCGTCTTTTGCTTCCTGCGGGTTTTTGGCATTACGGATCAGGGCGATCACTTCATCAATATTCGCCACGGCAACAGCCAAGCCAGCCAAGACGTGCGCACGGTCACGGGCCTTGCCCAGTTCGAAAATCGTGCGGCGGGTGATCACTTCCTCGCGGAATTTCACAAACGCGGAGATGCAGTCTTTCAGCAGCATGGTTTGCGGTTTGCCGTTATGCAGGGCCACCATGTTTGCGCCGAAGGATGTTTGCAGCGCCGTGTGTTTGAACAGCTGGTTCAACACGACATCGGCGTTCGCACCTTTTTTCAGGTCGATCACAACGCGCACGCCGTCGCGGTCAGATTCATCGCGGATTTCGGAAATGTCCTCAACGATCTTTTCACGGGCAACTTCACCCAGACGTTCGAGCAGCTTGCCTTTGTTCACCTGATACGGGATTTCATCGACAACAATCGCCTCGCGGTCTTTGCCGATATCTTCGAAATGCGTTTTGGAACGCATCATAATGGAGCCGTTGCCGGTATGGTACGCATTGCGGATACCGTTGCGGCCTAAAATCTGTCCACCTGTCGGAAAGTCGGGGCCCGGAATAATTTCGTTCAGTTCTTCGGTCGTGATTTCCGGATTGTCGACATAGGCCAGACAGCCATCGACCACTTCGTTCAGGTTGTGCGGGGGAATGTTTGTCGCCATCCCCACGGCGATACCGCCTGCGCCGTTGACCAGCATATTGGGGATACGTGTCGGCAGGACGGATGGTTCTTTCAAGCTTTCATCGTAGTTGGGCCGGAAATCGACTGTATCCTTTTCGATATCCTCCAGCATGCTTTCGGCGGCCTTGTTCAGGCGGGATTCCGTATAACGCATCGCTGCCGGCGGATCACCGTCCATAGAGCCGAAGTTCCCCTGCCCGTCAATCAAGGGCAGGCGTAGCGAGAAATCCTGCGCCATACGCACCAGCGAGTCGTAAATCGCCTGGTCACCGTGCGGGTGATATTTACCCATGACGTCCCCGACGATACGACCGGATTTGCGGTAAGGCTTGTCAGACGTATAGCCCCCTTCACGCATAGCGAACAAAATACGACGGTGAACGGGTTTCAGGCCGTCCCGCACATCAGGCAGCG
>JAUHXT010000023.1 GCA_030426925.1 Alphaproteobacteria bacterium | reverse complement strand
GACCCGTGCATGGGGGCAGAGGATTTCGGCGCAATGCTTCAGGAAAAACCAGGCTGCTACATCTGGGTCGGGCAAGCGGAAAGCGATCAGAAAAGCCCGCATAGCCAAGTCTGCCACTCCCCGTTTTATGACTTTAACGACAAGATCATCCCGACAGGCGTGGAATTCTGGGCAAAACTGACGGAAAAGGCCTTACCGCTTGACAAATAAGGCCTTATCCGGTTATTTGAACCCCATGTTAACGCAAGCATACATCCCGGCACGCCGACGCCGACGTACCATCTGATCACCCTTTTGGGATCGGAACTGGTTGATCTTGCTCGCAAAATCCTCCAAAACTTTGAACAAAACAGGTGATCGTTTCTGCTATAAGCATATAAACGGCACAGGACTTATTATTGGTAAAAACTATGACAAACAGCACAATCAAAGCATCAATTATCGGCGTGACAGGTTTTACGGGGACGGAGCTTTTGCGCTGCCTGCTCCAACATCCGGACGTAGAGATCAAATATCTGGTTTCCCGGCAATTTGATAACGAGCCACTGGGCAATGTCTTTCCGCGCCTGTCGCATATCGAAGGGTTAAAACTTACCAATACGGATTATGAAACCGTCGCTAATGACAGCGATATCGTTTTTGCCTGCCTGCCCCATAAAACGGCGCAGGACATCGTTCCGCAGTTTTTGGGAAAGACCAAAATTATTGACATGTCTGCCGATTTCCGGCTGGATGATGCGCAAACCTATGAACGCTATTACAAAGTTGATCACCTGAAACCCGATCTGTTGAAGGGGCGGTTTGTGTATGGCGCACCGGAAATTTTCAAAGAAGAGATCGCGCAAGCGGATGCGGTTGCCAATCCGGGATGTTTTGCCCTGCTGGTGCAATTATTACTGCTGCCGTACAAAAACAAAATGAACGGTGCGGACGTGATCGCAGTTTCCGGAACATCGGGCGGCGGGCGTTCCCCGCGCGATCCGGTTGACCATCCGGCGTTGGCGCAGAACATGCGCAGCTATCTGGTGAATACACACAGGCATATTCCTGAAATCCTCGCGACGACCGGACTGGATGAAGAGCAGTTGAACTTCGCTCCCACTGTCGGGCCGTTCATGCGCGGAATTTTTGCCCATGCGACAATCCAGAGCGAGGACGAACCCAAGCTCAAACCCTATGCCAACGATCCGTTTGTGCGTGTTGTCAACAAAGTGGAGCTGACCAATGTCGTCAGCACGAACTTTGTCGATCTATCCTATACCTCCGGCAATAACGGCACGATCATCGCACAAGGTGCGCTGGATAATTTGCTGAAAGGCGCGTCCGGCACCGCCGTGCAGAATATGAACCTTATGTTCGGGCTGGAGGAATCCTACGGCCTGATTTTCGACAGTCCGATATATCCGTAACCACAGAGTTCACAGAGAATAAATGAGATCACTGAGATGGCAAAGAAACTGAACGATATAACAGGCGAGATTGTAGATGCCTCTCTTCAAATCCATAAAGTTATGGGACCTGGACTATACGAAAAGGTATATGAAGACTGCCTCTTTCATGATTTGGAAAGACGGGGACTACAGATTGAACGGCAATCCCCTATTACAGTTCAATATAAAGACCTAATTATTCATAACGCCTTTAAAATTGATTTGCTGGTGGAAGATACTGTGATTGTTGAATTAAAAAGTGTTGATAGCCTTATACCTATTCATGAAGCACAGATTATAACTTACATGCGCCTGTCTAAAAAAGAAGTGGGGCTTCTGATTAATTTCAATGTTCCTCTCATTAAAGATGGTATCAAAAGGTTTAAAATTTAATGCTCTGTGAACTCTTAAATACTCTGTGGGCTCTGTGGTCATGATCAGTAACTTTAAATCATTCTATAAAAAACGTTTCGCAGGCCAGATTTTCGTGATCAAGGCAGGCGGGCGCGTGATCGAGGATGATACGGCGCGGCTAAACCTTTTGAAAAATATTCAGGAACTGACCGGCGACGGCATAAAGGTCCTGCTGATCTATGGCGGTGGCAATGCCATTGATGCGGCCATTGATGCTGAAGAGCGCAAACCAACCAAGATTGACGGGCGGCGTATCACGTCCGAAGCTGATATTGCCTGCGTTAAAAAAGTTCTGGCCGGGGACTTTGCCTTCCGCATTCTTGAAACCATGGCCAAGATTGATTTAGACGGATATGTGTTCAACACCGTGCCCGATCACTGGGCGAAGTATAAACGCAGGCCGAAGCAAGACGATGTCGTGCGCTTTGATGCCACAATAGAAACCGTTCATACGCGGTATCCGAAGGCGATGTTCAACACCACACAGCTGATCATCGTTCCATGTCTTGGCATGATGAAGCAAGGCGTGACGGTGAATGTGAATGCCGACAACATGGCTGTTGCACTGGCATCCGGATTAAAGGCGGCGAAGCTGATTTTCCTCACCGATGTTGACGGGGTTAAAATCAACAACAAGGTTGCGTCCGTCCTGACGGCAAGCGAGCTGGAAGGATATATCGCGGACAAAACGATTACGGACGGCATGCAGGTCAAAATGGAAAACTGTATCCATGCGCTGCTATCCGGGGTGAAGCGTGTGCACATCCTAAATGGGTTTAAAAAGGATATGCTGCGTAACGAGGTTTATACATCATCCGGTGCGGGAACCATGATTGTCCGCCGGGCAGAGAAACAGAAATACGAGAAGGAGCTAAAACAATGAGCGAGACATCACAGGACTGGAAAAACCGGGCGATCGACGCCTTCATGCCGTTATATTCCGTGAAGGATGTGATCCTTCAGCGCGGGAAAGGCTGTCATGTCTGGGACATTGACGACAAGCAATACCTCGACTGTATCGCCGGGATTGCTGTGATGTCCGTCGGTCATTGTAACGAACGTGTGATTAACGCGATCAAGGACCAGATTGAAAAGATGACCATGTGTTCCGGTTCATACCAGACCGAACCCAAGATCATGGCTGCGGAAATGCTGATCGAACTGAGCGGCGGCATGAACCAGATTTTCTTTACCAACTCCGGCACGGAAGCGGTGGAAGGATCACTGAAGCTTGCGCGGAAATGGGCGCATGTGAACAAAGGTGAAGACTGCAAGGAAATCATCGCGTTCAAGAATTCTTTCCATGGCCGGACATACGGCGCAGTCACATGCACCTATAAATCCGTGAAACAGCCGGAATTCGCGCCGTATCTGCCGGGTGTGCATCATGCGGACTTTAATGACCTGGAAAGTGTGAAGTCATTTATCAGTGACAAGACGGCGGCGATTATTGTCGAACCTGTGCAAGGTGAAGGCGGTATTCTACCCGCGACCGAAGAATTCATGCAGGGACTGCGCGCCCTGTGTGATGAACATAAAATCATTATGATTTCCGATGATATTCAGGCCGGTATGGGCCGTATCGGAACATTGTTCGCCTATGACGCCTTCGGGTATAAGCCGGACATCGTCTGCCTTGCCAAAGGTTTGGGCGGCGGTTTTCCTGTCGGGGCGTTTTTGGCCAAGAAAGAATTTTCTTCAGCTTTCAAATACGGCGAACACGGGTCAACCTATGCCGGAAACCCGCTGATGACGCGGATCGTGCTGGAAGTCGTCGATCAGATCCGCCAGCCGGAATTCCTGCAAAATGTTATCGACACCGGGAATTACCTGATGGAGGGCTTACACAAGCTGAAAACCGATACAAACAGCATTGAGGAGATTCGCGGCAAGGGCCTGATGATCGGGATTGATACGGTTTACGATATCGGCAAGCTGCTCAGCGCGTTGGAAGATAACGGGCTGCTGGCAACACAGGCTGGCGCGAAGTCCCTACGCCTTACACCGCCACTTGTGATGAGCAAGACCGAAGCCGATGAAGCGATTGATAAGATCGCGCATGTCATTCAGAAAGGCGACCTGTAATGCCACGGCATTTCATTAACTTAAGCGATTTTGACGCCGAAACGCTCAAGGGCATTTTAAAGCATGCGCAGGAACTGAAGGCGAAGAAGTTTAATCCGCCGCAGTTGTTCAAAGGTTTAACGCTGGCGATGATGTTCGACAAACTGTCGACCCGTACCCGCGTATCGTTCGACGTGGCAATGAAACAGCTTGGCGGGCATACAGTCGTGATGAGCATGAATGAAATGCAGATCGGCGGTGCGGAAAGCCCCGAAAGCACGGCCAAGGTGCTGTCCCGTTTTGTCGATGCCATCATGATCCGGATGAGCGATCATGATCTTATGGAAGAACTGGCGGGTCACGCGGAGATTTCGATTATCAACGGCATGACCGATAAATCTCACCCCTGTCAGATTATGGCCGATTTAATGACCATCGAAGAAAAGCTGGGCGCGGTTGAGGGTAAAAAAATCGCGTGGTTCGGTGACGACAACAATGTCAGCAAGACGTATGAGGAAGCCGCGCCGATCTTCGGGTTCGATTTTGTCATGTCGACGCCGTTTAACGATGTTACGCCACAGGATGCCGCACGCGATGCCGATGTGCTGGTCACCGATACATGGGTATCGCTGGGGCAGGACGGCAAAGCGATAGAGAAATTCTGGCCGTATCAGGTGAACCGCGAGCTGATGGACCTGGCCAAGCCCGGTGCGATTTTCATGCACTGCCTGCCGATCCATGAATGGGAAGAAGTCACCGAAGAGGTTGCAAAGTCCCCTGCATCCGTGATTTATGACGAGGCGGAAAACCGTCTGCACGCGCAAAAAGCCATTCTGGCCTTCTGTTTAGAAGATGTCGGGGTGGAGATTTAAAGATGAATCTTAAAGTTCTAAAAAAATATATTCCAGATTCAACAATTCTGTTTGATGACCTAATGAGGCTCATAGATGTATTAATTATTGTATTTGCTATTTTTGGCTGTGTTTATTTACCCTCAGAACAGTTTTTTGAATGGCTCAAGACTGGTATCACACCAGCCAGAGACTTGTTTTGGGTAATGGGGGAGAGCGACACTCTAATTTCCCCTGCATATATGCATGTAACTGATTGGGTTGGAGCCAACCAAATAATAAATTATTTCTTAGACTTACACTTAGGAGTAATTGCCATAGCTTTTGCTTACATGTGGATGAAAATAAGGCTAACAGGAACAAATAATTGAAGTCATGCCCGCTTTATGCGGGCATGACAAAAAAGGAAGAGATAAGAGGAGAAAGTAAAAATGTCTAAAGGAAAAATCGTACTGGCCTATTCGGGCGGACTGGATACATCCGTCATCCTGAAATGGTTTATTGAAGAGGGTTATGAAGTCATCGCCTATATCGCCGATGTCGGGCAGGAAGAAGACTTTGAAGCCGCACGCGAAAAGGCCATCAAGGTCGGCGCGTCCAAGGTTTATGTTGAAGACTTAAAGGAAGAATTCATCACCGATTACATTTTCCCGGCCATCAAGTCACAGGCGATTTATGAAGGGCGCTACCTGCTGGGTACGTCCGTCGCGCGGCCTGTTATCGCGAAAAAGCAGATTGAAATTGCCGAAAAAGAAGGCGCACAGTTCGTCGGCCACGGCGCGACGGGTAAAGGGAACGACCAGGTGCGGTTCGAGCTGTCCTATTACGCGCTGAAACCGGATATCAAAGTATTGGCGCCATGGAAGATGGATAGCTTCCTGACACGCTTCAAGGGGCGTTCCGATATGCTGAACTATGCCGACCAGTACGGAATTCCGGTCAAAGCTTCGCGCTCCAAGCCGTATTCGGAAGATGACAACTTCCTGCACATCTCTCACGAAGCCGGTATTCTGGAAGACCCGAACGCACCGTGCGCGGAGGATGTCTATTCCCGCACCGCGTCCATCGCCGATGCACCGGATACAGCGGACATCATCACCATCACGTTTGAAAAAGGCATTCCGGTTGCCGTTCAACATGACGGGAAGAAAGTGACCGGCGCGCTGAAACTGTTCACGTACCTCAATGAACTGGGCACGAAGCACGGGATCGGCCGCCTCGACATGGTCGAAAACCGTTTTGTCGGTATCAAGTCACGCGGTGTGTATGAAACACCGGGCGGGGAAATCCTGTACAAGGCGCACCGCGACCTTGAAGGGCTTACCATGGACCGTGAAGTCATGCGTATCCGTGACCGTCTGTCACTCGATATGGCGCATCTGATTTATAACGGCTTCTGGTTCGCGCCGGAATTCGATTTGCTGATGACCACGATGGACAAGGCACAGGAAACCGTGAACGGCGACGTTCAGGTTCAGCTTTTGAAAGGTGTCGCCTACCCGCTCGCCCGTACATCACCGAACGCGCTGTACGATCCGCAACAATCATCCATGGATGAAGAAGGCGGATACGACCAGAAAGACGCCGACGGCTTTATCAAAATCAATGCTGTGCGCCTGCGGAACAATACGGCAGTCCACGGCAAGGCCGCGTCAGCCAAAAAGAAAGCGGCTTAATGTCAAAAATAACTGCACCGGTACCCGTGAACCATCAAAAGGACGGTATCACGACACTTTCCATCGAATTTGATCCGGATACGGACGGATACTATCTGAACGGATACGGGGAGGAGGGGTCCTCCCCTCTTCTCGAACTCTGGAATATGAGTGAAGAAGATGCCAAAACACTTGCGGCATCCGACTGGGGTGTATCTGAAGGCAACTGGAAAAAACCCGGCGAAGAAAGTGCATCTCAAAAAGTACTCGATTGCAACGGCACTCCTTTAGCTGATGGCGACAGCGTCACAGTCATAAAAGACCTTCCTGTCAAAGGCTCATCCACCGTTATCAAGCGCGGAACGTTAATAAAACGCATCGCACTGACCGATGATCCAACCCATGTCGATTGTTATGGCGGCCCGGTCAAAGGACTGGTTTTAAAGACCGAATTTATAAAAAAGGTCTAAACGGGGTTGTGAAAACAGCCCCGTTTTGCTTTGTTAGGGTTGCTATCAAAGAGGGGTTTTTATGGATATTAATACGTTTTACGCCGTTGTCGGCTTTATGCTGGCTGCCTATGCGGTGATTGGCAATGACTCCGTCCAGACGCTGGGCACGTTTATCGCATCCAACATCCGGGTTGTGAAATGGTACTGGCTGTGGCTTGGCGCTTCTGCGGTCCTTGTTTTTACGCTTGTTTACGGGTGGATTATCAATGACGGCGATATTTCGTACGGGCGGCTCGATAAAATTCCGGAAGTGGACATCCAGTGGTATCACGCCGCCGCGCCCGCCGTGCTGGTGCTGCTGACCCGTGTGGGGATACCGGTTTCGACCACGTTCCTTGTGCTGTCGGTCTTTGCGTCCACCGTTGTTTTGGAAAAAGTGCTGGTCAAAAGTATTGTCGGATACGGGCTGGCGGCCGTTGTTGCCTACGTCTTCTGGATGGTGCTGGCGCATTTTTTGAATGAAAAATTTAACCTAGTGAAGCGCGAACACAGGAATTACTGGCGTGTGTTCCAGTGGGCATCCACGGGTTTTTTATGGTTTTCATGGCTGTCGCACGATATGGCGAATATCGCGGTCTTTGCGCCGCGCGATATGCCGCTGGAGATACTGATTGGCGTGATTATCGTGCTGTGCGGCTGGCTTGCCTATATTTTCAAAACCAGCGGCGGGAAAATCCAGCAAATCGTGCTGGAGAAAACCGGCGCGCGGTTTATGCGCTCCGCCACCATTATCGACCTGATTTATGCGTTCCTTTTGCTGTATTTCAAGGAACTGAACAATATCCCGATGTCTACGACCTGGGTGTTTGTCGGGCTTCTCACGGGGCGGGAACTGGCCATCGCCACCGTGCACCGCGCCGATTATCATTTCGGATACGTGTTCCCGCTGGTGGGCAAGGATTTTGTAAAAATGATGGTAGGGCTTGGTATCTCCGTCGCCATGGTGCTGGCCATTCATTACCTGTTTGATCCGTCCATGGCGGAGTGATACAAGCAAGTATATCAAGAAGGAGAAGCACCATGATTGTAAAATCCGCGAACGCGCTCTGGTCAGGCGACCTGAAGACCGGTAAAGGCCTTATTTCCACCGAAAGCGGTGTGATGAAAGATACGCCCTACGGTTTTAAGCACCGTTTTGAAGGGGAACCGGGCACAAACCCGGAAGAACTGATCGCCGCCGCCCATGCCGGGTGTTTTTCCATGGCGCTGTCCAAAATCCTGGGCGATGCCGATATGGTAGCACAGGAGATTAAAACAACCGCTAAAGTATCTTTGGAACAAGTCGGTGAAGGGTTCGAGATTACCAAAATCCACCTCGACCTGTCTGCCTATGTCCCCAATGGTGATGAAGCCAAATTCGAGGAATGCGCGCAGGCCGCCAAGGCCGGATGCCCAGTGTCCAAGGTGCTGAACGCAGATATTACGCTGGATATCGACTTTAACGGCGAAATGGCCGCAGCGAGCTAGACTTTGGCGTAATGTGGCCTGCCGTCTCTGCCTGCGCTTAATTGCGCTCCGGCAACTGCCGGTTTTGGCGCGGGCTGCAGGGTTCTTTCCTGCCTGTATTTTTCAACTTCCGCCACCATGTAATCGAACAGGCCTTTGGCCTTATGGTCGCACGCATCTTTCAAACAGAGCATAACGTCTTGTTTTCGCCAGTCTACGCCCATCAACTGCACTTCCGTCATGCCCGCTTTTCTCAAGGCGGCCGGTATGCCGTCAAAAAATTCCAACATTTTTTTCAGGTTACCTTCGCGCCATTCCTGTTCCAGACGTTTTTCTCCTTGCGGGAAAATGTATACGTGATCGTCAATTTGTTTCAGGTGGAGTGCGCGCTGTGCCATTTCCTCTATTTTACCGACCCCGCCGATCGCTGCGATTGTGTCGCTAATGCCCCAGCATATTTCACCGTCTTTATTGGTATGAACAGTCTGTTTCGCCCAATGAGGCAGCTCGGGCGGCATCTGCGGTGTATTTTCGCCGTTATGACAGGCCACAACATGCCCTACCCCGTCCTGCGCGCCGGTAGGCTTCAACATATGTGCTGATATTGCCTGACGCGCTGTCGGGCCTTCAATTCCTGCAGCTTTAAGCTTTTCTATTGCGGCGGGCAAAGCATCGTCCCGCTGCTGTGAGGGAACATAGCGCACAGGTTCGGTTAAGCTGGCTATTTCCAGCGCTCTTGCCTGTAATTCCCTGTTCACGCTTTCCGGCACGCGGCCATGTCGGCCAACCAGATAATTTACGATGCCTGGCGGCAACGTATCAAACCTGCCTTTGCCGTTTAATTCGTTCATCAGGGCAACAGCCGCCATGATATTCGTGTTGGCAGCGTACGGTGTAATTTGCGTCGGATCGCCCAGTTCGGGCAGTATCTGCGCCTGCATGGCATAGATTGCCTTTTGAATTTCCGTCCAGTCATTCGTTCCCAACAGACGTGACAAGGTGTCTTCCAACCCGTGGACAGCTTTCAGCGCGGATGTTGCGCCACCGGCCGCACGGGCGGCATACATAGCGCGTAACAAATCCTTGTCGTATTCGGATTCCGATTCACGGTACAGGAAACGTAAGACATACAGTGTATCCATATCCGCCTTGATCGCATCAATATTCAATATTGGGGCCTGTCCCCTGATTGCCTGGTTGGGATGGTTGCGGATCAGGTGCGCCATTTTCAGCATGCTCGGATGCGCGGTCGAACCGGACAAGGCCGGATGCTGGATATCAATTTCGATCTCCCGCCCGCGTTCGATCGCGGCCTCGATCGCGGCCATGTAACAAACCGGTGCTTCCCCGTAAGTGGAATGGGCATGCACGCCTACCGGGCCATCAAAACGGTCCATAAGCGCTGCGGTCAGACGGTAAATCGTATCTTCGCGCATACGCCCGCTGGCGGACTTGATATAAAATCCTGTATGTCCCTGCTCCACCATTTTGTCGGCGGCGAATAGCAATTCATCAATGCGGATATTGCGGTTGTCTTCTACGCACAAGGTTCCACGGGCAACGATGTTATGCCCCTCTTCTTCACGGGCGATGCGTACTGCTTCGGCAACACCGGCCAGAACATCTGTATCATTTAAACCGTGGAAATTCTGAAGCACGTTCATACCCATGCGGGCATATTCCATGACCATGGCCTTGACCACGTCAAATGGTTGCGGTTCGTAGCTAAACAGGAAATCACCGCGGATCAGCGCCGATTGCTGAACTTCATCATTACGGTAAAATTCTATGACTTTTTGAACTTCTTCCCATTCGTTACGGCCTTTGCGTGCGAACAGGTCGAAAAATGTGCCGCCGCCCGTCTGAATCGAACTGATGCCGCTATAGACAGCGTTCGGATGTGCAGCCGTGATTTCGGCCGCGGACGGATTGGTTCCCATCAGGGACTGGATGGCATCCCGATATACTTCCTGAAATTTGATTAAACCCATGGCTACCGCAATAAAATTACAAAGTTTCTGTTTTAAACTGCAGAAAACTATCGACGCAGGTTATGGAATACAAGAAATTTGTATTGTGCGGTGCAGCTTGCCGCGCAATTTCTTTTACATTTTCAGTCTTTTGCCGTAGAAAATGTGCATGACAAAAGCACAATCCAACACTATGTGGGGCGGACGGTTTGATGAAAAACCGGATGATATTATGGAGCAGATTAACGCGTCCATCGATATCGACAAGCGCCTGTATAAACAAGATATCGCCGGATCGAAGGCACATGCCGCGATGCTGGCCGCACAGGGCATTATTTCCGACGAAGACAAGGCGGCGATCCACAAGGGCCTCGACCAGATTCTAGGCGAAATTGAAAGCGGAGCGTTTGAATTTCGCCGCGACCTTGAAGACATTCACATGAATATTGAATCCCGGCTGAAAGAGCTGATCGGTGATGCTGCCGGACGACTGCACACGGCCAGATCAAGAAATGACCAGGTGGCAACTGATTTCCGCTTGTGGGTGCGCGAGGCCTGCGATGCCATCTGCGAGCGGATTGAAGTGTTTCAGGAAACTATAGACATCCTTGAAGAGCAACATGCCGATACCATCATGCCAGGTTTTACCCATTTACAGGTAGCGCAGCCTGTTACACTGGCACGACACCTGGAGGCTTATGCCTGTATGTTAAACCGCGACAAGCTGCGCTTTATCGATTGCAAGGACAGGCTCAATAAATCACCGCTAGGATGCGCTGCGCTCGCAGGTACCGGTTTTCCAATCGACCGGGAGATGACAGCAAAGGAACTGGGGTTCGACCGCCCGGTGAACAACACCATGGACGGCGTGTCCGCACGTGATTTCGCCAATGAATTTTTGTTCTGCTGCGCACAGGCGGGATTGCATTTATCACGGCTGGCCGAAGAAATCATTCTCTGGTCCACCCCGCAATTCGGGTTCGTGTCCTTAAGCGATGCATGGAGCACGGGCTCCTCCATCATGCCGCAAAAGAAAAACCCGGATGCGGCGGAACTGATCCGCGGTAAAACCGGGCGGCTGACCGGTAACCTCGTACAGCTGATGACCGTGATGAAGGCGCTTCCCCTCACCTACAACAAGGATTTGCAGGAAGACAAGGAACCCGTGTTCGACAGTTTCGATACCATCATCCTGTGCCTTGATGCGATGAACGGCATGGTGGCAAGTGCGAACTGGAACACGGACAAGATGCTGGCCGCCGCGCAAAGCGGGTATTCCACAGCAACTGAACTCGCCGACTGGCTGGTGCGAGAACTGGGAATGCCATTCCGCGACGCCCACCACATAACGGGCCGCGTTGTGAAGATTGCCGTGACTATGGGCCTGCGGCTCGACCAGCTATCGCTTGATGATCTGCAATCTGTGGAGCCGCGCATTACAGAAGGCATATTCGATTACTTAAGCGTCGAAACAGCCGTGAAAATGCGCAAATAGCCCGCCGCGCTTTATCTGAACTTTTTAGCGCGCCATCCGTTGTCACAGTATGGAGGACGTTATGATTGTGACAGAAAAAGATGATGAGTTACCTGACAGCCTGAAGAAAGGCCCGGAAATAGACATTCTCGGCTTCGACTTTAATATGGAAGAAATTGTTGAAGAGCTGAACGGCGCGCCATTCCCGGCATCCAAAGAGGAACTGATCGCCTTTGCCCGTGATAAAGACATGGGGCAGGAAGTCATCCTTATGCTGGAAACCCTACCGGACAATGGCAAGGCGTATAACAGCGCGCAAGAGGTCAAAACAGAGCTCGAGCATGTGGGTGACGATACACCGGAAGCCCCCGTGCCCACTGAACCGGAAGCGAAACCCGCCGCCGAACCTTCTTAGGATAGAATGTAATCCGCACTACTCCGTGGCAAACAGATGCGCTAAAGTAGCGTGATGTCTACTTTGCTTGATGTTCAGAACCTAAGCGTTGATTTTAAGGGTCAGGACGGGATATTCCACGCCGTCAAAGACGTTTCCTTTTCGATTGATAAGGGACAGACCGTTGCGCTGGTCGGAGAGAGCGGATCAGGCAAGTCTGTTACCGCGCTATCTATCATGCAGCTTTTGCCCTATCCGCTGGCCTCACACCCGATTGGTTCGTCCATCGTCTTTGAAGGGCAGGAACTGATCGGCAAGAAAGATTCCGTGATGCGCACAATCCGCGGCTCACAAATCGGGATGATTTTTCAGGAACCAATGACTGCGCTGAACCCGCTTCACTCTATCGAAAAACAGATCGGCGAAATCCTGCGCCTGCACCAGAAAATGAGCGAGACAAAGGCGCGGGAGCGCGTACTGGAACTGCTCGACCTCGTGCAACTACCGATGATGAAACAGCGCATGGGCGCTTACCCGCATGAACTGTCGGGCGGGCAGCGCCAGCGTGTGATGATCGCCATGGCGCTGGCCAACGATCCTGAATTACTGATCGCGGATGAACCTACCACCGCGCTGGACGTGACGGTACAGGCGGAAATACTGGAATTGCTGGAACGCCTGCAGAACGAACTGGATATGGCGATGCTGATGATTACGCACGACTTGTCCATCGTTGAGAAGTTTGCCGACCATGTCTGCGTGATGAAAAACGGGGAAATCGTGGAGCAGAACGCTGCCGCCCAAATTTTCAAATCGCCGGAGCATGACTATTCGAAAAAGCTTTTGAATGCGCGGCCACGCGGTACGGCAAAGCCGCCGAAAGCCATAAACAAGGAAATCATCAAGGGCACGAACGTCAAAGTGCATTTCCCGAAAGGCAAAACATTCTGGGGTAAAATTAATGACTGGGTGAAGGCCGTGGACGGTATCGACGTTGATATCCGCAGCGGGCACACGGTCGGCGTTGTCGGAGAAAGCGGATCAGGGAAATCGACGCTCGGCTTCGCGCTTCTGCGCCTTTTGAACGGGCAAGGCAACATTATGTTCGAAGGGACGGATATCTCCACCTATAACCGCAAACAAATGACACCGCTGCGTTCGGACATGCAGATCGTTTTTCAGGACCCGTTCGGCTCGCTGTCCCCGCGGATGAGCGTGGCGCAGATTATTGAAGAGGGCCTGAAAATCCACCGCAAGGACCTTGATGCAACAGGGCGCGATGCGCTGGTCGTGCAGGCGTTGAAGGACGTGCATCTTGATCCTGAGACACGCCATCGTTACCCGCATGAATTTTCGGGCGGCCAGCGCCAGCGTATTGCCATTGCCCGCGCCATGGTGCTGCATCCGAAATTCGTTGTCCTGGACGAACCGACATCTGCGCTGGATGTGTCCGTGCAAACTGAAATTGTCGATCTGTTACGGGAATTGCAGGAAAAACACGACCTTGCCTATATGTTCATCAGTCACGATTTGCGCGTCGTGCGGGCCATGGCGCATGACCTGATCGTCATGAAAGACGGCAAGGTCGTGGAAAGCGGCCCGGCTGACGAAATCTTCAGCGCGCCGAGGGAAGATTACACCAAAACCCTTATGGAAGCGGCGCTGAACCTCAAAACCCGTAAAGCGGCTTAAGCGGTAATTTTTGTATGAACCGGTGATCCGTTGCCGGAGGTTTCCAGCAATTCAAAGCCTTCTCCCGTTTTGCGGTAAAAGCCACCATGGACCGTTGTGCCGCCTTCCAGGTTGGACCCGGTCATCAATATCCCGCCATCGTTCAGTGATGTGTGCAGATTGGCGACAATCAGCGCCATGGTTTCATCATCGAAATAGCTGGGGTTCAGGATATTCATGGCGCGGATGATATCGCACCCGTCGATGCGTTCGTGCAGGATATCAAACTGGCGGAAGGAAAAACGGCTATCGTTTTGTGTGAGCGACTGACACGCCTGACAGACCAGTTTCAAATCGCGTTTTTCTATATCCGGATCACCGTCATGCCAGGCGGCGATCAGATTTTCAGCATACGCTTTTGCCCTGCCCCTCATCAAATGGTTAAACGGATACACCACTTTATTTTCCGGACAGATCATATTGAAAACAAACGGCTTATACACAACCTGTATCAGGTTTTCTTCGCCATCCAATACGATTCGGTTGGTTTCGCCTTTACGCTGTAGCACCCTGAAACTGGATGCGTAGTCCGATGCCGTGTAGTCCAGTGCATCACCGTAGAGATCATCAAGCATGCGAAAGAACGGGACGGTCGTGCGCCCGTCGGATACGGCGATGTCATGTACCTTTACCGTTTCGCCCGGTGTGACATTGCGTTCCAGCACTGTGCGGGTCAGGGCATCAAATTGTTCAAACCTGTTTTTGTGCGTTTTCTTGAATGACCCGTTGGCGGTGGCAACGCGGCCAATCACCTGTTCCTGAAACTGATCGATTTCTTCCGGTGTACCACCAAAACGGTCGTACAAATCAAGGGCTATGTATTTCCGTGATGAAAACGGGCCATAGAGCTTTGCGCTATCACACTGGGACAGATCATAAATACCGAACTTCAACATATTATTTACCTGCCGCTATGCCTTCCCTGCGCGGGTCGGCGGCTCCCATCATCTGGCCGTTCTGGAAATATATAGCCGTCAAGCCGCTGGTCATCTCATCCATTGTAACGGTGTGGCCCATTCTTTCAAGGCCGCGGGCCAGTGCTTCACCACCATGTTCCACTTCCATAGCCTCCCCACGATTGACGACATTGGGCATGGCCAAAGCGTCCTGAACGTTCATCCGCCAGTCGACGGCGGCGATAATACGCTGGGCGACGAACCCTATAATCCGGCTGCCGCCGGCTGAACCGATGACAAGAAACGGTTTGTTCTGCGGATCGAAGACAATTGTCGGCGCCATGGACGAACGCGGGCGCTTGCCGCCTTCCACGCGGTTGGCGACGGGCTTGCCGTCTTCTTCCGCTACGAATGAAAAGTCAGTCAGTTCATTGTTCAGTAAGAAACCGTTCGTCATAAGCTTGGACCCGAACGCGCCCTCAATCGTCGTGGTCATAGACAGGATGTTGCCATAGCTATCGACAATCGAAATATTACTGGTGCCGGGGCGGCGGATATAAACATCCGGCCCTAACGGCTTATAATCCTTCCAGTCCGGCGGAATACCGTGTTCGGCCTTGCTCATGATTGTATTCGGGCTTATCAGGATTGCGCGGCTGCGCAGGTAATCGCGGTTGATTAAATGTTCGCCCGGTGAGCGCGCAAAATCAGGGTCGGCCATGTAGTAATTGCGGTCTGCAAAGGCCAGGCGCGATGCCTCGCCAATCAAATGCCAGCTTTGCGGATTGTCCGGCCCCAGGGTGCGCAGGTCGTAATATTCCAGCATACCGAGAATGGATAGCAGCGTCAGACCGCCGGAAGATGGCTCGCCCATCGAACAGACCGTATATTTCCGGTAAGAGCCGCAGACAGGCTTGCGTTCCCTGGCTTCGTATTTTTCCAGATCCTCCATCGACAGCAGGCCGGGATTGTCACGCGCTATATCACGCACCGTCTTGATCATGTCTTCGGCGATTTCGCCTTTATAAAAGGCGTCTGGTCCTTCCTGCGCTATACGGCGCAATGTCACGGCGTAATCAGGGTTCCTTAGCGTTGAGCCTACCGGCACAGGATTCGCGACATCGGGATAAAAATACAGTTTGGTTTCGGTATAGGTTCCCAGGTACTGGCGGTCGGCAGCGATCATTTTGTTCAGGCGCTCTGTCACCGTAAAGCCCTGCTCCGCCTTTTGAATAGCGGGGGCGAACAAGCTGCCCCAGTCTTTTGCACCGTACCAGTCATGCAGTTTTTCCAGCAGGCGCAGCGTACCCGGAACGCCAACCGCGCGTCCGCCAACAACGGCATCCATAAACGCCATCGGCTTACCATCCGTGCCTGTAAACAAATGGTGTCCGGCGGTGATAGGTGCGGCTTCCCGCCCATCAAGCGAAACCAACTGCCCTTTCTTTGCATCGTAATAGAGTGCAAATGCCCCGCCGCCGATACCTGATGACTGCGGCTCGACAAGCCCTAACATCATCTGGATGGCCACGGCCGCATCGGCCGCCGTGCCGCCTGCCGCTAATACCCGTTCGCCGACCTTTGTGGCCTCCGGATGGGCGGTGACGACCATATATTGCCCTGCGCTGACTGCGGGGCTTGCGCTCATGCCTGTGCCGATTTCCGGCTCCGGACGAGAAACATCCTGCGCGTAGGCAGAAAAACTGAATAAAATCAATGCACTAAAGATAAGGGATTTTTGCAGATATGGGCGGCTCATGGTATAATGACTTTTAACCTTCATTATTTTTTGCTTGCTTTCTATGCCTGCCACGGTTAGGAAGATCAGGCTTTATAGTGCTAACATTCAGATTTAGAAAAGAAAAGAGGTGATTGAGTGGTTAGCGTAAACGTACGGGACAATAATATCGAACAAGCCCTGCGCGCATTGAAAAAGAAAATGCAGCGTGAAGGCATTTACCGTGAGATGAAATTACGCCGTGATTTCGAAAAGCCTTCTGAAAAGAAGAAGCGCGAAAAGGCAGAAGCATCTCGCCGCTGGCGCAAATTGCAGCGCAAGAAAAGCGAACGGGACTAATTTCCCCGTACAACTTAATCATCGAAGAAGAACCGCTTTCCCACGAAGGCGGTTTTTTATATCGGGGCGCAGGCATTTTCCAGCCACGCTTTGTGTTCATCATCCAGCAGCGGTGCCAGCGTTGCAAAAACGCGGGCGTGATAGTCATTCAGCCAATCAATTTCTTCACCCGTCATTTTTTCTTTTATAACGAGTGATTTGTCGATTGGCGCTAAAGTAATGGTTTCAAATTCCAACAAGCCGTCATCCGCTTCTTTTACCATCACCAGATTTTCGATGCGAATGCCGTAATCGCCTTCCTGGTAATATCCCGGCTCGTTCGACAGGACCATGCCGGGCAGCGGCGGTTCTTCCCCGCGCGGGGATAAATGCGCGGCTTCTTCATGCACGGACAAATAACAGCCGACGCCGTGGCCTGTGCCGTGGGCGTAATCCAACCCTTCTTCGCGCAAGGCGGCGCGGGCCAGCGCGTCAATGTCTTTGCCCAGCGTACCTTTTGCAAAACGGGCGGTGGCGATAGCGATATGCCCTTTCAGCACCAGCGTGTTGCGTTCACGCATTTCCTGCGACGCCTGCCCGATTGCCATGGTGCGGGTGATATCGGTTGTGCCGTCGTTGTACTGCGCGCCGCTATCGACCAACAACAGACCAGGCGCGGTAATCGTCTGGCTGGTTTCCGGTGTGGCGCGGTAATGAACGATTGCGCCGTGCGCGTTAAAACCGGCAATGGTATCGAAACTGGTATCACGGAACTCCGGCGCCTCCTTACGGAAAGACAGCAGCTTTTGTTCCACCGACAATTCCGTCTCGCCGCCCGATGCGCCGTTGTCATCCAGCCATTTCAGGAATTTCACTATCGCCACGCCATCGCGGACATGCGCGTTCCGCATGGATTGCTGTTCGGCGTCCGTTTTCTGTGCGCGGATGTCAATGCACGGGTCCTTTGCCGTTACAATCGTTCCACCCGCAGCCATTACCGCTTCATGGAACCAGAGCGACGTGCGGCCGGGATCGAGCATAACTGTTTTCCCCTTCACGTTTTGCGCCAGTTTTTCTTCCATCGTCTGCGGCGCGAACACGGCCACACGGTTGCCCAGATGCGTACGCACGGCATCGGTCAGCTTTTCTTCATCAATAAACCAGTCCGCAGTGGCGTCCTGCCGGACCAGCAAATAAGACAGGGCGACCGGGATATGCGGAATGTCCCCGCCCCTGATATTCAACAGCCACGCGATGGAATCCGATAAGGTGATGATGCCCAGTTCCGCCCCTGCTTCCTTTAAGGACGTCGCAATCACTTCCAGTTTTTCCTGCATGGACCGTCCGGCAATTGCTTCAGGAAACACGTCAGCTTTCGCCATCGGCGGGGCCGGTTTGTCGTGCCAGAGCGTATCAATCAGGTTTTTGGATTCAGATTGTAAGCCGATACCGCTATCTTTCAGTTTTATCTGGATTTTTTCAATTTGAGCTAGCGTGAACAATCGCGGATCAAAACCAATCGTATCGTTTTGTTTTGCGCCCTGTAACAGTATGTCTTCAATGGATGTTTTTGTATTATTGTCAGTATCATACACAGAATTATCCACCTGCTGCGCCAGCTGGATGGTATAACGCCCGTCGCTCATCACAACCGCGCTGTCTTTGAGGATGACGGCAACACCCGCAGACCCGGTAAAACCGGTCAGCCACGCCAGCCGTTCGGCGGATGCTGGCAGGTATTCCCCCTGATATTCATCGGTGCGAGGGACGATGTAACCGCCAAGGCCTTTTTCCGCCATTAAATCCCGTAAGGCCTGTAATCTTTGCGCGAAAACGCTTGTGTTCTGTGTCATGTGCGGCAATGTTTATAGCAGTTGAAATAACAAACAGACATGAATGGTATGTCACAGCCGCTGAATTGGAAAGATCTGGATTCACCCGACACGTTTTCGGACGATTTCTCGTCTATTCCGCGGTCATGGGGACGGCGCGATGCGCACCTGATCGTTTTCGGTAATGAAAAGGGCGGATCGGGTAAATCCACCACCGCGATGCATGTGGCCATCGGCCTGCTGAAACAGGGGTACAATGTCGGGTCTATCGACCTTGATGCGCGGCAGGGCACATTTACCCGCTACCTGCGCAACCGTTTCCAGTTTGTGTCGCGGGAACGAAAAATCCTTCTGGCCCCCTATCACATGGCGATTGAGCGTTCCGATGCTGACAGTATCGGTCGCCAGCAGTTCGAAGAACGCCAGTTCCTTGACATGGCCATTGGCGAGCTGACCGGCTCCATGGATTTCATCGTGATTGATACACCGGGGACTGACAGTTACCTGTCGCGCCTTGCCCATTCCTACGCCGATACGCTGATAACGCCGATGAATGACAGCTTTGTCGATCTTGACCTGCTGGCCGATATTGACCCGGACACATTATCCATCCGCGGGCCGTCGGTTTATACGCAAATGGTGAACGACCAACGCATCCAAAAAGCGCTGAATACCGGCGGGACGCTGGACTGGATTGTCATGCGCACGCGTCTGTCGCACATCAACGCCAAGAACAAGCGGGACATAGCCGCGCTGCTTGAGGACATATCCCGTTTCTACGACTTTCGTATAGCGCCCGGTTTCGGCGAACGTGTTATATTCAGGGAGATGTTTTTAAAAGGCCTTACTCTGCTAGACTTGGAAGATGACGCGGAAGAAGAAATGACGCTGTCCCAAATTGCCGCACGGCAGGAAGTACGCAACCTGATTTCAGCCATCGGGCCAAAGAAAATTAAACCATTAACGGCAGAAAGCACCATCTGACATGCCAGCGCTAATTCTTTTTATCGGGATCCTCATCGGCGGTTTTGCGCTGTACCGTTTTATGCTGAACGCGAGCGCGAAGGAAGTGATCGCCATGGTGCTAACCGTCGGCGCGCTTATCATCGGTTCCGCACTGTTTTTCCTTGCTATTACCGGGCGGCTTCCGGCGGCGCTGGGGATTGTCGCGGCAATGATACCGCTGCTGCTTAGCTGGTGGAACGCGAAGGAACGCGTCAAAGTCCCGCCGGGTGAAATGAGCAAGTACGATGCACTCGAAATCCTTGGCCTGAAAGGCAATCCGGACGAAGAAGAGATAGACGCCGCTTATAAACGCCTGATGAAAAAGGTCCATCCCGATCAGGAAGGGTCCGAAGGGCTGGCCAAGAACCTGAACCAGGCCAAAGAAACCCTGCTGAAAAGCATAAAAAAATAGACAAAGACCGCTTGAATATGCCACAAAACGGCCAGTACTAACTGAAATATAAAAAAGGGCTCGTTTATTCATGAGCGACACAAAGTTCAAGCCGGTCAAAAAGGCCGTATTTCCAGTTGCAGGGCTGGGCACGCGCTTCCTTCCCGCTACGAAGGTTATTCCCAAAGAAATGATCCCTGTGGTTGACCGTCCGGTTATCCAGCGCGCGGTCGAAGAAGCAAGGGAAGCGGGCATTGAAGAATTTATTTTCGTCACGGGCCGCAGGAAATCCGCCATTACCGAACATTTTGAAATCCAGCCGGAACTAATCGAAGAACTGGAAGCCAAGGGCAAGGAAAAGCTGCTGGAAAAAGTCAGACACAGTGATATGGAATCCGGCAAGCTGATGACCGCCAAACAGCAAAAAGCGCTGGGGCTTGGCCATGCCGTGTGGTGTGCGAAGGACCTGGTGGGGGATGAACCGTTTGCGCTCTTCCTCGTCGACGTCATGATACTGGCCGAACAGGGATGCATGGCGCAAATGATCGACGTTTATAACAAGACAGGCGGTAATGTTATTGCGGCTTACGATGTTCCGCGCGACATCACGCATAAATACGGCATTCTTGATGTCGAAGACAAAGCGGCTGAACTGTCTAAAATCAAAGGCATGGTGGAAAAACCGAAACCGGAAAATGCACCATCCACGCTTTCCATCGTCGGGCGTTATATCCTGCAGCCGGAGATATTCGATATCCTTGAAAATCAAAAACGCGGTGCCGGAAATGAAATCCAGCTGACCGATGCAATGGTCAAGCTGATGGCCGATCAGGATTTCACGTCCCTACGTTTCAAGGGAGAAAGTTACGATTGCGGGCATCATGTCGGTTTTATCGAAGCCAATATCGCTTTTGCGCTGGCTGATCCCGAATTCGGACCCCAGATGCGCGAAATTCTGCAAAAATATCAAGACCGGCCCGGCACCACACGCAATGAGCCCCGTAAAGCAACAGCCTGATACAGCTGCGCATATTTTCAATCCACATATCCTGCGTGAATATGATATTCGCGGGGAATACGGCCATACGCTGAATGAAGATGACGCCTATCATCTCGGTCTTGCGTTCGGCACGTTTGTCGGCCGCAAGGGCGGGAATAAAATCTGTCTCGGCCATGACGGGCGGATCAGCACCCCTGCCCTCGTCGCACCGTTGATGGCAGGACTGCTTGCCACAGGCATGGACGTTGCCGCTATCGGCCTTGGCCCTTCGCCTATGCTGTATTTCGCGGTGAAGGACAGCGGTGCGGATGCAGGCATCATGGTTACCGGTTCGCACAACCCGGCGCAGGATAATGGGTTTAAGATGACATTGCAGCGTGAGCCCGTCTTCGGCCACACCATTCGGGAGATTGCGGATATTGCCGCCGCAGGGGATTACCTGTCCGGTGACGGGACGCTGCGGGAAATGGATATCAGTGAGCTTTATACCGAACGACTACTGAAGGATTTAAATGGAAGCAAAGAGCTGACTATCGCATGGGATACCGGAAATGGCGCTACCGGCGATATCGTCCGGCGCATGAGCATACTTTTGCCGGGACGTCATATCCTTTTGCACAACGAAATTGACGGCAGTTTTCCCAACCACCATCCTGACCCCAGCGTCGATAAAAACCTTTCCGACCTGCGTGATACGGTTTTGCGTGAAAGGTGCGATTTCGGTGTGGCCATGGACGGTGACGGCGACCGCATCGGCGTTGTTGATGAACAGGGGAATGTTATCCGCGCCGATATGTTGCTGGCCGTGTTTTTGAAGGAAATATTCGAAACCCATCCGCATGCCCCCATCATCGCTGACGTAAAATGTTCGCAAGTCCTGTTTGACGAAATTGAACGGCTGGGCGGTGAAGTCGTGATGTGCAAAACGGGCCATTCACCCATCAAACAAAAAATGCTGGAAACGCAGGCACCTCTGGCCGGTGATTTAAGTGGCCATATTTTCTTTGCCGATACATATTACGGGTTTGATGACGCGCTTTACTGTGCCATGCGGCTCATCAACACGATGCAGGATGCAGAAGGGCCGCTGTCTTCCCTGTTTGCGCATCTGCCGGAACAAATCAACACACCGGAAATCCGCATTCGTGTGGACGAAGAACGTAAATTCAAACTGGTGGACGATATCCTGCAACGCCTGCGCGCGCAGGAAAGCGATGCGCTGGTTATCAACGATCTTGACGGTATTCGCGCAACGACGGCGGAGGGCTGGTGGCTCTTGCGCGCATCCAACACGGAGAGTGCCCTTGTAGCCCGTTTTGAAGCTCAAAGCGACAAAGCTTTGGAAAACTTAAAGAAAATGGTGCGTGAGCAACTTGCCAAATCAGGATATGCAGGTACACTTTAGGCGGACCTTTTTCAAAAGTGAGCTTACATGAGTGATACCGACAATACTGCCATTCTGGAAATGCTGGCTTCCCGCATATGCCACGACATCATCTCGCCCGTCGGTGCCGTCAATAACGGCGTGGAATTCATGCAGGAAATGGGGCCGGACGCGATGGATGAAGCCATGGGGCTTATTTCATACAGCGCTTCGCAGGCTGCAGCCAAGTTACAGGCATTTCGCATGGCGTACGGCGCAGGCGGAAAAGACCCTCACATCAAACCCGAAGATGTGCAAAAGGCCTTTTCCGGCCTTATAAGCGCAGAGGGTAAAATATCTCAAAGCTGGGATCCGTTCGGGCCGCTTGGCCCAACCCCCCTGCCCCCCGGCTTTTGCAAGGCTCTGCTATGTACCATGATGCTGGCGATGGAAGCCCTGCCGAAAGGCGGAACCGTCTTCGTAAAAGCCGGCGATGACGGCGATACAGTCGTGACGGCCGAAGGTGATGCTGCAGCCCTTCGTGAAAACACCGAAGATGCGCTTAAAAGAAAACTTTCCATCGACGAACTCGATCCCCGGCTCGTACATCCGTATGTTATCGGTATGATTGCGGAACTATACGGCTTTCACATCAGTGTGCGAGAAGCGCAGGAAAACAGGGTTTCCTTTACGCTCAAAAGCCCATCGGAACAGTAGCCATCTATCAGAAAATACTGGAAAACTCGCACAAGGGTACAGACACAAAAACAAGTTGTGGTAGTATCTTTTGAGAAGTTTTCTCTGGTAACCGATCTTTAATACGTATTTGGCATTTTAGAATATTAAGCTTTTTTATTTTGCCGTCCCAAACTGGTAGTTTCGTTTCATTCGCAGTTTCAGGAGTTATGCATGGATGATCTCATCACCGAATTTCTTACAGAAACAAATGAAAGTTTGGGTGAACTGGATCTTGACCTCGTAAAACTGGAACAAAACCCGAATGACAAGGAACTGCTGTCGAATATTTTCCGGTTGATGCATACCATCAAAGGAACATGCGGTTTCCTTGGGTTGCCGCGCCTTGAAAAAGTAGCGCACCATGCCGAAAACATTATGGGCCGTTTCCGCGACGGTGAACTGGAAGTTACACCAGACTATGTCACGCTGATTTTTGAATCGCTGGACCGTATCAAAGGCATCATGAGCGGGCTGGAAGATACGGGCGAAGAACCGCAAGGCGATGACTCCTCGCTGATTGCACGGCTTGACGCTGTTTATGAAGGCAAAGACATTGAAGGTACGGCCGCAGAGCCCGAACAACCCGCCGTAGAACAGCCGCAAGCGGCAGACGCCGATCTCATCGCGGAGGAAGAACCTGACGAACACGGTTTTGTTCCTGTGCGTGCGCCTACTCACCCCGGTTACAGCAACGGCAGCGGCGCAGAGAGCGCGCCAGCCCCTGCAAAACCTGATGCCGAATTACCCATGGCCAATTCAGCTGCGGCAGAGGTCGGTCTGGCGACCAAGACCAGTAATGTCGCGGCGCAATCTTTGCGTGTCAGTGTTGATGTTCTGGAAGATTTGATGACCATGGTGTCCGAACTGGTGCTGACCCGTAACCAGTTGCTGCAAATCCTGCGCACCATGAAAGACACGGAATTCGACGGGCCGTTACAACGCCTGAACCATGTTGTGTCCGATCTGCAGGAAGGTGTGATGAAAACCCGCATGCAGCCCATCGGCAACGCATGGTCCAAGCTGCCGCGCATTATCCGCGACCTCAGCATGGAACTCGGCAAGAAAATCGATTTGAAAATGACCGGACAGGACACAGAGCTTGACCGTCAGGTTCTTGACATGATCAAGGACCCGCTGACGCACATGGTGCGTAACTCCGCCGACCACGGCATCGAAATGCCTGCCGACCGCGCGGCGGCCGGAAAGCCGGAAACCGGAACTGTCTGGCTGAACGCTTATCACGAAGGCGGCCATATCATTATCGAGATCAAGGACGACGGTAAGGGCCTCAATACTGACCGGATCAAACACAAAATACTGAACAATGGACAGGCCGATGCGGAAGAGCTGGAAGCCATGTCCTCCCAGCAAATTCATCAGTTTATTTTTAAACCGGGCTTTTCTACGGCCGAACAGGTGACTGCCGTATCAGGCCGCGGGGTCGGTATGGATGTCGTGCGCACCAATATTGAAAAGATCGGCGGTTCGATTGAATTGCTGTCGAAAGAAGGAAAAGGTTCGACCTTCCTGATTAAAATTCCGCTGACGCTGGCGATTGTTTCAGCGCTTATCGTTGAATCCGCGTCCGAACGTTTTGCCATTCCGCAACTCGCCGTTCGTGAGCTAGTCATGGTGAACAGCAAAAGCGAAAATCAGGTAGAGTTTATCAAAGGCGCACCTGTGCTTCGGCTGCGGGACCAGCTATTGCCGCTCGTCAGTCTTGATAAAATCCTGAAGCTTGTACCGGAAGATAATGTGCCGGCCGCCGATGATTTGGCCAAAGCGGCGATTGATGACGAAGGCGAAAGTGACGCAGCAAACAATAATGTTTCACAGAGCAAGCGTTTCGATTCTGCAAACCAGTATATTATCGTCACACAAATCGGCGCGTTCCTTTTTGGCATCATTGTCGACAAAGTCTTCGATACGGAAGAAATCGTGGTGAAACCCGTTGCAGATGTGTTGAAAGACATCGACATGTTTTCCGGCAACACCATTCTTGGCGATGGTAGCGTCATCATGATCCTCGACCCGTCGGGCATTGCGAAAGTCAGCGGTGAGCTAGAGGCTTCTGATACCAGTATGGACACTGCCGAAAGTGAAGCCGCGCAAGCGCAAGGCAATGATAAAACATCCCTGCTGCTATTTACTGCGGGCAGCGGCGCACCGAAGGCGGTTCCGCTATCTCTCGTTGCGCGTCTTGAAGAGATCAAACTGAAAGATGTTGAATATTCGGACGGAAAAAGCGTTATTCAATATCGCGGGGAACTTATGCCGCTGACGCCGTTTTATCCGGGTATGGACTTGACGGGCGACGGAAACAAACCTGTTCTTGTCTTCACCGATCAAGGGCGATCCATGGGTCTTATTATCGACCAGATACTCGACATCGTGGACGTAGTGATTGATGTGCAGCTTTCGGGCACAAACCCCGGGCTGATGGGTAGTGCCATTATCAACAGCAAGGCAACGGACGTTGTCGATGTCGGTCATTATCTTCGCTCAACAAACAAAGACTGGTTTAAAAATCACGGGGATGAACCGTTCGGTGATAAGGACGCCGAAAACACACGTATTCTGCTAGTTGATGACAGCCCGTTTTTCCGCAATATGCTGACCCCGTTACTGAAAGTCGCCGGGTATAGCGTGACCACCATGGAAAGTGCTGTCGATGCCCTGAAAGTCTGTGAGTCAGGGGAACGGTTCGACATGATTATCAGCGACATTGAAATGCCGGAAATGGACGGGTTTGAATTTGCGCAAAAACTCAAAGCCTCAAACGATACGAAGGACATTCCCCTGCTCGCCCTGTCCTCGCACGCGACGCCGCAGGACATAGACCGCGGACATGAAGTCGGGTTCAGCCGGTACATAGCCAAGTTTGATAAGGATACCCTTCTCAATACAATCTCACAGACGCTGGTTGAAGTAGGTAGCGAGGATTCTTCAAGGAGGGCATCATCATGACACTGAGTGCAGACAGCTTCACAGATACAGATGCCCGTATGATGGACGATCCGACCGGACTGGATACGCGCAAGGAATATTTATCTATCACCATCAATGATCAGATTTTCGGAATTCCGATCCTGCAGGTGCAGGACGTCCTTGGCGTGCAAAAGATAACACGTATTCCGCTGGCCCCACCGGCAATTGCCGGATCATTGAACCTGCGCGGACGGATTGTAACCGCCATTGATGTTCGTAAGTGCCTGGGGCTGGAAGCGTCCGGCACCCCTTCACGCGGAATGAGCGTTGTGGTAGAAAACAAGGGTGAATTATACAGCCTGATGATCGACACGATCGGTGACGTGCTGAGTTTGAAGCTAAAAGATTTCGAACAAAACCCCCCGACCCTTGATCCTTTGTGGCGGGATATTTCGCAAGGGATTTTCAGGTTGAAAGGTGACCTGCTTGTTGTTCTCGACGTACCTAAATTACTAAATACAATACATTCATGATTTTTTATTAAAGAGAGTAAAGTATGAAATCCTGCCTTGTTGTTGATGACAGCCGCGTTGTTCGAAAAGTAGCCAGACGTATTGTCGAAGATCTCGGTTTTTCCTGCGAAGAAGCGGAAGACGGGCAAAAAGCCTATGAGGCGTGTGAACGTGCCATGCCGGAAGCCATTCTGCTCGACTGGAACATGC
>JAUHXT010000101.1 GCA_030426925.1 Alphaproteobacteria bacterium | reverse complement strand
ATCAATGGATAACTGGATTGTGTTGGAAGTTGTAAAGTCAGCTTCCGCAATACCCAGACCAAGTGCTGTAAAGTCAACGCCGTCAGTCAGCAGAGTATTGTCACGATCTTCGTTGAAGAAGGTCGTCAGGTTGTCACCACCCAGCAGGTTGATACCACGATAGTTGGCGTCTTCAACGATATTGTCAATCTGAGAGCGGATTTCATTGTAGTCCGCTTCATATTGATCAAGATCGGCTGATGTACCAACAAGTGTCAACTGCTCTGACGCTGTTTCACCGGCACCGATAGCAACAGTACCACCACCAGTTCTGGTACCAGCTTCACCGGAACCGAAACCGAAGCCAAGTGTAGCACCTGCAGCTGAGTCAAACTGAATTTCAACAGAGCCGACAGTATCAGCAAATTCCAGTTCGATTTGACCGGTACTGGTATTAAAAGACGCTGTAACATCATCCAGGCTAGCATTATTGACAGCGTCAATAATGTCCTGAATTGTTTCCGCGCCAGTGATTTCAACACCACCGTTCAAGGCTGTTTGTTCGCCGTCAATCGTCAGCGTCAGCGCAGCAGATTCAGTTGTGGCTCCTAAGAAACCAGCGGCTGTCAAAGTTGCACTTGCTTCATACGCACCGTTAACTGTGGCAGCACCGCTGCGGGCTGATGACACAATGTTGCCAGCAACTGCGGTTCCACCTTGTTGTGTAGCACCACCTGTGACATCTTCTGTAGACACCAGGCCATCAAGTCCTAACAGGGCGAAACCAGCAGAAGAAAGCCCCTGCGCAGCAGCAGCCTCAACACGGATTGTTGCACCGTCAACCAGAGATTCAATAGCCAGCTGACCACCGTTAGTCACACGGGCACGAAGCAAGTTGTTGTTGTTAGCGTCAGAGTTGATATCAGCAACGATGTTGTCAACTGTTTCGTTGGCATCGATATCAATGTTGATAGTCGCTGTGCTGACTGTATCGTTTTCAGCGTTGTATAATGAGAATACAACGTCAAAAGAGTCAGATGTACCATCAGTGATAACGCCACCACCACCAAGTGTAGTCAGGTCAGAAATACCGGACAGGTCAACAGAACCACGAATACGGGCGAACCCTTCAGCGGCACGAATTTCTGCCTGGGCTTCCAGCGCAACGGATTCAGCTTGGTTGATCAAATCGCTCAAAGCGTTGACCCCTGTGTTCGCTTCCTCAATCGTTCTGATGGACTGGTTAATACCATCCAGAAGACGTCCAAGGTCGTTGGCACGGTTGTTCAGGCTTTGTGCTGTAAAGAAGTTTTGTGGATTATCCAGTGCGGAATTGACTTTCAAACCAGTGGCAAGACGCAGCTGCGTCGTGTCAATGTTTCTCTGTGTATTCTGCAAGGATAAAAGGTTGTTCCGCAAAGCTGCGGTCAAGACGACATCAGATCCCATAATAGATCTCCTTTCCTAGGTTAATAGCATTGCATACTGCAAAACCGTCAATCCTCGACGGTCATATACTAGAATATATCATAAGTCCTAACAGGGTGTTAACGCAAAAAGAAGAAATAATTTTATTCTATACACAAAATACTAAGCTATTGTTTTAAATGATTATTTTTCTTATTTGGGGGCATCGCTGGGCGCGTATTTTCCTAAAGATTCGATAAGCGGTGACAGATGGTTTTCGTATCTTCTCCATCTGTCGACGGCCTTGTTATATATGGGCTGCCGGACTTGTGATGCACTGGCTGTCCTCACACTTTTCTTTGCTTCATAAAATTTAAGGCAGTTTTCATCCCACTCTAACCCTATGAATTCAATAACTTTTTTGGCCTCCGTTTCTATATCGGCAACAATGGATTCATATTCGATATTAAGTATTTTTTCTGGGAAAACCTTGTTCCAATGATCCAGTAATTCCATATATTCTGCGTAGTATTCGCCCATTTCTTTCATGTTATATGAAAACGTTTGCCCGTCTCCCGTAAAGTTTTTGGAAAAGGAAGATAGGCAGCTGTCGAGGGGGTTACGCTTAAGGTGGATAAGTTTTGCATTTGGAAATGCCAGTGCGATGAAGCCGACCCAGTGTATATTTGTAATGGATTTATTGATGACCCTTTTTGCGCCAGGGCATCTTTGTTCCAGATATTCTATATATTTATCAGCTATTTGCTGTACTGATAACGTTTCTTTCGTTTTTTGGTTCGCGCGCAGCGGGTATTTTGCTCCGTTGAAAGGTTCCATATGGGAGTATTCTTTAATCATAAGGTCTAAAACGGCATTTTCGCCAATCCCTTCGATATCGGGATGCGCATGCATAATTTGTTCAAGCAGGGTTGTGCCTGATCTGGGCATGCCCAGAATAAAAACTGGAATGTCAGAACTGTTGTTTTCTGGTTTTACAGAGGTGAAAAGATCCTTGGAAAAGTAATTCTTTACCAGCCGGAAATATTCCTTCGCCGCGTCAGTGCTATAATTTAGTTTGCTTCTTTTTAGTTGTGTCGCTTCCAGCAAATATTCAAATGCGGCATCATATTCTTTAAGGTCTTCATGCACTTTATATAAGGTGAAGTGCAGCAACACAGCATCATTATGATTGGGTAAATTGTTTGAATCATATTGTGCTTTAAGTTTTATAAGCGTTTTGTAAAAAGGGTTTTCCTTGTCTTCTATAACTTTTTTACTGGTTAAATAATTATAAAGCGCTTCTATGTGTTCCGGATCAATTTCCAGAGTGCTTAAGAAATGCTCTTCCATGTTCTTGAAATCACCTAGATAAAGATAGGCTAATCCGCACAGAAATTGTGGTTTCAATAACTCAGGGCTGCTTTTCACGATGGGAAGAAGATGCTCAAGCGCTTCGTCGTTGCGGTCTAGCTTTACAAGCATATGTCCTATGTATACGCGTAACATCTGCCTATCCGGAAAAATTTTGTAGATAGACAAAAACATGTTAAGGGCGGCATCATAGTTTCCGATCCGCTCTGCCGCCAGCGCCATATATTCTAATGCTTCTGGATTGGTGGGATCTTCTTTTATTATCTCCAGCAAGGCCTTGGTGCCATCGGCGTAGTTGCCTGAATTGATAAGGTTTTTGGCATTTTGTAATTCTGTGGATGATACAGGCTGAGCGACGATGGTTGGTTGACCAGAAGGGGAAGATTTTAATGAGTTCTTCTTTTTATTTGCACGGCGTTCTTTACGGTTCATCGTCCTGAATTACTCCTCGTTACATACCCTGTATTATAAGCAAAAACCGTGCCTTTACGCCGTTTTCTGCCCCGTGAGGGTGAAAATTTTACCGTTCAGGATACCATCCCATGTTGGATTGGAAACCTCTGAATCCGTTTTTCTGGAGCATATAAACTGGAACATGCCGTTAAACATGTTGGGAAACTGTTCTTCCAGCGCCGACCAGTTGGTTAAATCGCGCATGCCCGGATCGTCCGGAAACTGGCGTAAAAATTCGGCCTCAAGTTTCGGATTACCAAGCCAGAAACCTTCGAAAGTCAGTCCGAGCTCATCAAGGATTTTCTGAATCTCTTCAGGGGTATATGTGCTTTCCTGAATGTGAAAGACGAGGTCGCGGCACTGGGACAAATTATAAAAATCAACACGCTGGGAAACCGGCTTGACTGGGTGATCATCAGGCATCGCAAAGACATCATCGCGGAATTGCCGGATGTCCTCTGCGCCCGGCTGGTAGCCTTTTTCGCTTATATACTCCCACCCGGCATGGATGGAGCGTCGCGCCCGCGTGCTGTACAGCCCGATGCTCATCCGCCCGCCGGGCCTAAGCACGGAAAGCAGGGAACGCCATCCCGCCACAGGGTCTTTCATATGGTGAAGGACGCCGGAACAATCAATCGCATCAAACTGCTGCCCCAGTTCCACTAGATCCAGGATATCGCACTGCGCGAAGGTGACGTTTTCGACGCTGAATTCCTGCGCCCGCCGCATGCCGTATGCCATACTGGACAGGCTCAGGTCGATAGCCGTAATGTTAATCTTCGGGAATTTCATTGCGAACTGCAGGGTCGCCTTGCACGTGCCGCATCCGGCAACCAGGTAATTCCCGGTTGTTTCCACGTCCGGATTAGGAAATATGGTTATGCTGCTCCAGCGCGGATAGGGGTTTTCCTCATACATTTCCCGCACGGCCTGCGATGTTTCCCGGCCAATGGGCTGAACGGTGCGGATATCCTTTTTCAGTGCCTGTTCGGTGAGCGGGTTAGTGATTTGCTGCTTTACCAGAGATTTTAATGTAACTTTTCCTTCTATCTCCTTGGCATTGCTTAAAATATGTAAGGGGATATAGGCGCTGAGCATGGCGATTTCCTCATCGCGCGCATCACCGCTTTCCACTTTTGTTTTTAAAGCTTCTACCTTTTCCAGTTCGTCTGCGGTCGTAAAGAAGACATAGTCCCGTAAAAAACAATGTTCGCCCAGCGCACAAAGGAAAGATGGGGAAGGGGCCTGTCCGGGGTCCTCTATGATCTGTCCGAGCAACCAGCGCCGCAGGTTGCGCATCAGGATTTCCATGTCGGCATCGATAAGGATAAGCGTGCGCAGGCCAAGGGAAAGAAAAGGGTCTTTCAGGCAGGCGGAAAGCTTCGCACTGTTCAGCTTCTCGCAAAACTGCGTGAAGTCCCTGTATTTGATAAGGCCGCTCAGCGGCCTCATGTGATCAGATGTTACGATTAACCCGTGCCATGCCTGCCAGAAATTCTGCCGTGCGACGACAGGGCTTTGCAGGCACAACTCAATCGCGGATTTCACAGACGGGTTATAATTCTGTACGACGATCTGGCGGATG
>JAUHXT010000022.1 GCA_030426925.1 Alphaproteobacteria bacterium | reverse complement strand
AATGCCTGTCTATTTCTGGTCCATTTACCGCCCGGCGATCATGCCACCTGCTCTGATCCTTATTATCGGCGTGTTGTTTGATTTGGTTTCTGGCCAGCCTTATATCGGCCTGTCTGCGTTCATCCTGCTGTTGGTACAATGGATTATCCGTGACCAGCGTTTATTCCTTATGGCTCAGCCATTTATCGTTATCTGGTTGGGTTTTTCTTTAACGTGCCTTGCGGCAGCCGTACTGGAATGGGCGATATTCAGCCTGCTCAGTTTCAAGATCGTGCAGGTACTCCCGGCCTTTACGGAAGCAGGAATCAGTATTCTCATTTTTCCCTTACTCGCATGGATTATGAGCATGTTGAACCGTTTCCTGCCGGCAGGCGTAAAAACATTTATGTAAGCATTGTCGGAGTTGTGAAGCGGCAGAGAACCGTCTAACCTGAAACCATGATCGAAAAGGACAATGAAAGGGCGAAACAGTTTACCCGCCGCGCATTTGTAATGGGCGCGCTTCAGGGCGGGATACTATGCGTATTGGGCGGTCGCCTGGCATGGCTGCAAATCGCGCAAGGCACACGCTATAAAACATTGGCCGAAAACAACCGCATCAATATCAAGATGCTGGCCCCATCGCGAGGGGAGATTGTCGATCGCTTCGGTGTACCACTCGCCGTGAACCAGCAAAACTTTCGTGTCCTGATCACCCCGGAGCAAACCGACGACTTAAAAAAAGCATTAAAGAAACTACATCAAATTGTTGAATTAGAAGAAGATACTGTTACCAAGATTTTAAAACAGGCAGAAAAGTCAGCTGCTTTTGTTCCTCTGGAAGTAAAAGACAACCTCAACTGGGATCAGGTCGCGAAGATCGAGGTCAATCTGCCCGACTTGCCGGGATTGAGTATTGATGTTGGCGAACTGCGTTCATATCCGTTTGCAGATTCAACCGCGCACATCATCGGATATGTTGGTGCGGTGAATAAGAAAGAACTGGCTGACAATAAAGAAGATCCCGTCCTGAAACTGCCCGGTTACAAGATCGGTAAGACCGGTATTGAAAAGGCACTGGATGGTGATTTACGCGGCTCCGCCGGCAATGTAGAAATGGAAGTCAACGTTCTGGGGCGCGAGGTGCGGGAGCTGAAACGCGATGACGGGAGCGTCGGTAACCGTGTGGTGTTAAGCATAGATGCGGAATTGCAGCGCTATACACAGGAACGGCTGGCGCAAACCCGCAGCGCATCGGCCGTGATCATGGATGTTCATACCGGCGCCGTTTATGCCCTGTCATCCCATCCGGGCTTTGATCCCAACCTCTTTACTCGCGGCATTAGTGAAGAACGCTGGCAGGAACTGCTATACGATCCCGCATTCCCGCTAAACAACAAGGCGATTGCCGGACAATATCCCCCCGGTTCGACATTCAAAATGGTTACCGCTCTCGCGTTATTGGAAGCAGGGGCGGTGAACAGCCGCACCACGGCATTCTGTCCCGGCCACTATGAACTGGGACGCGACCGCTTTCACTGCTGGAAGCGATCAGGCCACGGCTGGGTAAATATAATCAGCGCGCTGGCAGAATCCTGCGATACCTTTTTCTATAAATATTCTACCGATATCGGCATTGATAAAATTGCCGACATGGCCCGTCGTCTTGGTTTGGATCAGAAGTATGATTTCTTCCTGCCCGAAGAACGCCCCGGTCTGATGCCGGACAAGGGCTGGAAGGAACGCTATATAGGTCAAAAATGGCAACCCGGCGAAACCGTTGTTGCCAGCATCGGTCAGGGTTACATTCAGGCAACGCCCTTACAGCTTGCGGTTATGACCAGCCGTCTGGTGAATGGTGGCCGGGCGGTCAAACCATGGATCGTTGGTATGGACGGAAAACATGCAATGGACAAGCACAACTGGGAAGATCTTGGCATCGCAAAAGAACATCTGGATCTCGTCAAACGCGGCATGAACGCGGTGATGTTATCCAAAAACGGCACAGCCCGCGCATCGCAAATCCCGGTCGAAGGCATGGAAATGGGTGGAAAGACAGGAACTGCTCAGGTGAAACGTATCACCAAGGCTGAACGCAGGGCGGGCGTTAAGAATGAGGATCTGGAGTGGCGTTTACGCCACCATGCGCTGTTTGTCGGCTATGCTCCTTACACAAACCCGCGCTATGCCTGCGCGGTGGTGGTGGAACATGGTGGTGGGGGATCGGCTGCCGCCGCGCCCGTTGCACGCGATTTGCTGCAAATGGCACAAACGCGCGATCCGGCCTCCACGCAAATCGTATCTTCCGCTGACGAGGGGTTTGATATCCTCCGCCAGCCGCCGCCCAAGAAACCGTCTTTTTTCAAGGTAAATTCCAATGGCTGATCATTCCGTCCGGCTCAAAGAAGAATATTCGTTTTTGGAACGTGTTTTCCAGATCAACTGGGGGCTTATACTTCTTTTATGTGTCGTAGCCAGCGTGGGCTTCGCGGCGTTGTATTCGGCCGCGAACGGGTCGTTTGACCCTTGGGCGTCACGGCAAATGATGCGCTTTGGTATTGGCTTGGCGGCGCTGTTGATCGTGGCGCTGATTGACGCGCGCTGGTGGTACCGGCTGTCATACCCGATCTATATTGTCGGTTTTATCCTTTTGATTATTGTGGAGGTGATGGGCCATGTCGGCATGGGGGCGCAGCGCTGGATTAATCTGGGGTTCATTCAGCTGCAGCCTTCAGAATTCATGAAAATTGCGGTCGTTATGGCTTTGGCAAAATATTTTCATGCCGCGACACCAGAAGAAATGCGCTCGTTCCGATTCCTGCTTCCGGCGGCGTTATTGATTCTGGCACCTGTCGGACTGGTGCTTCTGCAGCCCGACCTTGGAACTTCGCTTATGATTATCATGGCCGGCGCCGCCATGTTCTTTATCGCCGGTGCGCCGGTCTGGCTGTTTATCGGCGGCTTTGTCGCGGCGGCCGCATCGGTTCCCGTCGCATGGCAATTCCTGCACGAATACCAGAAAAAGCGCGTGATGACGTTCCTCGATCCTGAATCTGACCCGCTGGGGGCGGGGTATCACATCACGCAGTCAAAGATCGCGCTCGGCTCCGGCGGTATAGAAGGCAAGGGCTTTATGAAAGGAACGCAAAGCCACCTGAACTTCCTGCCAGAAAAACAAACTGACTTCATCTTTACGTTATGGGCTGAAGAATTCGGATTAACCGGCGGAGTCTTCCTGCTCGCCTTGATGGGAATTATCTTTGCTTATGGTGCGTGGATCGCTATTCGCTGCCGCCATGCCTATGGCCGATTGCTGGCCTTTGGCCTTACCTTCAACTTCTCGCTCTATGTCTTTATCAATGTCGCGATGGTGATGGGATTGATTCCGGTCGTGGGCGCGCCATTGCCGCTGGTATCCTATGGGGGGACATCCATGCTGGCCGTTATGGTTGCCTTTGGGTTGGTGATTTCCTGTAACGTCTACCGTGACAGCAAACTGCCGCGCATGTAGGGTGGCAAAGGGTTAGGCAGCCTGTTCGTAAGGAACGCCCTTTTGCTGAAGTAGTTCCTGCAGCTCGCCCGTTTCATACATTTCACGCACGATATCGCATCCGCCGACAAATTCACCCTTCACATATAGCTGCGGGATCGTCGGCCAGTTGGCGAATTCCTTGATCCCCTGACGGATGACACTGTCTTCCAGCACGTTGACGTCCTTAAAGGCGACGCCCAGCTGCGACAATACCTGCACAACGGCGGCAGAGAATCCACACTGCGGGAAAACAGCCGTGCCCTTCATGTACAGTACAACATCGCTGCCATCGATTTCTTTTTGTATCCGGTCAAATACTACATTTTCCATGTCGCTCTCACTCTCTTTCTTATTCCGGTACGCTGGTCTGTATCGCCAGCGCGTGAAGTTCGTTACCCATGCGGCCCTGAAGCGCAGCATAAACCATCTGGTGTTGTTGCACCCGTGATTTACCCTCAAATGTCGCAGACGTAATGTGGGCGGCATAGTGATCGCCATCCCCGCGCATATCCTCAATCCGGACTTCCGCATCGGGCAAGGCTTCTTCGATCATTGCCTTAATATGCTCTGCTTCCATTGCCATCTGTTTTATCCTGCTTTTATCTAAGTATATTCATATTGTTTTGCTTCAACCCTGCATACCTGTTTTGCTTGTTCTATTATGCATTTTCGTGTATGCTAACCCTATTCAGTTAATTCGCGAACTTTAAGCGGCTACCGGCAAAAACTCTTTGCCTTCAAGTGTTTATGGTCAGCGGGTTGAACAAGGGAAAACTCGAAAGCCCCGATGTTAGTCGGGGCTTTTTGTGACTTAGCTGTCATTGGCAATCTGTTTTTCCGCCTCAGCAAAAAACGTCTGCAATTGCGTGTCGATCATGTGTTCGGAAATATCCAGCCCCTTGCTGGTGACATCCGGCATAACATGGCGTTTTACATCGTCAAAACCCGGCTCTTCCAGGTTTGCAGCCACAACACCGGCGGCGTAAGCATTGGCATCATCACCGCTTAATCCGAGCTTTTCCGCCATCCACAGGCCGAAAAGTTTGCAACAGCGGGCTTCGATTTTGAACATTTTCTCCTGATCGTGGGCAAATTTGCTCTCATAGGCCGATTTACGTTCATCCAAATCACTCACTGTCTTTCTCTCCTTTGATATTTGAACAAGTCCGTGCCTGCAAAATCTAGCATTTGCATCCGGGCAATTCCATTGTTATATGATGTTTTAAGGAAAAAACAAGGAAACACTATGGCTAGACGTAAAGCACTGTTCGAAGGCAAGGCTAAAATCATCTATGAAGGGACGGAGCCAGGCACGTTCATTCAGTACTTCAAGGATGATGCAACGGCCTTTAATGCCGAAAAACACGAGGTGATCGCGGGCAAAGGCGTATTGAACAACCGGATTTCCGCTCACCTGATGACCAAGCTGGAAAGCATTGGTGTTCCGACACATTTTATCCGTTCCCTGAATATGCGCGAACAGTTGATACGGGAAGTTGAAATTATCCCGGTGGAACTAACCATTCGCAATATCGCCGCCGGTTCCATATGCAAGCGTCTTGGCATAAAGGAAGGCACGGTTCTGCCGCAGCCAATCGTTGAGTTTTATTACAAGAAAGACGAACTGGGCGATCCCATGGTCAACGAAAACCACATTGTTGCATTGGGCTGGGCCGACCCGTATGAACTGGAAGAAATGGTCGGGCAGGCATTCCGCGTGAACGATTACCTCAATGGTTTGTTTGCGGGTATTGGCCTGCGCCTTGTGGACTTTAAACTGGAATTCGGCCGTCTCTATGGTGAGTATGGCGAAGTTTATATCATGCTTGCCGATGAGGTTTCACCGGACAATTGCCGCCTGTGGGATGACGCAACGGGCGAAAAGCTCGATAAAGACCGCTTTCGCTTTGACCTTGGCAATCTGGTTGAAGGATATCAGGAAATCGCCAAACGCCTGGGCCTGATTCCGGAAACCGGTATCATCGAAGGCGGCAACATCAATGAACAGCTGGCTGCCGGCCTCGATGAAATTGAAAACGAACTGGCCAAACAACGCCGCTTGCGCGCAATTAGCAAAGGCACACCAAAGAACCCGCGTGGAACCAGCGGCACTAGTGCGTAAATTGTTCTTTCAGTATCCGGTCTTCCAGATTGTGATCAGGGTCGAACAGTAATGTACAGCCGATAGACTCAGACTGGTGAACATCGACGCTGACAACATCACGAATTTCTGTATTGTCCGCCGTGACACTGACCGGACGTTTTTTGGAATCCAGCACGTTAATATGCACGATAGATTTGTTCGGAATTAATGCGCCGCGCCAGCGCCGGGGCCGGAACGCGCTGATGGGGGTCAGTGCCAATACGTTGGCCGTGAACGGCAGGATAGGGCCGCCGGCCGAAAAGTTGTAAGCGGTACTGCCTGCGGGAGTAGACAGCAGCACGCCATCACAAATCATTTCGTCAATTTGCAGGGCGTCATCGACATGGATCTGTAATTTCGCCGCCTGCCGCGTTTCCCGCAACAACGATACTTCGTTAAACGCAATAGCATCATGTGATTGTCCGGAGCGGTCGGTTGCCGCCATACGCAGCGGGTGAATTCCGACTTCATGGGCGTTGTTAATGCGCTCGATAAGGTTGTCCGGGGAATAGGGGTTCAGGAGAAAGCCAACAGACCCGCAATTCATACCGAACACAGGCTTGTTTTTTTCATAGTTGCGGCGCAGGGCTTCGAGCAATGTACCATCGCCACCCAGAACAACCAGCATTTCGGCTTCTTCGGATGACGACTGCCCGTATTGTTCGGTCAAGGTGGCTTTCGCTTCCTGCGCTTCTTCCGTATCGGATGCAATAAAACGTATCTTCATAACTTATGAGGCCTGTGCCTGTTCTTCGTATTTTTCTGCCCAGCTTTCCGGGTCGTTCAAAAAGCTTTCCAGCGAAGCGATTGTATCATCATCAAATGTTTTCCCGGATTTTACGACATCAAGGATAGACCACCAGTCGGTGAGGTAATGCAGCTCCGTATCCCGGTCTTTGTCATGGTCGTAAATGTTATAGGCAAACAGCACGAATACATGGTTGATAACCGCGCCCGCCTGGCGGATCGCATCAATAAAAACGGTTTGCGATGTTCCGCGGTTTTGCAAATCCTCCACCAGCAGGATGTTTTTACCTTCACCGTCAATATGCCCTTCGATCTGTGCCATGCGGCCATGGCCTTTCGGCTTTTTGCGGACATAAAGCATCGGCAGACCAAGCCGTTCGGAAATAAAGGCCGCATAGGGTATTCCGGCCGTTTCCCCGCCGGCGATATAATCGAAGTTCAGAGGCTTCAACATCTGTGCCGCATAATCCATAAGGACACTGCGTTCCTTCGGGAATGACATCATCCTGCGAATATCGACATAAACCGGGCCGATTTTACCGGACGTGTAAGTAAACGGTTCCTTGGTATTGATAAGAACCGATTGTGTATCCAGCAGGATTTTTGCTGTCTGGTAAGCGATGTCTTTTTGATCTGTCATAAATATCCTTACTGGCTGACCCACAAAATGCGCGCGATCCATGATATTTCATTCGCGGGCACTGAGCGGGGCTCGTAGTCTTCGTTTAAAGATTTTAAATCAACACGGGAAGAGGTCTGGCGTTGTAATTCCTTAGCCATGACTTCCCCGCCTTGTGTTTTGACGACAACACGGTCGCCCTTGCGCACCGAAGCGGAAGGGGAGACAACAATAATATCGCCATCGCGGTATAAGGGTTCCATGGAATTGCCGCTGACTTCCAGCGCATAAACGCCTTCATCGTCATTGCCGCTGCAATCGGGGAAGGGAACTTCATCCCATGCATCACCGGCAGGATAACCGTCTTCATCAAAAAAGCCGTTCTTGCCCGCCTGCGCAAAACCGATAACAGGGATAAGCCGCCCGCCGCCGCCTGAAGTAACGGGGCTGTCCATAAGCGACAGGAACTCCGACATTGTCGCGCCGGTAGCTGCCAGAATTCGCGCAATACTTTCCGTGGACGGCCAGCGGGGTTTGCCATCCGCGCTAAATCTTTTGCTTTTGTTAAAAGATGTCGGGTCCAGCCCGGCCTGCTTGGCAAGCCCGGAGGCGGAATAACCAAACGATTGCGCGAGCCTATCAATCGCATGCCATATCTGGTCATGCATCGGCCCGTGGTCTTTGTCTGTTGCTTTTGCGTTCATAGGATGAAAATCCCATTCCTATGCCCGTATGTAAATAGGAAAATATTCTTAATTTTCTTGACTCCGGGCATTTTCTCCCTCATAAATGAGAACATACAGTGAACAAATATAACAAACAAGAAAAAAGGAACCAGAAATCATGCCCGCCAAAGACCGCTATATTCCAGCCTCACAAAGAAACACGCAGACAACACCCTTTGAAACGGCGGAAGAGGCATGGTTTTGGTTTATTGATGCGCAGGCGGCGAAGAACGACGGGGCGCGTTTTGTATCGGGGGCTGGATTGATTCCGCGTCCCTGCGAACCAACGGATATTCTGACGGTTCTGGACAGGTTGCATCGTCAGCGCCGTTTGCTGATGGATCACCTCCTCGTGCTGCGTCATTACGGCAAGCGGGGTTTGTCGCCCGATCCGCGCCGCGTGAAAGAACTGCGTGCGCATAAATTGTGGAAAGAAGCGCTGGAGCGAATCGAACCTGTCCTGGTGCGCAAGGGAATCGTTCGCGCAAAAAAGCTGATTATGGAGCGCCCGAATAAATTCTGGGCTCATGGAGCCGTTGTCTATGAGGGAGGGGCAAGAATATGAGTGCAGTTTCCGGCAAACCCATTCCGTCCAGAGCGTGGGTCGTATTCAGCGGCAAGACCGATCTGAACTGGCTGAAAATTTTAAAGCCGGGATTTAGGCATTGTTACGTCCTGCTCAACGACGGGCAGAAATGGATTTCATACGACCCGTTGTCCCCGCATACGGAAATCATCGCACACCACCATATTCCGGCAGAGTTCGATTTGCCGGGCTGGCTGGAGTGCAAAGGCCAGCGTTCAGTTCCTGCGGCAATGGTATGGAACAGGAAAAAACCCGCACCGTTCATGCTGTTTACATGTGTGGAAGCTGTAAAACGCCTGCTGGGTCTGCACCGCTTTTTCATTTTTACCCCGTGGCAGTTGTACCGCCACTTATGTTCGCAACAATTCAAACAAGGAGAAACGATATGGGCTCAATAAGCTCACGGCCGCCAGCGCCGACCACACGGGTTGTATATGTTCAGCAACCCACCACAACGACGGTATCCAGCGCAAGCGAACAGGATACAGGGCCAAGCCAGGAAGAAGTGGCGGCTCAATCCCGCCGCGAAAATTTATTGCGCCGCAGCCGTGGCCGCTTCGGCACTGTGCTGTCTGGCTTCAGGGGCGTCTTTACCTCGCAGGGCAATCCCGCCGGAAAAACGTTGTTAGGAGAATAAGTATGGAGATTATTCCTTTAAAACCAGAAAGCGGACAGGATGACAGTGCATTGCTGTCCCGTATCCTCGAACGCTATGAGCGCGCAAAATCCCGGCGCAGTAACTGGGAAAGCCAGTGGCAGGATTGTTATGATTACGCGCTTCCCCAACGCGGCAACTTTACACGTACGCCCATTGCCGGGGAGAAAAGGTCAGCAGATTTATATGACGGAACGGCCATGGATGCCGTTGACCAGTTGGCTGCTAGCCTGCTGGGCAATTTGACCCCGCCATGGACGCAGTGGTTTGGTTTCAAGCCCGGTCCGGATTTAACACAGCAGGAAGCACAGACGCTTGCGCCCGTCCTCGAAGACGCCGCGCGGAAAATTCAGGCGCATTTTGACCGCTCTAACTTCAGTGTTGAAATGCATCAATGCTATCTCGACCTTGTGGTTGGCGGCACGGCATCGCTTTATTTCGAAGAAGCGGAACCGGGCGCGTTATCCGCATTCAAATTCACATCCGTCCCATTAAGCGAAATTGTTCTGGAGGAAGGGGAAAACGGATTCCTCGACGGCTCCTTCCGCAAACTGTCTTTGACATTGGCACAATTGCAGGACCGGTATCCTTACTCAGACTTGCCGTTGGATGTTTTGCGCGATGGTGAGAAAGATCCGCAAATGCGTTTCGAAGTACTGGAAAGCATTTTGCCGGAGCAAGGGGCTTATGATTTCAAGGCAATCCTGACCGGGCTGTCGCAACTCCATGTTCTGGCGGCGGGTCGTTTCGGCGGAACGCCGGCAATCAATTTCCGCTGGATCAAATCACCGGGGGAAATTTATGGACGTTCGCCGGTGATGAAGGCTCTGCCCGATATCAAAACCGCGAACAAGGTAGTGGAACTGATCCTCAAAAACGCGTCGATCGCTGTAACAGGAATCTGGCAGGCCGATGATGACGGTGTTCTGAACCCCGCCAACATCGATCTGGTTCCCGGTTCTATTATTCCGAAAGCCGTAGGCTCGGAAGGTCTGCGCCCGCTGGAAATGCCGGGACGGTTTGACGTATCGCAGCTTGTGCTCGATAGCCTGCACGCCCGCATCCGCCACGCATTGCTGACGGATAAGCTGGGGCAGATTGGCGATCGCAAGATGACGGCAACGGAAGTCCTGGAACGCGCATCGGAAATGGCGCTTCTTTTGGGCGCGACTTATGGCCGTCTGCAATCGGAACTGCTGACCCCGTTGGTGCAGCGTGCCTTTACCATCCTGCGTCGCCGTGGGGAAATTCCCGATATCGCGCTGGACGGCCGCTACGTTGTGCTTGATTACCGCTCACCGCTTGCAAGGGCGCAAGGACAGCGCAGCGTGCAAAACACCCTGACCTGGGTAACGTCCGTCATGGGTATGGGCGCAGAAGCGGCTGGCGCGATCGACTTTAAACGCACTGCCCGATACCTGGGCGAAGCGCTGGGAGTGCCCAGTGACCTGATACGCGCGGAACTTCCCATTCAACCATTACCACAGAAGGAGGCCGCCAATGTTCCCGGTGAATCTATTGCCGCTGAATAAAGCGGAACAATCTATGGCCTACAGCTCGGCGGTCTCAAAGCTGGAACAGCGGGAGATAGAAAAAATCTTCGCCCGCCTGTTTTCCACCGACGATGGGAAGAAAGCACTGGCCTATTTACAGGTCATCACCTTCCAGCGCGCATTGAACGGCAGCGCAAGCGACGAACAACTGCGTTACACCGAAGGCCAGCGCTCGCTGGTCGCAACCATCCTTCGCCTGATCGACCGCGGGCGGAACGGCTAACTTTCACGACTGCATTAAAGGAGAAAAAGAGATGCAAACAGACAATCTTTTAGACAACGAAATCCCGGAAAAATTCAGGGATCCAAGCACGGGCGAAGTCCGCATGGACTCATTCGTCCAATCCTACAAGGAACTGGAAAAACGCTTTTCCCAGCGCCCGGCGCTACCAAAATCGCCGGATGAATATTGCGTAAAATGCGATCACGGCCTGTTCGAAGCCGATCAGGAAATCAACCAGCGGCTTTTCGATAAAGGCTTTACGCAGGAACAGGTACAGGAAGTGTACGACCTTGCGGCTGAACGCCTTGTCCCGTTGGTGATGGAACTGTCCGCGGACTTCCAGGCCGATAAGGAAGTTGAAAAACTCATCAACCATTTCGGCGGCCCGGAAAAATGGAAGGAAGTTTCACGCCAGCTTCTGGCATTCGGTCAGAAAAACCTGTCTGCCGATGTGCTGGACGCTTTGGCCAGTTCATACGAAGGTGTCCTCGCTCTGTTCGGCATGATGAAGGGTGAAGAACCCGGCTTGCGCCCATCCGTGAACGGTGTTGGCGGAAATGGCGAGGAACTTGACCTGCAATCCATGATGCGCGATCCGAAATACTGGCGCGACCGCGACCCGTCATTCGTCGCAAAAGTCACGGAAGGCTTCCAGAAACTCTATAGCGGTAATTAATAACGACAAGGCCGCTGGGAAACCGGCGGCCTTAAACAAAGGAGTATAGGATATGATAAAAATCAAATCGAAAGTCTCAAGAGATTCAAATGTAAATTTGAATGATGTTTCAGAGTTAAAAAACAGTTTAATAAAGCAGGGTTATTATAATATTCCTGAATACGGTCTCACCCCTTATCCTGATAGGGAATTATTTGATGCTATCAAAGCTTTTCAAAGAGACCATCAATTAAAAGTCGATGGTATAGTGAATCCGGATGGAGAAACCATTTGGGCTTTGAATAACTTTGTAGAAGACGAACCAATGGTTCGCAGCCCTACTATGTGGTGTCCAAAGTGTGGTGGGCCGCATGGGGGATCAAAAGGCAGTCTTTGCCCTTATTGCGCTGCTAAATAACTCATCGTTTTGTGAGGTAAAGTCAGTTATATCCGGATCACTATACCCCAGCAATTTTCCCAGGTAATAGTCATGGTAGGGATTTGGTTGGAATCTCTGAGTGTGTATTCCCTCGCAGAACCATAAATAGGCTTTTGCGCGCCAATCTTCTTCTGGCGTAGTAAAACATACATACAGAACCTGATGGTTCATTTTTTTGCTAAATAGGATTTTCTCAAAACGCACAATGCGGCCAGATAGAACATAGGGCTGAAAAGCTTTTTCTGGAATAATTTCTTCCGAGATAGATTCTTCCGGGTAAAAATAATCATGAAAAACGGCCAAATGCTTTTTGCCCGAAAGCATTAATTCAAGCTCTTTACCTTCGTGGGGACCTATCATTGAGAGGGCTAAGCCATCTGGCTTTCGGCAAAGGCGCGGGTGACGGCATCGTCGATCACCTGTTTGAATCCGCGAGACGCCATATCGGTAAGCGGGCCGAACTGAACCGCGAACCTGTTTTTGGTTTTACGGACAATGCGTCCGTCCTGTTCGAGTTCAAGAACGCGGTCGGCCAGTTTGAATTTCATGACCATGTTGATAGGCTGGTCGACACCGAAGCTTTTATCGTCACCGCTGAGCAGTAAACCGCCTTCGCTCCAGTTTTCAACACCGTATGATCGTCCGTCGATGGTTGCGATAGCGCTGTCCGCCTGACGGCGTGAATGCGCGCGCCGCATGTCCTGATCGTCATTGCTGGGGGTGAAAGTCAGGCTTTCTATCCATTCTCGTATCATGATCCGTCCTTGTTCGTCCGTGGTTTTCTCTTACACCCAACTCTATTCATGTGCGTCACCGCTTATTTGATAATTTTTACCTAATATGCATACAAACACCAGAAAAAATAAATTTTTATTGACAGTATAGGAATTATATCCTATATATAAGCATATCAACGCCCGCATTGTATCTACATCATACTACTGACGGGCTATTTCCCACAAAATTTACAGCGGGTCAGACAACGGTGTTTTGCAAGTGCGAACGCCGCCTGATTCGCTGTCGCCGGACCGATGGGCCGCTTTGGATGCGACAACCAGGAACAAGCCGGATTTTCCTATCAATCTTACAATATGAGGTAAACGATATGGCAACTTCCATAGACCAGGCCTTTATCAAGCAGTTCGAACGCGAAGTGCATGAGGCCTATCAGCGTCAGGGTTCCAAACTGCGGAACACGGTACGCACAATCAATAATGTAAAAGGCGCATCCACAACCTTCCAGAAAGTTGGAAAGGGGACGGCGTCAACCAAATCGACACACGGCATGGTTCCGGTCATGAACCTGGATCACACCAATGTTGAATGTACGTTGCAGGATTACTATGCCGGTGACTGGGTTGACCGTCTGGATGAACTGAAAGTCAACATCGACGAACGCCAGGTTATTGCCAGCGCCGGTGCCAACGCACTGGGCCGCAAAACGGACGACCTGATCCTGAGCGCTTTGGCCTCAGCGTCAACAAATGAAATTTCCGATGCCGACACGGGTCTGACAAAATCCAAAATCCTTGAGGCTTTTGAGACATTCGGCGACCTGGATGTTCCGGACGACGGGCAGCGTTTCGCTGTCATCGGCTGGAAACAGTGGAGCGAGCTTCTGGCAATCGAGGAATTCGTGAGCGCGGATTATATCGGCCAGAGCAACCTGCCGTATTCATCCATCACGCAGGCCAAGATGTGGCTGGGTACAATCTGGATTCCACATTCCGGTCTGCCGATTGATGGTAACGATATCCGTTCCTGCTACTGGTACCACAAAACATCTATCGGTCATGCTTCCGGCTCTGATGTTCAAACGGATGTCAGCTGGCACGGCGACCGCGCAGCGCACTTTGTGAACAACATGATGAGCCAGGGCGCATCCCTTGTCGATGATAGCGGTGTGATCACGATTTTCTGTGATGAAACGCCTGACGCTTAACCCGCCAACCATTTAAAGGAGATTTGATTATGGCTTATACAGCAGCAAACCTGAGTGTGTTGGCGTACGCCAATAGCTTCACCCTGTGGCATTACAAAACGGCCGACACGGACGTTACGACTACCGGCTATTTTAACAATACCGCAGACATGATGAACGAAAACGATTTGATCATCGCGAACATCGATACCGGCGATACACCGGAAACGATTTTCTACATCGTGACCGATATCACGGCTGGTGTTGTGACAATCGCGGCGTTCACAGCTTAACGCACATCCGGCAGCCCGGTTACCGTTCCTTTCGGCTCGAGCAATCGTCCCTCCCTTCGCACGGCTCGCCAAAAGGAATGCGTGGCTGCCCCATGTGCCCGCGGCAGACCGGCTCCCTCTCCATTTCGATGGAGGGGGAGTCATTTTTAATTCTAACGGAGGTCAAAATGGCTTTAACAGATATCGGGCTGTGCGCCCGCGCGCTGGTGCGCATTGGCGCCGCGCCCATCACATCGTTTGACGACGGCACCGCGGAAAGCGAAATCGCCGGGATATTATACCCGACAGCCCGCGATGCGTTGCTGTCCGCTTACCCATGGACATTTGCAACCGGGCAGGTCGAATTAACGCAGCTTGGCACCGGACCAATCGCCGACTACCAATATGCCTACCAGTTACCCAATGATTTCTTACGCGCCGTTTCCTGCGGAGCGGGTGGAGCGGGGCGCGGTCTGAAATATCGTATCTACCGGGATGCATTGCACACGGATGCACAAACCGTCACGTTGACCTATATTTACAGGCCGGATGAAAGCGAATTCCCGCCGTATTTCGATCAGGCGTTGATCGTACGCCTCGCAGCTGAATTTTGTATTCCGGTAACGGAAAACACATCACGCGCGGAAGCAATGATCCGCATAGCCGAACAGGAATATGCCCGCGCCCGTCAGATAGACGCGCAGCAGGACACGCCGAATAAAATCGAAGATTTCACACTCGTCGATGTCAGGGGTTAATTATCAAACGCCTTACGCTCAAGCGTAATACCCATAATGATATGGTCGTTTTTGATATTCAGGGTTTTCTGACCGCGGGCCGGGATCGGAATGCCGCTACCCTGACAATAGAAAACCAGTGACAGGGCAAAAAACTTGCGATCGAACTGCACACGGTGCGTTTTACCGTTCGCGCCGTCAATGTGGAAATAGATGAAGTCTTTATCCTTTGGATCTTCTTCGTTGATTTCAATGGCTGTCAGATTGCCGCGCGGCAGCGGATCTTTCTGTTCTTTCACGCAGCCAATGGAAACGGCTTGCTGGACCTCGTCGAGGTTGAAATTGATATAGCGTTCTTCGTGCGGCATGTCCTGAGCTCTTTATCTGATTGAATTCAATACCCTAAGGATCATAGCCCAGTTTGGTTAAAAGTTCCTTTCAAAACATAAAATTATAAACATGTCTTTGCTCACCGCGGGTTTGGTGGGCTTTTTTTATTCTGGAGAAAACATATGACACGTATTAGGCAGGTAAAAACGAATTTCACAGCCGGGGAAGTATCGCCGGAGCTTCTGGGGCGCGGGGATTTGCGCGCTTATACAAACGGGGCGCAGGAATTGCGGAATTTATTCATATTCCCGACCGGCGGCGTCACCAGACGGGCGGGACTGCGTTATGTCGATACCGCGGCCGGCGATGGCCGACTGATCGCGTTCGAATTCAATACCCAGCAGACTTACCTTCTGGTATTGACGGACATGCAGATCGATATTTATGCGGGTGGTACTAAAGTTTCGACTTTGTCCTCGCCATGGCCGGCCAGTGCTATGGGACAGGTTGTTTGGACGCAAAGTGCGGATACGCTATTACTCGTGCATCCGGATTACATGCCCAAAAAGCTGACCAGGGATTCCGGCGGCACATTCGCCCTGAATGACTGGACGTTCTTCATCGAAGACAACCGCATAGAACAACCGTATTTCAAATTCGCCGACAGCGCGGTAACTCTGACTCCCAGCGGAACAACGGGCAGCATCACTTTGACAGCCTCGGCAGATGTTTTTGATCCGCTGCACGCAGGCACGCGCTTACGTGTACAGGATAAGGAAGTGGAGATAACCAGTTATGATTCCCCGACTGTTGTGACAGTCACAACGATTGAAGACCTGCCCAATACCGATGTCACTATTGATTGGTTCGAACAGACATTTTCACCCGCGCGCGGCTATCCGTCTTCTGCGGCCTTCCATCAGGACAGGCTGGTCATCGGCGGTTCCCGTGATTTACCCAACCGTCTGTGGTTTTCCCGTTCCGGCGATCTCTTTAATTTCGATCTGGGGACAGGATTGGATGACGAAGCGATAGAATTTTCTATCCTGTCCGATCAGGTAAATGCCATTCGCGGTATTTTCTCTGGTCGCCACTTGCAGGTTTTTACTTCTGGTGCGGAATGGATGGTAACGGGCGATCCGTTAACCCCTGCGAATGTACAGGTAAACAGGCAGACACGAGTTGGTTCGGTAATTGAACGCTACATTCCTCCGGTCATTGTTGACGGGGCTACGCATTTTGTCGCGCGGAACAAACACGAAATCCGGGAATTCCTTTATACCGATATCGAGCAGGCATATCAGTCTACAGATATCGCGTTGCTATCCCGCCATATCATCGTGGATCCAGTGGATCAGGACTTTGATGCATCGAGGCGGTTGTTATTTATCATTCGCGCAGACGGAAAGTTCGCAACGCTAACAATCTACCGTGCCGAACAGGTTGCCGCATGGACACTGCACGACACGCTCGGCAACGTAAAATCCGTCTCTGTAGTCGGGGACGATGTTTACATTCTGGTAGAACGGGATGGTGATTATCTGATTGAACAGTTCGACGATACGCTTAATCTGGACTCTGCCCTGACAGGAATATCAGGAAGTCCGACGACAGCATGGTCCGGACTTGACCATCTGGAAGGGCAAACGGTTTCAATTATCGCCGATGGTGTGGTACAGGCGGATCAGGACGTTAGCAGTGGCAGTGTAACGTTAAGCGAAGCCGCAAGCGAGGTTGAAATTGGCCTTCCCTATACGCACATCATCAAGCCGCTGCCACCAACCATATCGGGGGAAGGGGGCTTTGGGATCAAACTGCGCATGATAGAAGGTGTATTCCGTTTAAAGGACACACAGGCTCTGCGCCTTGATATCGGTCGTGGACTAAAAGACATATCGCTCAAGCAAATTGGAGAGGATCCCATACTGGATGCTCCGCCGCCAAGTATTAGCGGTGATGTAAAAGTCCGCTCCCTGGGCTGGCAGCAAAGCGGCGAGGAATCACTGTGGCGGATTGAACAATCCATTCCGTATCCGTTCACACTATTGTCCGTTACCACAGAATTAAAGATCAATGATTAGGAGTTGAAATCATGGCAGGCTTACAAACCGTTTTAACACTGTTACCTGTAATTTCGCAGGGTGTTTCATTATTCAATAACATCGCGTCCAGCGAAGCGTCCTTACGGCAAAGCCAGCAGGATCAGGAGCTGGCGCTCCAGCAGTTACAGCAGCAGCAAAACCTTCAGCAAAAAAACGCACAGGAACGCGCGGCGCTGGAACGTCAGAAAATAGCGCTGGATACGCAGATCGCCGAAGAAAACAGGCGCAAGGCGTTGAAACGTGCGGTCGCCCGTCAGCGCGCAAGTTTTGGTTCGCAAGGGGTAAGCTCCTCCGGTGGATCGTCGCAGGCTGTCCTGTTGGGCTTGCTTTCAGAATCTGATGAGGAGCGCGCACAACGTGAAAGGCTGGACACATTGCGCAACGCCGCAATCAATCAGGACCTCGGGCAACAGGTGCGTCTGAATACGCTGCAACGCACCCAGCTTCAGGAAAGAAACAATCTCGACAATTTAAGTTATGGTGTCAGGCGCCTATCGAACATCGGAAACTTTGGTGTCGGAGCACTGGAAGGGTTTCAGACATATAACCAAATTCAGGACAGGGGCTAGCGCGCAGGTTTCAATTGATCCTGCATAATGCTGCCGATGCGTTTCTTTCCGCTTCTGCCGTCGCTGAAACCGTTTTCAAGCTCTATGGGCTTGGGCGGCTTGATTGTTCTCACTCTGTCTTCTTTAGGGATCGGATCCTCGTAATACGGGCTGCTTTTTCTGTCCGGCTTGTCGAAGGGGTTATCGTAATTCTTATCCCAATTGTCATAGGGATCGTATGATGAGCTGTCCTGTGCCATCGCCGGCGCAGATAACAATAGCAGCAGGAGTAAGACATAAAATTTCATGGGCGTCACCATAGAGAAAGTTGAAAGGATGATTGACCCATTAAAGCATGTGCCGGGCGCGGGCAAGGTTTTTGTAAAATTATCGAAATTATTTTCATATTTATAAGAAATAAAATATTGACATAGATCAGTAAATAGTTAATATATTAACTAATCATAAACATAAAAAAACAGGGAGCAAAACCATGAAAATAGATAAAAAGACGATCGGTAACACACTCAGGGTCACGGGGCTTGTATCGCTTCTGACCGCGGCGGGAGCGTTCGGCGCTGCCGCCTATGACCCCAGCCTGCTGGAAACCGAAGTGGAGATTTTAGGGGAAACCTTGCCGTTGCTGGAAGTCGCCGGACATGCTGCCGGCCTGGGCGGTATCGCGCAGACCGAAATTGGCAGGCGCCTCGCACCGCTGCCGAAAAATCCCGGCGATGGTCCCGGCTAAGACCATCACATTAAAAGATAACCAGCGAACCCGCCGTCCTCACCGGCGGGTTTTTTATTCGACCAACACGAAAAGGAACACATCATGCTGTTTAAAAATATATACGCTAATCAATTATCTTCGGCGGTTGGCAATAATATGGAGAACAAAGAAGACGATGTTACGCGTGTAAAACGCGAATTAAAAAGCAAAGGATACTATCCGAGTAAAATTGAAAACGGTGTCATTGATCGTGATACGGATACAGGGATCAAGGCATTTCAGCGTGATAATGATTTGAAAGAAGATGGGATAATGCATCCTGGTGGAGAAACGGAACAAACATTGTTCAAATCTAAAAACGAACAGAAAAAGCCGATCACAATATCCGCTGTAGCAAGCCCTTTTATTATTGCTATGGCTTCGTTCTTAGGTGTGTCAACAGCCGTTGCTGCACAAATCTGGCAAAATATGTCTGAATCCGAACGTAAAAGAGTTCTTGCGCAGATGAAGAACGATAGCGATACTGCAACAGGAGTGTCTGAAGACCATAAAGAGATATGCGACCAGATTCACGATGATGACCATAAAAGATGTAGTAGGCTAGTAAAACGAAAAAGTGCCGCCGCCGCCTCACGTTGTCACGCGTCCGCAAACGATAGATATGAGAAATGTTTGTTGGGAAAACCTCAAAGCGAATGGCCTGAATTAATTACAGAATGAAAAAAAATAGAAAAGTCGCACAAAAATCAATTCGCATCACCCTTGAAAGTGAACAGGGTGAATATTACTTATGCACTTATGTTGAAGGCTATGAAGGAAAAGGCTCCCTTCCGGTAATAAAAAAGAAGCTATTATCTTTAGAAGACAAAGATACAACCGATAACGATGAGTTATGTCAAGATTTGGGGTGGCATATTCTTGAAGATTTAATAATAAGAAACTCTGACTTTCGTGAAAGCTATACAGAACCTGAAACACATTTAAAAAAGCCGCGCTCAGATTCACGATGATGGCCATGCACAATGTGGTAGTGTTACAGAAAAGAAAGGCCCCGCTGCAGGAGTCAAATGTCACGAAGCAGAAACAGAGATTTTAAAGATTATTTGCCTTAACTTTCCCTAATTATCTATTCCCAAAAACAAGGATCAAACCATGACCGAGCATATAAAAGTGCCGGCTGTGGAACCGTTGGTGCGCTATGTCGCCAACGGAACACAGACGGTATTCGCTTATCCGTTCCCGATTTTCGCGAGCGAGGATTTAAAAGTTTATTTTGACGGGGCGGAGCAGGCCAGCGGCTTTGATATTTCCGATGCCGGGCAAACGGCCGGGGGTGATGTCACATTCGATGCCGCACCCGCCAGTGGTATCATTGTCACGCTGGAGCGCAAACTGCCGCTGGAACGTGTGACCGATTTTATCGAAGGCGGGGATTTTTCCGCCGCTGCGATCAACACCGAACTGGACTACCTTGCCGGATCGGTGCAGCAGGTAAACAGGGCGCTGTCCCCCATGCTGCGTTATTCCGATCATGAAACGACATCCGAAACCGTATTGCCGGACCGCGCCGCGCGCGCGAACAAGGCGCTGGGTTTTGACGGCAACGGCGATCCGGTTGCGGTATCGCTGGAAGGATCGATGGCCGCACCAAATTACACGGCCGTGGGTACAGGTGCGGCAACGCGCACCACGTCCGATAAATTTTCGGATAGTGTTTCGATTAAGGATTTTGGCGCTGTCGGTGACGGTTTGACCGATGACACGGTGGCAATCCAGCAGGCATTGGCCGCGCACAACGCCGTCTTTGTTCCAGAAGGCGAATATCTGGTGACCTCAACCATCACGCTGGACGAACGGCAGAGCTTGATCGGCACGGGCCAGCGCTCCGTTCTAAAAGGCTTGGACAACAGCTTTAACATCATCGAAGTCGTGGCGGATTTCGCGAGGATTGCGTACCTGCGCATTGAAAAAGGCGATGCTGGGATAAAGCTCTACGGCTCTGCCCCGCGCCCCTGTGTTCAGAATGCGGTAACGGACGTCACCATCTGGCAATCCAATACCGGCATCTTGCTCGATGGCGGTACGGACACAAACTACCCGTGTTACTGGAACAATTTCGATCGTGTGCTGGTGGAACAGCCGGCAGTTCACGGCATCCACTTAACAAAAAGCGGGGCAGGTGATACGCCGAACGCTAATAAATTCCACGCCTGCCGCGTTTATTCCCATGGCGCTGATATTTCCGGTGCCGGCATTTATGTCGAATACGGTTCCTTCAACAACGCCTTCATTGATTGCGAAGCAAACGTGAAAGGCACGGCGCAGGGATGCTTTATCATCGGCGCAAATTCGAACAAGACGCTGCTGATTAACCCGTACGCGGAAAGCAATAATCTTGTGCCGAATATCAAACTGGAAAACGGCTCTATCGAAACGGCAATTTATAACCTGCTCTCTGCGTCCAATGGTGCGGCGATTTGGGATTTGTCGGGCGGGGAATATACGGCCTATAACGCCGGTTTCCCGAACAAGAATTACTTTCAGAAAACCACCTGCGTCGACATGAACGCAGCGCTGCAGCGATACGATACCGAATATATCGACGCCAGCGGAACGGTAACACTTGATACCTCACACTCCGTTCATCTGGTATCCAGTTTCGGCGGGGCGCTGACGGTCGAACTGCCCAACGCCGCCGACGCAATCGGCGCGATGATGGTGATAAAGAAAATCGACTCCTCCGCCAACGTGATAACGCTTACCGAAGATAGCGGCAGCGGCGCAGACGCGCGCAACTATTACCTCGGCGCGGAAAACGATTTCGTCCAGATGATTTCCAACGGCGCGGAATGGTTTGTTATTTCCTCCAACCGCGCGCCGGGCAATACCCGCTTTTACGATGGCACCGGGATTTACGACATCGATATGGCGGTGGACACTTATCTTTTGTCTTCCTTCGGTGGCGCGCTGGAAGCCCGCTTGCCGCCCGCCAACGCGTCCGAAGCAATCGGCCGCACGGTGACGATTAAAAAAACCGATGTCTCGTCCAACGCCGTAACGGTGACAGAACTCGGCGGCTCCGGCCCCGACGGTTTCAGCCAGCCCCTGGCGTCGCAGTACAAGGCCATCACCGTCGTATCGGACGGCAGCCAGTGGTTCATCGTCAGCAAGTTTTAAGGAAAGGAAGCCAGCATGGAAAACAATTTTAAGGGGTTGTAGGTCGATGGAATCCTAAAACCCGGCGGAGAAACGGAACGTGAATGGGTCTGGATTTGCAACATCAAGAACGATATCTTGATTACAACCAAGCAATAAAAAAATACAGTTTCAGTCAAGAAGGGGCTAAGCACTGGGACAGTTTTGTGAGTTCTCCACGAAACGCTTTACGAGCTTGGATTATAAGAGAAACAGTTGAGGGCGATATGAAAAAGGTTTTTCCTGAATACGATGATTTTGGTGACAATGATGCCGATGCCTTTCGGCATGCCTTATGGAGCTATCGTGTGACAAGGGCTCTGGGGGAAAAGGTCGCCAGAGATTTCGGTCATGCTCATGAAAGGCAAAATCTGGAAAATGACAATAGTGTAAAAGCTCAAGTGCTTATGGACCTTGAAAATAATAGGGTGGGTAGAACATTAGCTCTTGATAGCAAGAATCAAGACAAACGTGATGTAGATGTTATACTTGAAGCAATGAGAAAGCAGAAATTACTGACTAGTCCTCCTGCTATTAAACCGGGCTATAATCCTCTCAATCATAGACGGGGAATTACCGCGACAGGTAATGCGTATAGAGGAAGAAATTGAAAAAACGACTGTTATTATTTCTTGTTATTGGATTTTGTATCTTTTGGGCACTTGTCTTTAGGCCGTGCGCTAATGGCATAAGGATAGTTTTACTAAATGCAACATCTAAAAACATCAAAGTAACGGTCTATGATGAAAAGGAACATTATATTCTTCTTCAGGAGATGCTGGAACAATCTTCAGGAATAAAAAACTATAGAATATATATTCCCGGCGATGTGTCTTACAATATAGAGGTTATAGACGTAACGTCAGGAAAGATTCTCTACAAAGAAGGTGCATACGGATATGCATCACCGCATCTAACTCAAACTGATTTTTTTATGATTGGTGATGAAGACATACATTACGATTATTGGCTTCCACAAAAGCTGTGGATGAATGCTTTAACGCTCGGGTTGGATGGCTGTAGCTGCTTGGATAATTTTATAACCAACAGAATACCTATAAAAAAAGCACCATAAAGAAGACATAGAATCTTTAGTGCCTGGGCAATTCTACTGGATGGACGCAAAATAGAAACTGGAATGAATGAATATATTAGCCCTGTAGATTTAATCTTTCTGTTGGTTCTCATTTTTGTGATGATGGTTTCATTATTAGCCTCCATAGCTGGAGGCACTGTTCTTGTTAGGCGTGGCCAGAGCTTCTGGAAAGGCGCTTTCTTGGGGGCGTTCACAGGTTTCATCGTTGCCATAGTCAGCCTTGCGGTGCTTTATACGGTCATTCCGTTTTTTGTGAATTGAATGCAGAAGCCTTTTTCGTAACAGTCCCATAACCACATAACAACTCTGGAGATTGCATGACCAAGTCGATCGAAGATCGGACGCGCGCCGCCGTGTCCGAAGTCTTGCCTGATGCCATTCGTAAGACGCTGGAATCCTACCGCAGGTTTATCGGGAGCGAGGCTGCCCACGATACAAAGCAGTTTTCCGCCCACCATACGGCCTGCAAGGTGGCGATCGCCCATCTGGAGCTGCTGTTAAAGCTCGCACGTTGGGCCGACATTGAAAAAACGAAGGCATCCGACTCGCAGGATCTGGCCGGGTTGCTTCACGAAGCCAGCGAGGAATTGCACTCTTATCAGGAACGCGCAAAGGCAGGAGAAGATTAGGGTTTTGAGTATTTGGAAAGTAAAACTCTGAAAAAACAATAATATTAACTTTGGCTAAAGTAAAAATGACGCATGGATGATAGTAATTATTGCAAAAATGTTGGATTTCCGCTATTTCTAGGGCTATGGAACAGGATACAAGATCAAAATACGCCAGACCTGCATTATCGGATAGCGACTTGGCTAGAAGAGTGCTGGACGCATGGAAGAAGACGATTGGTTATGACGATCTTCCGCGGCGCCGGGAAATCCTCTCTTACGGCAATCTTCGTGGCGTGGGCGCTGTTGGTGGATCCGGATTTGCGTATTCTGGTCCTGTCCGCCGAGTCCTCACTGGCGAGGAAGCTGGTCAGGAACACGAGGAAGATACTCGAGAAGCATCCTTTAACCACGCATCTCACGCCGACGAAGCCTGATCAGTGGGCGTCTGACCGCTTTACCGTTAACCGCACAAAGGAATTACGCGACCCATCGCTATTGGCGAAGGGTATCACGTCGAACATCACTGGTTCGCGCGCTGATATCGTCATATGTGATGATGTGGAAGTGCCCAACACCTGTGACAGCGCCCAAAAGCGTGAAGATTTGCGTGAACGTCTGGCGGAACTGGATTTCATTTTAACGCCGGACGGCACTTTGCTCTATCTCGGAACGCCGCACACATGGTTTTCCATCTATGCCGATACGCCCCGGAAGGAAATAGAGGAGGAGCAGGTATTTCTGGAAGGATACGAACGCCTGAAAATCCCGGTACTGGATGAAGACGGGAACAGCGTATGGCCGGAACGTTTTTCAGCCGAGCATATCGACGAACAAAAACGCACCAGCGGGCCAAACGCTTTCGCCTCGCAAATGATGTTGAACCCGGTGAACATCATGCAAGGACGCCTCGACCCCGCATTGCTTCGCCTGTATGGCGCTGACCTGCATTACAGCGAAGCGCAGGTGCAAATTCAGTTGCGGTTATGCGGTCGTAAAATTGTTTCGGCTTCCGCCTGGTGGGACCCGGCGTTCGGCAGCGCATCGGGCGACCATTCCGTTCTGGCCGTTGTCTATACGGATGAGGAAGGCGAATACTGGCTGCATCACCTCGAATATCTTCAGGTCGAAGAGAGCGGAGAAGACGAGGCAACCCAGCAATGCCGGGTGATTGCAAAACTGGCGCAGGATTATTACCTGCCGTCTATTGCGATCGAAACCAACGGCATAGGGCGCTTCCTGCCATCTATCCTGCGCCGGGAACTGGCGGATGCCCGTATCCCCTGCGCGGTGATTGAAAAATCATCCCGTAAGGCAAAGGATATCCGCATTCTGGAATCCTTTGATGCCGTATTGGCGGCGCAGGCATTGCACGTTCACAAAAAAGTCCTGCAAACGCCTTTTGTAACGGAAATGCAGGAATGGCGGCCCGGCACATCGAAAGGCCATGACGACGGGCTGGATGCTGTTGCCGGCGCTCTCTCGCTCGAACCCGTGCGTATCAAACGCAGCTACCCGTCCAAATTCGTCAAAAGCTGGCGCTCCGATGCCCACACGGCGAACACGGACTTCAACGTATAAAAGGAAAGCACACATGGAAGAAGTTTTTGGACAGGGTCTGACCTGGTGGATCACTGTGATCGATTTACCGGCGCTGACCGGTCTTCTCTGGATGATCTGGCGCACGCGCAAGGAAACGGAAGAGGCCATTCGCAATCTTTACGATGCACTGACGGCCTTCAAGCTCGAAGCCGCCAAGAGTTATGCGTATGTCACGGATTTAAAAGACCTGGAAATCCGGATCGTCAATCACCTCCTGCGGATCGAAGCCAAGCTCGATAAAACCGCGCTGCAAACCGAAGCCCTCAAAGCACAAAAGGAATAGCAAACATGTTCAAACGATTTTTAAAGCCGCTCCTGTCGAAAAAGCAGGAGAGGACAGACCCGCACGCCTATATGCGTGAGCTGGAAATTGATGTTCTCGCCCGCACGATTTTCGGCGAAGCCCGTAATGAAGGTCCGGTGGGGATGGAGGCCGTGGCCTGCGTCGTCCTGAACCGCGTAAAGCTTGCCCGCAAAATGGGCGGCTACTGGTGGGGCAATACGATCATAGAGGTCTGCAACAAACCCTATCAGTTCAGTTGCTGGAACAAAAACGACCCGAACCTCAAACGCATTCAGGAAGTAACGGACAAGGACATTCATTTCGCAACCTGCTTGCGTATCGCCCGCCGCGCGGTCATTGGTGCCTTGCGTGATACCACCAACGGCGCAACCCATTACCATGCCGATTACGTTTCGCCTTACTGGGCAAAGGGGCAAAAGCCCGTGACCAGAATCGGCCGCCACATATTTTTCAAACTCGTTGAAGCCTAAACACAGAAAGGAAATGACTATGTTTACCACCGTAGATAAAGCCATCGTCGCCGTTATCGGCGCGGTCGTATTTTTTGTATCGGAATATACTGATATCGAACCGGATTTCGTGACGGAAGAACTGATCCAGTCAGTCTCTGCCGTTTTAACGGCAATCCTCGTCTACATTGTGCCGAACAAAGCATAATGGTCGGTACATTCGTCCTTCTGCTGGTCCTTGGGGCGCTCTGGCTGGCCGTGTCATATAAGGCACGCTGGAAAGAACGCTCCAGGGCCGCAGAAACCATGAACAAAAAAACAAGGCAGGCCCATGAAATTAAAACCCGCATTGTGCGCGATGATGCTGAGCGTCAGCGCGTGCGCGACCATTTCGACTCCGGTTGATTTCTGTTCGGTCTATGAACCCGTTCCGACCCTGCATTGCGGCTCGGACATACAAAAGCTGAGTGTGGATCAAAACAACGCGGTTTATCTGGACTTGTGTTCGGCGCGGTAAGCCTGATGCTCGCGGTAAATCATATACAGCCCCGCGCCGATAATCAGCACAAGACCGATATAGGTTGTCGGGACAGGAACGTCCCCGAACAATAAATACCCGAACACAATACCCCATATAATCTGCGTGTATTGAAACGGTGCGACAATCGCCATTTCATGGATTTTCGCAATGCTGTAGGTCGTCATCAACAATCCGCCGATCACAAACGCCCCGTACAACGCAAACAAGATTATATCCGCCGGCGGCACGGGAATGAATTCAGCCAGCCCCATAGGCGTATTGAACAGACAAATAAAAATAGGCGGATACACCCCATATAGCGGCAGGTATTCATCTTTTCCGATCTTGCGTATCGCTACGCTGGTTGATGAAATTAAAACTACCGCCGCCGCCGCATAAAGATACCCTACATTCATGTTGGAAAACTCCGGCCCGGCCAGGATAACCACCCCAACAAACCCCACAAACACCGCGGTCCAGCGGTGCCACCCCACATGCTCTTTCAGGAAAAACGCGATCATCGCCAATGTTAAAAACGGTGCGGTGAACGTCACGCCGTAAAAATCAGCCAGTGGAATGCGGCTAAACGAATTCACCACGCAATACGAAATCCCGCTAACCCCAATCGCGCGTAACAGGTGCAATTTCAATTTTGGTGATAAAAACCCCTTCCATCCTCTGCGGATAAATATCCACGCGATCAGAAAAATGGCGGCAATCGAACTCGCGATCATCAGGATTTGCGATATCCCGTACGTCGCGGCCATATGTTTACCCAGCGTATCGGCGCATGCATAACAACTCCAGCCGAGAATGTTGAGGATAATTAATCGCAAAGTGTCTTGGGACATGATGCAATGTGCCGTATAAACGTTAAAAAAGATATTGTCATGTACAGGATACCCCAAAAAAGATGAAGATAAGCGACATACCCGAAGAAGCCGAAAAAGCTGCCGAAAAAACAAAAGAGAAAATTTCCGAAGGAGCGGAGGCAGTGAAACACGGCGCAGAAGTAGCGGCTGAAGTAGCCACGCACCCTGAAGAATTGGTTCCGTCTCGCGTTAAATACGCCGCCAAGGACTTTTTTCATCACGAAGCATCCGGCGGTATCATTCTTGTTTTTGCATCTATAATTGCGCTGGTAATCGCCAATACGCCGTTATTCGGCGCATACAATTACTTCCTGAACGTCGTGGACTTCCGCATCGGTTTCGCCGATCCGCACGGTATGGATTTTGAACTGGAAAAATCAGTTCTGCACTGGGTCAATGACGGCCTGATGGTCATTTTCTTCTTCCTCGTTGGTTTGGAAATAAAACGGGAATTGATGGAAGGGGAGCTGTCCACGCGGGATAAAGCGGTTTTGCCGTTCATGGCCGCGATCGGCGGTATGGTGTTGCCCGCCGGTATTTATTTGTTTTTGAACAAGGACAACCCGGTCGGTGCTGATGGCTGGGCCATTCCGGCGGCTACCGATATCGCCTTTGCGCTAGGGGTCCTAAGTTTGCTGGGCAACCGTGTGCCCACCGCGCTTAAAGCGTTGT
>JAUHXT010000021.1 GCA_030426925.1 Alphaproteobacteria bacterium | reverse complement strand
CCAGCCCGGAACGTTTAATCGTGCGCAGGAACTGCTTGGGGATGATCACGTCTGTATCGACGTTAATCATGCGCAAAGGAGCGGAAAGAGCGGTGAGTGTCGTGAATTTTTCCATGGAAGTGTTTTAAACGCAGATATGGGCAGATACAAAGCTTTTATTTTATCGTCATTGCGAGGAGGCCTTTAGGCCGACACGGCAATCTATACATCGCATGGATTGTTTCGCTAGGCTTGCAATGACGTTCGGTACTGGATGTACATATCCAGCAAGCCGTCAAAAGCCCCGTCATATTTCTCGGCCGTTTGCATGCGCTCCAGCGCTTCTTCTTCGGTGCGTTCGCGTTCCTGGTGTGGACGTTTCATCATATCGCCGTCCTTGGCATCGACGATACAGGCGGCCTTGATCACCTTACCCATTTGTGCGCCCGTTTTACCGTATGTTCCCTTACCATCCACCCGTTCATGGTGGAATAGCTGGATACACGGAATAACCATACCAACATGCGGATGGGCGAACAGCAGATCCATTTCGTCCTCTACGGCTTCGCTAAAGATTTCAGGGCCGCGGCGCACATGTTCGCGCTTTTCCGCCTTTTGCTCCGGTGACGGGCGGGTGGGCAGGGACCAGAGCCCGACATCAAACGCCGGGTGGATTTTACCAAGGTCCTGCAGCAGGTTGGCGTGATAGAAATTATTCGCTGCGCTGTCGCTGAACCCCAGATGGATCAGGAAATCGCGCCCGTCTTCGGACGTGCGGCGCAAATGCGCCATCATTACCTGGCCGTAATCGTTAACGCCTTCACCATAGGCTTCGATCTGCGCGCACAAATGCTGCTCGATATGGTGAAAATGCTTCTGAAGCACCGGATCGCTGTCAAAATCATAGTTTTCTATGATGTCGTCCAGCGCCAGAAGGTCGAAATCGTCGGGGTTTATGTCCATGGCGGCTTTATACTCCCTTTTGCGGCGCAGTAAACCTTGAAGTGAATATTAGTAAAAAGGAATAGATTAGACATAATGCGAAAAACATTTGCATAAACCTTGACAATGTGATTATTGAAACTAGTTTTACAAAACATTAACCAACCAAAGAGGGTGAGAATATGAGTAAATTAACACGTAGAGGTGCATTGGCCGGACTGTTGGCGCTTGCCGGTTGCGCACAGGGTAGAAGCCTCGTTACCGGGGAAAGCAATCCTTATACAATTCCGTTAAGCGGCGAAGCCGAGTTTAAAAAGCTGCAAAGCGCTTTGAAGGACGCCGGCTATTATACAGGACCTATAGACGGTGATTTCGGTAATGGAAGCAAAGCGGCATTGAATGCATTCTTTGAGAAGAACTCTGTAGAGATGCTGCGTCAGGCGGGCCCTGGATATGCAGACTACAACGAAGGTATCACACAAGGCGTTCTGCAGGATGTAGAGCAGGCAGCGCGTGGTGACGGACTGTTTTACAAGGCAGATGAGCTGACAATTGGCGACCGTATCCAAGGCGGTGCTGAAGGTTTTGTTGACGGCCTTAAGGGTGGCCCGAAACCTTCCCAACCGTAACCAGCTAAGTATATCGATAGATTTTTAAAAACCGGGTACTTTGCCCGGTTTTTTATTTTATGACAGCTCGCGCACATCCGTCAGCTTGCCGGTAATCGCGGCGGCTGCGGCCATGGCGGGGGACAGCAGGTGTGTGCGTCCGCCTTTACCTTGCCGTCCTTCAAAGTTCCGGTTGGAGGTGGAGGCGCAGCGCTCACCCGGTTTCAACTGGTCCGGGTTCATCCCCAGGCACATAGAACACCCCGGTTCGCGCCAGTCAAAGCCCGCCTCGATCAATATGTCCGCGATACCTTCTTCTTCCGCCTGCGCTTTCACAAGGCCGGAGCCGGGGACGATCATCGCGTCCACACCATCAGCTACTTTTTTACCCTTGGCGATGGCCGCGACTTCGCGCAAATCTTCGATCCTCCCGTTGGTGCAGGACCCGATAAAGACTTTGTCGACGGGTATGTCCGTCATGTTTGTGCCCGGTGTTAAACCCATATAATCCAGCATGCGGGCAACCGATGCTTTCTTGTTCGGATCGCTGAAATCATCGGGTGAGGGGACAGCGCCTGTAATCGGCACAACATCTTCGGGCGTCGTGCCCCATGTGACCAGCGGCACGATCTCTTCGGCCTTCAGGGTGATTTCCTTGTCATAGGACGCGCCGTCATCGGATGACAGCGTGCGCCAGTAAGCAACGGCCTTGTCCCAGTCTTCGCCCTGCGGCCCCATCGGGCGGCCTTTGATGTATGCGAACGTTGTATCGTCAGGGGCGATCATACCAGCGCGCGCGCCGCCCTCAATCGACATGTTGCACATGGTCATGCGCCCTTCCATGGACAGGCTGCGCACCGCTTCCCCGGCATATTCCAGCACGTAGCCCGTGCCGCCTGCCGTACCGATTTCACCGATAATCGCCATGATCATGTCTTTGGCCGTCACGCCAGTCGGCAACGTGCCGTCAACCGTAATACGCATGGACTGCGCCGGTTTCTGGATCAGCGTTTGCGTGGCCAGCACATGTTCAACCTCCGACGTGCCGATCCCGAAGGCCAGCGCGCCGAACGCCCCGTGGGTGGATGTATGGGAATCTCCGCAGACAATGGTCATGCCCGGCTGCGTAAAGCCCTGTTCCGGCCCAATCACGTGGACGATGCCCTGGCGTTTATCAAAGATATCGAACAGCTGGACCCCGAAATCCTCGCAGTTTTTGGTAAGCGCCGCCAGCTGGATGCGTGATTCCTCATTATCAATCCCCTTGGAACGGTCGGTCGTCGGCACGTTGTGGTCGACCACGGCCAGCGTATTTTGCGGACGCTTTACCGGACGCCCGGCCATGCGCAGGCCTTCAAACGCCTGCGGGGAGGTGACTTCATGCACCAGGTGCCGGTCGATATAGATAAGGCACGTCCCGTTCTCGTCTTCATGGATGACGTGATCGTCCCAGATTTTCTGGAACAGGGTACGAGGCTTCTGGCTGGTGTCTTTGGGTGTCATGTTAACCATTTTGTCTAATAAGTGGATGTACGTTATATCGCGCAGAAACCGCTGTTTTCAAGCATTTATTATTGTAATATGTAAAGTAGATTGACATAAAAGTACATCAATTGTATAAATACGGTAATTTCTGCAAGCGAGGGCACTATGTTGAAAGACTGGTTACGGCTTACCCGTGAAGACGGGACTGTCAATTTGCCAAAAGTTGGTGTTGCTTTAAGCGCCGGTACGATCGCCCTCGCATTCTCAACACAAGATATATGGGATTTGCTCAGTAACAATAAGGATATCCCGGTGTCCGAAGGTTTTTGTACTGGCGGAGCCCCCGATGGCGGCGATGGCCTGCAAATCATAAATACGGAAGATTTAAGCACTTATGTTTATGTGCCGGCGACAGAACTGGAGCAGGGGCGTTCGTCTTTCTATGGCATGGCCAGATGGGGCCGGACGCTGCAGATCGATAATACTGTGACGGTTGCCGGTGAGTTTACAGGCGCGTCCCTGAATCACTATCCTGAAACCCACACCTGCCAGCTTGCGCACGAACCGACGGAACTGTTCCTGCATTACCAGTTCGTCGATGCTGTTGAATTAAAGGAAGAAGCAGACGCAATCGTAAGGTCCAAAGGCGCTAACAACATAACGCAGCAGGAAGCCATTAAAGAGGCACTGGGCAACAGGTTCCCCGCACCCTAAATAAAACACATAATTATGTAAAATATATTGACAGAAACTCCCGTCAGGTATATAAACGCTCAAATTCTTACAAACGAGGGTGTGATAACGATGGAAAATATAACGCTTGATGCAGAAAAAACAGGGCCAAATTCTTATGGTGTGCCAGCTCCTAAAAGGCGAGGACGGGCAGGTAAAATAGCAAATTTTGTGGCTGCTGCTGCGATCCTTACTGTCACAGCCGATATCGGCATAGCAGCTTTTCAACCTTTTAAGGCAGACTGCCCAGCAGCAACGGCAACGCCTTTTCTGAATGCCAATGCCTTATTGTATCACTTTACGGGCGTTTCCGCCTTTGGTGGATCAGGACCTTACCCGCAATCTGTGAAAGGCGAAAAGATCCGCCACATGACGGGGCCTCTGGTCAGAAAGGCCAACGAATGTTACTGGGTTCCTAGCGGCGTTGTCGTAAAAGCTTTGATCCCGGAAGCGACACAGAGTGTCCCAAGGCCAAAACCACGCGATCTGGCGCACGGTTAATTAGATAATTCTTAACCCCTTTCGCAGTACAATAATTGTGCATTGCGAAAGGGTGTTTCTATGCTCGTTTCTATTGAAAATCAGGATGTTAGCGCGAAATTCGAACTGAATGACGCGGGCCTGCATGTCCATTTTGAAGATCCGTCATACGTTCACGCAGACATGCTTATATTGCATAGCAGCAATTCAAGGGTTGGCGCGATCCTGCATGAGGGGTATATTGGTCTTTGTGCGCTGCCGCAAACACTCTCTGTCGATGCATTAAGAACAATACAAACAGTAACCTTGCTATCGACTCTGCCAAACGGAGAGATATTCAGATTGGAAGCGCCACTGTGTGTGGAAAGGAGATAAACCATGAAAAAAGAGATTGATGTTTCGATTATTGTCGCATCACAGGACCCGCTGCCGCGTGTTGTGACGCAAGGTGGCTCCGGTACAACAATCAAACGCCCTGCGGCGTAATAATAAAAAAAGCGCGGTAAGATCCGCGCTTTTTTATTCTCTATCCTGTAACAGGAAATCTTATTCTTCAGCCTTTGGCTCTTCCGCAGGAGCGGCGGCGGCTTCAGCCTCTGCCTTTGCGGCTGCTTCTGCTGCTGCGGCCTCAGCGGCGGCGGCTTCAGCTTCAGCTTTTTTAGCGGCTTCTTTGTCAGCTTTGACCTTTTCGGCGGCTGCGCGGGCTTCTTTACGCTTGGCGTCTTTTTCAGCCTTCTTGGCGGCGCGCTTTTGCGTTTGTGTCATTTCTTTCGCATCCTGCTCTTCAGCCACTTCAAAACCATGACCGGTTGTACGCTCGGAAATACGGGCGCTCTTACCGCGGCGGTCGCGTAAGTAGTACAGTTTCGCACGGCGAACGGAACCACGGCGGATCAGCTCAACGCTTTCAATACGGGGAGAGTAGAGCGGGAATACACGTTCCACACCTTCACCCAGGGAAATCTTGCGGACTGTGAAGGATGCGCTGATGTCGCCTTCCTTACCGGAACGGGCAATACAAACGCCTTCATAGGCCTGAACGCGCTCACGCGTACCTTCTTTAATCTTCACATTCACTTTGACGGTGTCACCGGGCGAGAATTCCGGCATGTTGCGCGCTGCTGCGGCCTGTTCGACCTGGCGGGCCTCAAACTTTTGTAAGGTATTCATTTTGCTGTCCTTTTCATGCTCAGGCCTAAAACAGTATTAGGCCTCCTTTTTCTTAATTGAGGCTCTTATGGCAGACAGATAGCTGTAATGCAAGGAAATTATGCGTTTTTCAGCAAGTCCGGGCGCCTCTGTTTAGTAAGCTCCTCCGACTGTTTTTTGCGCCATTGTTCGATTTTTGCATGATCGCCGGAAGTCAGGACGTCCGGAACGCCATAGGTTTTTCCATCAGCCGCATTCCACTCCGCCGGCCGGGTATAATGCGGGTATTCCAGCAAGCCGCCCGTTGCGCTGCCGAAGCTTTCATTGTCCGGTGTGTCATCATTGCCCATGACACCGGGCAGGAGCCGGATACACGCATCCATCAAAATCATCGCCGCCGGCTCCCCGCCGCTTAATACATAATCGCCGATGCTGATTTCCTCAAAGCCGTGGGCATCCAGCACGCGCTGGTCGACCCCTTCATAACGCCCACATAACAGCGTCAGGCCAGGGGCTTGCGAGAGTTCTTTGACAAGAGCCTGTTTCAAAGGTTTTCCGCGCGGAGAGAGGTATATTTTTCGCCCCGGATTGTCGATAGACAGCAGCGCCTTTTCAACGATGTCAGCACGCATCACCATGCCTGCGCCGCCGCCATAGGGCGTATCGTCGACGCTTTTGTGAACGCCGTCGGCAAAGTCGCGGATGTTTGTAGCGGTGTAGGCCCAGTCCCCGCGTTCCAGCGCCTTGCCAGCCAGCGACTGCCCCAGCGGGCCGGGAAACATTTCCGGAAACAAGGTGAGGATGTGTACGTTGAAAGCCATGGCTTTATTAATCACGCCAGCCCCGATCGCTCAATAAAAATATCGTGCTTTTAGCTTTCGCTTATAAAGAGCTGATATGATTGACTATCTGGGGTTGTGTTGCTATAAGCAGAAAACAAAATTTCGTTTGAGGGGCGGAATGAGTCAGAAAATAATAGTTGGCGGCCATGGTGGTGTAGGAGGCAACGGATACAGGGCGTTTGCCTACGCATTTAATGCCGACACCCATGAATATAAAGGGTTCAGTTCATTTGAGGAGCTTTTCAAAGGACTGGCTGACGGGCAGGTCACCAAGGTTGTTGTGCCGTATGAGAGCTCAATCATCGGCAAAACCAAGCCGGTTAGCGATGCCATCAAAATCACGGAGAAGCAGGGTGTTCAGTTAAAGGAAGTCACAACCTTCAGTATTCCTCTTTATCATGCTTTGATTTCCGGCCCGGCGGCAAGCCTGCAAAAAATCAAGAAAGTCTATTCTTACGAAATCGCGCTGGATCAGTGCAGCATTGCCATTGAAGAAATGGGGCTGGAGCGCATACCATTCGAAGACGCGCACGCTGCCGTGGTGCATGTGGTGAAACGCAACCGCCCCGATGAAGCGGCGCTGGGCCCGATTGATGCGGCGGAAAAGCTTGGCGCCCAAATCCTTAAAGACGACATGTCGAACGCAGAAAACAACATGATGCGTTACAAGGTTTTTGCACTGGCTTAATGGATGTAGGCAAAATGCCGGGTGTGTTCCATTCGGTTATATGCTTCCTGCTTGATAGGCAATTCCGTTTTTAAAATTTCCAGCAGTTCGGCTGTCACGATCATGCTCACATTCGGAACATCCTGCAGGATACTCGCCGGGACGCGCGGTGTGGGCTTGCCTCTCAAAGAACGGAGGAGTATGTCGGCCTTATTCTCTTTAGCGAGTACCATGGGATGGCGGACGATACGCTTGGTCAGAAGACCAAGGCTTTGTGTCACCGCGTGGGTAGGCATACCACCATGTTCTTCACAATATTGCGCATTGGCTTCCCTGGTTTCTTTTGCCAGTTTTGATACGAAAGCACCTTCTGTCATCCATTTGTACGAAGGTTCAACAAACCCAAGATGGCCGTTCGGACCAATACCGTACAGGCCGGTGTCAATGCGGCGGCAATTTTTCGCAAGAGCGATATTCATAGAGACGCAGGCTTCCTTGGGATCAACGTTATCCCGGAATGTCGTGCGCAGCCGGGGCGCTATACGTAATGGTTCGTAAACGGTACGCGCCAGTTCATCGGCATAAGAGCGAGGATCTGTTTTGGAGATTACCAGTTCCGTTTCGGGGTCAACATATTCATCGAGCTGTACGACGTTGAGCGTGCACCGCCATTTAAAGTGGGAATCGGCTGTCAATTCCCGGTAAAAAGCCTGAGGTGTGCCGCCGGTCGGAAACATAACGGTTGGTGTGCAGTGGAATTCCTGTTCCACGATATCCAGGCTATCCTTGAACACGCCAAGCGCCGTAAGCCCGAAATCAGGACCTGAAAAGAAACGGATGGTAGGCTTATCACGCCGCGCATAGCGAAATTGTTCAATCATCGGGCTTTGATAGGGATCATTAGTCATTATTACGCTTCTTTAAAGGTGTAGGAATGCCACTAAACAGCGTAATCAGAGCCGAGAACAACAAGCGGAGCTTTCCTGAGCCTGTCTCTGGTAAAAACGCTTTAGACGTTGCCGTTCTATGGCTTTCTTTCTGTAAGCTGTCGAGAACCGCTTTGGCGTCTGTATATTCGGAGGTAGCTACAAGGATCTTCACGCCTCCAACTGCCTGATTTAAATACCATAGATTTCTGACAAGAAGATCATTTTGCAAGACGCAGAATAGCCCGTGGCTTTCCAACAAACCGCGGATCATATGAGCTTCACCAATATCATGTGTTCTGGTTAGCTCAACGACGCTTGAAACATTCATTCCAGTAGTCCTTCGGGAATAATAACTGTCACAGCCGCTTCCGAGATGTCCGGAACATATTCATCAACAAAGGGAAGGTAGAAAGAGGGGCCTTTGAGGGGTTGTATTTCCAGCAGGTCGCTCGCCCCGAAATTATCGACCCCAATGACCTTGCCGATGGGTGCGCCGTCAGGATCGACAACAGCCAGCCCGACAAGGTCGTCGTAATAAAATTCGCCGTCTGCGGCTTCCGGCAGGGCGCCGCGGTCAATGTATAAGGGGGTGTGGCGCAAAGCATCGGCTGCGGTTTTATCGGTATATCCCTTAACTTCCGCCAGCCAGACTTTATTCTGCCTGTTTTTCAATGTGATAGTCAGCGTATTTGAACCTGATTCAGAAGTATAGAGTTCTCCGTTCAGCAGGCTTTCATCCTCCGCCATCACGCGGATTTTGACCAGCCCGCGAACGCCGTGCGTGGTGGTGATTTCCCCGATTTGTATGCGTTTGGTCATGTTATTTATCAAGTTCCCAAAATGTCATCCCGAGCGAAGTCGAGGGATCTTTGTAATAAGATACATACAAGATCCCTGCATGCACTTCGCTAAGTCGGGATGACACATAAGGAGAATGAAGAGTAGTGCTGACTACCCTTCTTTTTTCGCTTCTGTTTCGGCGGGCGTTTCCGCAGGCTGCTCGTTCGGCGTTTCTGCCGGGGCATCCGGTGCGGGTGTTTCTGCCGGGGCATCCGGAGCTGGCGTTTCCGCAGGCTGCTCATTCGGTGTTTCTGCCGGTGTATCGCCAGGGTTCACCGTGTCGCCGTTTGCTTCTTCTGCGGCAGGTTCGGCAACAGCGGCCTTAGCGGCGGCTTTTGCTTCATCTTCAGCAGCGGCAGCAGCTTCCGCAGTAGCCTTTTTCTTTTCTTCCTTGTCCGCAATACGCATTTTTGTCTTTTCGGATTGTTGTGCTTTTTGCGGGTTGTTGCGGGCTTCAGGCATCGGGATGATACCGGCTTTCCCCAGGAACACAGATACACGGTAGCTAGGCTCGGCCCCTTCGGACAGCCAGTGCTTGATGCGGTCTTCGTTCAGGACAACGCGTTGTGCGTCATCTTTTGCGAGCAGCGGGTTGTAAGTACCCAGACGCTCGATGTAACGACCATCACGTGCCATGCGTTTATCCGCAACCACGATCCGGTAAAACGGGCGTTTTTTACGTCCCCCGCGAGACAGTCTCATTGCCAGTGCCATATCATTTCTCCTTTAGTTAGCAATTGAGTTAAAACATTTACTATCGGTTCCATACCGACTTATTTTCAAACGCTTCCAGCATCGGCAGGCCGACAAGGAAACCCCACAAATTCGGCAGTGCAATCAGTGCAACGCCGTAAATCCACCCGATCAGCACAAACAGGATCGCCGGAATAACCGTCAGTTGGTATTTGCGCACAGGCTTTAAAACACCGGTCAACCAGAAAAGCAGCTGTGATCCGGCAAACAGCGCGGCAAACCAAAACGGAATAGTGTTCAGGAACAAATCGCAGTTAATTGCGCTGTCCTGCTCGTAGCGGCGGGAGTCATACGAATAACAGGCATTAGCGTGCGGCAGCATATAAAGGAACGGCAGCGCGACAAGGAACAGGCCGGCAGCGTAGCCTGCAAGCCCCGCGCCCGTATGTCCGATCATTCTCTTCACGCTGTGTTCACTCATTACTTGCGTTTACCCTTTTTCTTGCGGTTCTTTTTCGTTCCGCCGCGGGCAGGGAGCCCGCCTAAACCCGGATGCATGCCGGGACCGCCAAGGCCGGGCATGCCTGCGCCCATTCCCGGTAATCCCATACCGCCACCAGAAGGGGCATCGGCAAACGGGTTCGGGCCAAGCGGGCTGTCATCCGCGCCCGCCAGTTCACCCTGCATCTGGGACATCATCTCGGCATCCTTGCTGCCTATCATGCCCTTCATCATTCCCATCATTTTGCCCATGCCCATTTTCTTCATGCGCTTCATGACGGTTTCCATCTGCTGCTGCTGTTTGCACAGCTTGTTCACGTCCTGCACGGTAAGGCCGGAGCCTGCCGCGATACGTTTTTTGCGTGAGGCGTTCATCAAAGACGGTTTCTCGCGTTCGGCAGGGGTCATGGACAGGATGAGTGCTTCCTGATGCTTCATCATATCGTCAGTAATCTTGTCTTCGGCCATCGCACGCATGGCTTTATCCATGCCGGGCAGCATCTTCATAATGGCGCCCATACCGCCCATATTTTTCATCTGCTTCATCTGGGACAGCAGGTCATTAAAGTCGAACTGGCCTTTTTTAAGCTTCTCGGCCATTTTCTTTGCTTCTTCGGCATCCACCGTCTCGGAAGCTTTTTCAACCAGCGATACGATATCGCCCATACCAAGGATGCGCGAAGTAATACGCTCAGGATGGAACGGTTCGATGGCGTCCCATTTCTCACCAGTTCCCATCAGCTTGATAGGCTTGCCCGTCACACCGCGCATGGACATCGCCGCGCCGCCGCGCGCATCGCCATCCACGCGGGTCAGCATAATGCCGGAAATACCGACGGCTTCATCGAACGCCTTGGCTGTCTGCACCGCGTCCTGACCCGTCATGGCATCAACGACCAGAAGCGTTTCAGCCGGCTTCGCAATCTTCGAAACGTCCGCAACTTCGGCCATCAGTTCTTCGTCGATGGACAAGCGGCCTGCGGTATCGAGCATCACAACGTCGTAACCTTCAAGCCGCGCAGTTTCCAGCGCGCGCTTGGCGATATCGCGCGGCTGCTGGCCGGGGACAATCTCAAGCGTGGCAACGCCAGTCTGCTGCCCCAGTGTCGCAAGCTGTTCCTGCGCCGCCGGGCGGGCGACGTCGAGGGAGGCCATCAGCACTTTCTTTTTATGTTTTTCAGTAATCCAGCGTCCGATTTTGGCGGTAGAGGTCGTCTTACCGGAACCCTGTAAACCAACCATCAAAATCGCCGCAGGCGGTGTCGCGCCGAGGTTAATGCCTTCAACCTCCGCGCCGCCCAGCATATCGACCATCGCGTCATTGACGATTTTGACGACCTGCTGCACCGGGGTAACGGATTTGATGGTTTCCGCGCCAACGGCTTTTGATTTAACGGTTTCAATGAAATCCTTGACGACAGGCAACGCGACATCGGCCTCCAGCAGCGCAACGCGGATCTCGCGGGCCGCAGTGTTCACATCATCCTCGCTCAAAGACCCTTTGCCTTTGAGTTTGTCGAAAATCCCGCCTAGCTTGTCACTCAGTGACTCAAACATTTACAATCCGTTCTTAACAAAACAGTTTAACCGCAGTGGGCGTATCTTCGCCGGCTGCGGGGCATCCTTGGACGCGACAAATAACCAAATGTCGCTGAATTTGGCTGTTTTATAGGCTCCTTCAGCCTAAACGTCAAGTTTTTCGTCATTGCGAGCGTAGCGAAGCAATCTATGGATTGCCGCGTCAGGCTGCGCCTTCCTCGCAATGACGTCACAAAGGGGCAACATTATATACGGTTTTGAAAAACTTATTCACCCTAGCTACAGCTAGCATGAACAGAGCTCATACTTTGTGATTAAGATAATGCCCTCTGACATATGTCAGCATGACGAGGCCCGTATTCTTCTGCAATTATTATGGCAGGAACCCCGTCCGTCTGCTTAGTGCGTTGTGGATTTTTTTGCCTGTATCACAATCAAAAAACAATTTTAAACGAAAGGAATAAAGATGAAGGATCATATAGCTAAACATTGGAAATTCTATTTAGGAACTTGCTTAATTCCTGTTATATGCACTGTACTGCCAATTTTATTTGGGTAAAAAATGCTGAAATTTAAGAAAATGCACGGGCTGGGCAACGATTTCGTGATGATTGACTGTCGCGGGGGGCAGGACGTCCTGTCAAAAGAACAGGTTATCGCCATTTCGAACCGCAAGCGCGGGGTCGGGTGCGATCAGTTGATCCATATCCTGCCGCCCAAAAGCGCGGAAGCGGACATTTTCCTGGATATGTACAACCCGGACGGCTCTGAACTGCGGGCCTGCGGTAACGGAACGCGCTGCGCCGCCGATATCATCATGCAGGAAACCGGGCAGGACAGGGTAGTGATTGAAACCGTGGCCGGATTGCTGGTTTGCACCCGCGCGGAAGGCGGCATGGTGACGGCAGACATGGGCGTCCCGAAACTGGACTGGCAGGACATTCCCCTTAGCAAAGAGTGCGATACGCTGCATTTACCCCTGGACGGCGATCCTGTAGCCGTGAATATCGGCAATCCGCATTGCGTGTTCTTTGTCGATGATGCGGATCAGGTCGATCTGGAAGGGCTGGGCGCGAAATTCGAACGCGACCCGTTATTCCCCGACCGCGTCAATGTGGAGTTCATCAGCGTTTTAGCGCCAAATCACCTGCGGATGCGGGTCTGGGAGCGCGGGGCAGGGGTAACGGAAGCTTGTGGCTCCGGTGCTTGTGCCAGCGCAGTAGCCGCCATTCGCCGCGAGCTGACGGACAGATCGGTTAAAATCACGCTGGACGGCGGGGATCTGCACCTCGAATGGCGCGAAAGCGACGACCATATCCTGATGACCGGCCCTGTCGCCTATGTATTTGACGGAGAGCTGAGCTTATAAGGGCTTGCGCGCGATCACGAACAGGCCGGAGGTCATCTGGTCGTTATCATTCATCGATTTGAAAGGCTGAGCCAGTTTTTGCGGCGGAACGCCGCCGTCACTGTTCGTCATCGGCACTGGCTGGGCATAGACAATTTCCAGCCCGTATTTCTCGATGAGGCTAATGTGCGTAGATGCCGGGGCGCGGTTAATCGCGTATTTGCGCTTGCCGCGCACCAGTTTCCAGACCGGTTCGGGGTATTTCCAGTGACCGTTCCATTCCGGCGCAAAGCCGTGGGATTTGAAATCAATCTGGTGGCTGATAAACCCGCCGGGTTCCAGCCATTCCGCACTGAGACGGTAGGTGTTTTCAAGGTCATCGACATGTTCCAGCACTGCCTGGGAATAAATCCAGTGAATACCTTCCGGCTTGATGTCTTTATCTTCCATCCATGGTGCGGCATAACGGATACGTCCGCCCGGCGCTGACACTTCCTCACGCAGTTTGGCAATCCGCGCATCATCCATCAGGCGGTCAAAGTTCTCATCGGAAAACAGGGCTTCCGGGAAGGCGTGGTTTTGCAGTTCGGGTTTAACGTTGATAAACGCGCCGCCATTCGGGATTTCGCGCTGTTCCTTAATATATGGCAGCAGCTTGTCAAAGATATCGGCATTGGATTTCCAGCAGTCGTAATCAATGAGGTCGAGGCCGATATAATTCTCAGCCCCCAGCATCAGCGCACCGATACCGACGCCAAGCCCGGCGCCGGGCCCCAGTTCGGCAATAGTGCCCTGAAACGGGTTCAGGCCCTGTTCCTGAAGGCGCGCAGCATGGCGCATCAGCACGGAATAGCAGTAATCGGCTTCCGCCGTTTCCACGCCGCCATGGCCAAAACGGCTTTCGGGCAAAACATAGGTGGCCAGTCCAATGGCCAGGGGTCGGAGCTTACGAAGTGTCTGCATGTTAATTTACGTTGTATTAAAACCGCTATTTTTGATAAACAAGGCGGACAATAACACAGCGAATGCCATGACACAAAAGGATTTGGACATAGTGACCTTTGGCTGCCGGCTCAATACCTATGAGTCCGAAGTCATGCGCTCGCACGCTAAAAACGCCGGTCTGGACGATGCCATCATCTTTAATACCTGCGCCGTGACCAAGGAAGCTGAACGGCAGGCACGGCAGGCCATCCGCAAGGCGCGCCGTGAAAACCCGGATGCAAAAATCATCGTGACGGGCTGCAGCGCACAGGTAAACCCGGCCATGTACGCCGATATGGATGAAGTCGACCGTGTCATCGGCAATGACTTGAAGCTCGAAGCTGGCACATGGCAGGGGCTGATGGGCGAAAAGGTTCTGGTCAACGACATCATGGCGGTCAAGGAAACGGCCAGCCATTTGATCGAAGGGGTCGAAGGGCACGCACGTGCCTTTATACAGGTGCAAAACGGCTGCGACCACCGCTGCACCTTCTGCATTATCCCTTATGGAAGGGGAAATTCCCGTTCCGTGCCAATCGGTGCAATTGTTGAACAGGTGAAAACGCTGGTCACCTCCGGCTACAACGAAATCGTGTTCACGGGCGTGGATATCACGTCCTATGGCCCTGATTTACCCGGAAAACCGACACTGGGACAGATGATACGCCGCGTACTGGCGCTTGTCCCTGAATTGCCGCGCCTGCGCCTGTCCTCGCTCGACCCCGTGGAGATAGACGAGGATTTGTGGAAGCTGATAGCCGAAGAGCCGCGCCTGATGCCGCATTTACACATGAGCCTGCAGGCAGGCGACGATATGATTTTAAAACGCATGAAGCGCCGGCACTTGCGGCAGGATGCGATTGATATGTGCAAACGCGCGCGTGAATACCGCCCGGACATGGCCTTCGGCGCGGATATCATCGCAGGCTTCCCGACCGAAACCGAAGAAATGTTCCGGAATACGCTGGATATCGTTGAAGAATGTGACCTGACCTTCCTGCATGTGTTCCCGTATTCAGAGCGTGAGGGAACACCCGCCGCCCGTATCCCCAATCAGGTTCCGGTGCAGCAGCGCAAAGAACGCGCTGCGCGCCTGCGTGAAAAGGGCGAGCAGCAGATGTTAAAATTCCTGACATCGCATGTCGGCAAGGAACGTGAAATCCTGATTGAACAGGGCGGTATCGGCCGCACGGAGCATTTCGCGCAAGTCCGCTTTGAAGGTGATCTACCGCAAGGAAGCCTGCATAAGGTCAAAACCCTGTCCGTAGCGGATTCCATGCTGATTGGCCGTCTGGCCGCCTAGTATTTTATTAAACCGCTAAGTCCATGATATCCTTATACAAATATGAGGATACCATGCGGATATGGCACTACCTGATAGTTTTGATGCTGATAAGCACCGGGGCCGATGCGGATACCGGCTGTCAGGACATCAAGGATTTTACATCGGACGTGGTGATCAACCTGACGATACCGGACAATTACTATGATTTTTCAAAAACCACGGAAATGCTGACGGCGGAGCGCAGGGAAGGCAGTGAAAAATGGTTGGAAGAACACGGCCTGCAAACCGGCTGGCGCATTGATGATATGACGACAGGCGGCGTCACCGAAACAGGATTGGGCTATTCCATCAGCGCAAAATTCGTCTCCAGAAAGTTTGATCTGTTCGGAACGCACGCCTGCATGTTTATCGACAAATTGAATATCGAGATATTTTACCGGAGCAAAATATCTATCGCGCAAGAAATACACGAAGACGCGTGCACGTATCCGCATGTAAAGGAGCATGAAGAAACACATCACAAGCTGAACAAATGGGCGATAGAAACGTCGGCTGAAAAATTACGTGAAAACATGCCGGTCATTATCGCGGCGATTGAAGGCAATGGCGGCGTGCCGATGCAAAACAGGCAGGATCGTGTCAACGAGATGCAGGAATCGATCAATAAAGCCCTGAAAAGATACATGCATAAGTTCGCACAAACTGCAAAAAGTGTGAATGCTCGTCTCGACACGCCGGAGGAATATAAGCGTGTTTCAAAAATAATGCGTGAATGTCGTGAACAATAAAGATTGATTACCCCCTATATGTTTGTATTACAATAAGGTGATGCATTTTATTAAATATCTCATGCTGTTGCCTGCCTTTGTTCTAACCGTAGCAGCCGGAACAACCAGCAGGGACGAAAACAAACTGGATTATAATTCCCGGCTGAACATTGAGCAGCATGGCGGATGTCAGGATGCACAGCCATTTGACGCCACCATCAACATCAACGTTCTGCCCCAGCGAATAAAATTTAAAAAAGATATTGAGCATGTAAACTTTGCCGCACTGAGTCAGCGTGAAATCAACAAGTGGGTGAAAGAAAACAACCTGTACGCCTACTGGATACCCGAAGGGCATTTAAAGGGCGGGCATCTGATTGTCAGCGGTCTTGGCTTCAAGGTAGATGCGGAGCGTTACACCAGCCCTATCGACAAAGCGGGTGAGTTGGTGTGCGGATATTTTTCCAAGGTTGATATTACGATGTTTTACGGCTCGAACATTATGACATCGAGCAAGATTACAAACGATCCATGCGAATACGAAGTTTATATTGATCATATGGAACAGCACACCAAACAGGACGACGACATCTTTGCTGCATTTCTGAAGACATTGCGGGAAGAAGAAATATTTAACATCATTGAGTATTCGGAAGGCGATCGGTATGTTCTGAATGACCGTTGGAAATTGAAAAGCTTGACCCGCTATCAGACAGAGAGGATATCAAAAGCTCTTGGAGCATATGTGCAGTCGATAGCCAATGAAATGGAATATCAGGGGACACGCCTTGACTTAAGCGACGATTACATCGAAATGAATGAGAAGCTAAAAGCGTGCAAGGAAAAAAGTTAGGAACAATATGGTTTTTTGGCGTAAGAGAAAAAACATAGCGCAGCAGGAACGCGATGAACAGGACGATGAAATCCTGCATCATTCAGACGATCCGGCCATTGAGCCGCCGACAGAGTATGAACCGGAAATAGATCAGAACTTTATCGACCACGAGCTGGAAGAAACATCTGAAGAAATACTGGACGAGCTGGAGATAACGCCTGTGCCTGAGCACACGCCGTTTCAGGATACAAAAGAAGCCGAGGAACTGGACGACCATACGGAAGAGGGGGGCTGGCTGTCCCGTATGACCAAGGGCTTAAGCAAGTCTTCGTCCAAAATCGGAAAAGGTATTACCGATATATTCACCAAGCGGAAGCTTGATCAGGACATGGTGGATGAGCTTGAGGAATTACTGATTACGTCTGACCTTGGCCCTTCTACCGCTGCGCGGATTGTCGAGGGCTTTGCCAAAGACCGTTTTGACAAAGATATTGAACCCGAAGAGGTGAAAGACGCGCTGGCGCAAAGCATGACGGAGGTTCTGAAACCCGTCGCAAAGCCGCTGGTGATAAAGAAACCCGCGGACGGCCCGTTTACAATTCTTGTCTGTGGCGTCAACGGTGTAGGCAAGACGACAACGATCGGCAAACTGGCGCAGATTTACAAAAAACAATCCGGGCTGGATGTTATGCTCGCCGCCGGTGACACATTCCGCGCCGCCGCCATTGAGCAATTGCAGGTATGGGGTGAGCGCACGGGTTGCAAGGTGTATGCGAAGGAACTGGATTCCGATGCCGCCGCTGTTGCCTATGAATCCTATCAGCAGGCAAAAGAAGCGGGCGTAGACGTGTTGATGATCGACACAGCCGGCCGCTTGCAGAACAAGTCCAATTTGATGGAAGAACTGGCCAAGATTGTCCGTGTCCTGAAAAAGCAGGATGAAAACCTGCCACATGCCGTCTTGCTGGTATTAGATGCAACAACAGGTCAGAATGCGCACAGCCAGGTAAAAACCTTTAAGGACATGGTCGATGTAACCGGACTGATTGTTACCAAGCTCGACGGATCCGCGCGCGGCGGTGTGGTGGTGTCACTGGCCGAACAATTCGGCCTGCCGATCCACGCCATTGGTGTGGGCGAAAGGGCGCAGGATTTAAGCCCGTTCAACGCCGATGAATTCGCCAAAGCGCTTATTGGCTTGAAGGTTTAGCGTAAAACCGTCATCATAATAGTATGAAGACACCCAAGCGATTTCCTTCCAAAACCTTTGATGACGCTGCAAAAGCGCGGGACTATATCAAAGAGATATATGACACCAACACGGCCTTCCTGCGTGAAGCGTTTGAGGACTTTACCTATGGACGGTTGGGGCTCGATAAAAAAGTATCTGCCTTTTACCCGTATTTGCGGCTGGAGACAAAGACAGCGACACGGGCGGATTCCCGCCTGTCTTATGGCTTTGTGACCCAGCCCGGCGTTTTCCAGACCACACTGACGCGGCCCGATATTTTTCATCATTATTACGAAAAGCAGATTGACCTGCTGATCAAAAGTCACGGAACAAAGGTTGAAATCGGCGTCAGCGGCACGGCCATTCCCATCCATTTTGCGCTGGGCGAGGATTTTCATCTGGAAAAGGATCTGAGCGTGGATCATATGGCTGCCCTGCCCACTATCTTTGACCAGCCTGACCTGACCATTATGGATGACGAAATCGCCAATTCCACCTTCCGGGCCAAGGAAGGCCAGCCATTGCCACTGGCGCTGTTTACCGCGCCGCGTGTGGACGTCAGCCTGATGCGGCTCAAACATTATACCGGTACGAAGGCAGAGCATTTTCAGAATTTTGTGATTTTCACGAACTACCAGTTTTACATTGATGAATTCATCAAGATTGGTAAGGCCCGCGTCGGCCATGACGGCTATACGGACTTTATCGAGGCACAGGCCGAAAAGCGCATGCCGCAGATGCCAGCTTATCACCTGCGCCGGGCAGACGGCAGCGGTATCACGATGATAAATATCGGGGTAGGGCCGTCCAACGCCAAGACGATTACAGACCACGTCGCCGTGATACGCCCGCATGCGTGGTTGATGCTGGGCCACTGTGCCGGCCTGCGGAATTCGCAGTCCTTGGGCGATTACGTGCTGGCACATGGCTATTTGCGTGAAGACAACGTGCTGTACCGCGACCTGCACCCGTCCATTCCCATTCCGGCGCTGGCGGAAATCCAGCTGTCACTGGAACAGGCGGTGAGTGAAGTCACAGGTTATAACGGCTATGAGCTGAAAAAGATTATGCGTACCGGCACGGTTGCCACGATTGATGACCGGAACTGGGAGCTGCGCCCGTCCGTGCGGCAGAACATGCGCTTTTCACAAAGCCGCGCCATTGCTCTTGATATGGAATCCGGCACGATTGCCGCCAACGGCTTCCGCTTCCGCGTACCCTACGGCACATTGCTGTGTGTGTCCGACAAGCCGCTGCACGGGCAGTTAAAGCTGCCTGGTATGGCCGACAGTTTTTATCGCGAACGGGTGGAACAGCATTTGAAGATCGGCTTACGCACCATGGAGATTTTGCGCGAATACGGCCCCGAAAAGCTGCATAGCCGGAAACTGCGTTCCTTTAACGAAGTCGCGTTCCAGTAAATATTTGACATAATCAAAAAACTCTTGTAGTTTCTACGCTCAATGGAGGTTTGAGGGTGTCTAACGTCATTTTAAGTGAAAAACAGTTTCATACCTTGCCGGTAGGACAAGCCCGCAAGGCGATAGAAGGCGGCATGGCCTTCGAACAGGCGTTTGCACAGGCTGTCCGCCCAGAAGATGCAGACTGGATACCTGTATTTGACCCCGAGGACACAAGCTGGAAAATCGAAACAATAGGCTGTTACGGCTTCGCCGTTGATTACCGTAAAAGGGACTATAACGTGCAACCCGGACTTGCGTTTATGAATGGGCTGGGGATGCAGGACTTTATGCTGCGTAGAGAAAAATTAGCGGCCTTCAGGGAACAGGCGGAAGAATTCGCACAAAACGTTGCGATCGGTGTCACAGAATTTGATTTATATGAACATTTGGGACGCCGCAACATTCCTATAGAGCCGATGCAAGAGCAAAGAACATGGCCGGTTGCCATGTTCATAGAAGAGCACGATGAACCGTTAAGAGGCGATACATACCTTGATTTCCATTTTACTGCATTCCGTCGTGTTATAACGGAAGAAGGTTTAAAATACGCCTGGGTTGAAAAAGCAGGTCGTCCAGCGCCGACCGTTATGGGAACCGCAGAACAGATGTTTAGCAAAATATCCGGATACAGAGGCGCAACATGGCGCTTTGGCGGTTTCTTCGCAGCATATCAACACGCATAAAAAACGCCCCCGTAAGGGAGCGCTTTTAATAAACCTTGTATCCTAACGGTTTATCTAAACTGTAATGTCGATGACGCTACCGCGTTCTTCCGATCCTGTAAACTGTACAGATGTGGAATTTTCGTCTGCCACCTGTAGGGCCGGGCTTTCCTGCTGGCCGTTATTCCGTGTTTCTGTTTCCTGGCTCTGGGCCGCGGAAGTACCGGATGGGCGGGTTTCTTCGCTGATTTCCTCGAAATTTTCCTGAACGCCTGTACGGTTATCCTGCGCCGCACCGCCAGACTGAAACTGGCTTTGTACGGGGGAGCGCAAATTCTGGGCTGCACCTAAAGTTGCATCTGAAACCATAATGACGTCCTTACCCTAATAATAATGTCTATTTTATAGTCTACGCGGGAAGATTTAAGGAAGTGTTACTGAAACCCAACCTGAAAAATATATCGCATTAACCTTAAATAAACAATTGTCGATTATATAGGTATATAGAACGGCGGAATTCCAAGGGTTTTCCATTGTTTTTATAAAAAAGAAAAAATGCCCGAAACGGGTGGGACGAAGATTTTATTGCGGGGTTACAATGAACCGGACTTTACTGGACCAGTCACCAGAGGTGGCACCTCTATTGGTCCGTCTACATAACAGGCACCAGTTGTACGAACTGGCCAAAGACAAGGATCCTGAAGCACGCTCTGAGCTTGCCGGGATCATGGTCGATCTTCTCAATATCGAATTAAGCGAGCGTGAAAAAGAGCTTCTGGCCGATGTCGTGATCTCTATCATGCGTCAGGCTGAAAAAGACCTGCGTCAGGCCCTGGCACAACGTTTGAGTGCGATGAGCAATGTGCCGCTGCGCATGATTCTGATGCTGGCCAATGATGAAATTGAAATTGCGGAGCCTGTACTGCGCCAAAGCCCGGTTTTGCATGATATGGACCTTATATACCTTATTAAGTCCAAGACCAGCGAATACTGGCGTGCGATTGCCAAGCGTGCGGGCCTGAACCCGCTGGTGATCAATGCGCTGGCCGAAACACATGATGAAGAGACAGCAGTTGCTCTGGCATCCAATGACAACATTATCCTGACAGATGTGGCGATTTCCATTTTTGTGGAAATGTCCAAGCAATCGGAAGAACTGGCCAAACCGCTGCTGCAGCGTGATGAACTGCCCGGTATTATCGGCCGGGTGCTGTATGAATTTGTCGGTACGGAGATCAAAGAGCTTATCCGCGAACGCTTCCCGATTGGCGGTGAGATCGCAACGAACCAGATTGACGACCTGATCGAAGAGATGATGGCCGAAGAAGCAACGTCCACACCGTCTTACCTGGCCATGGAGGCTGCCCGTCAGGCCGCGCGGCGTGATGACCTGCGCATACATGATATTATGGATGTCCTGCGCCGCGGGCAGCTTGGCACATTTACGGCGATGCTGACAGAATTCACAAGCCTGCCGCTGACAACGGTTCAGGAAATACTGACACAGAATTCAGGTTATGGTCTGGCCGTGATTTCCAAGGCCTATGACATTACCAAAGCTGATTTTATGTCCATGTTCCTGTTAACGCAGCGTTTGCGTACAGAACAGGAAGAAGACCGCATTATCGGTCAGCAGGAACTGGCCAAGGCAGGTCAGTACTACGACAAGATTACCAAAGAGCAAGCTGAAGAGATCCTGCGCGAGAGCAGGCACTAGGTATTAAGTTCCTTTCATGGTGAAACTCAAGAACTGCCGATATGAATATCGGCAGTTCTTTTATCTACGCCGCTTTGGACGGTTGCATCAGGGCGGCAACGCCCGGCAGGGTTTTGCCTTCCAGCCATTCAAGGAACGCACCGCCTGCCGTTGAGATATACGTGAAATCATCGGCCACGCCCGCATTTTCCAGCGCCGCGACCGTATCGCCGCCGCCGGCAACGCTGATCATCTGGCCGGATTTGGTGTATTTGGCCACGGATTCGGCGACGCCGTTCGTGCCCTTGTCGAACGGTTTGACTTCAAACACGCCCATAGGACCGTTCCACAGCACAGTTTTGCAAGTGGCCAGCAACGCGTCGATATTCGTAATTGTCTGCGGGCCGATATCTACGGCTTCTTGATCGTCCGCGATGTCTGCGGCAGCAATGACCTCAAACGGGACATTCTCCCCAAACTCACGCACAGCAATCCGGTCGGTGGGCAGAATGATTTTGCATCCGGCGGCCTCGGCTTTTTGCGAAATGGCTTTGGCTTCTTCGGCCATGTCCTTTTCACACAACGACATGCCGACAGGCTGACCTTGTGCGAACAGGAAGGTGTTGGCCATGCCGCCGCCAAGGAACAGATAATCTACTTTCTGAACAAGGTTTTCCAACACACTGAGTTTGGTTGAAATTTTTGCACCACCAACAACGGCCATCACCGGGTTTTGCGGTTTTTCCAGCGCGTTTTGAAGCGCGTTCAGCTCCGCTTCCATCAAAAGCCCGGCAGCGCAGGGCAGGAAATGCGCCAGTCCCTCGGTTGAGGCATGCGCACGGTGCGCGGCGGAAAACGCATCATTGATAAAAACATCGCCGAGTTTGGCCAGCGCCTTGGTAAAAGCGGCATCGTTTCCTTCTTCCCCTTTGTGAAAACGCACGTTTTCCAGCAAGACCACATCGCCGGGGGCTAGCGCGGATATTGCATCCTTCGCCGCATCGCCGATGCAATCGGACGCAAAGGCAACATCGCATCCCCAGCTGCTCGTTAGCACAGGCGGCAGGAAGGACAGGGAAAATTCCGGATTCACAGCACCTTTCGGGCGGCCAAAGTGGGCGAGTACGGCAATCTTCGCGCCTTTTTCCCGTAAAGCATCAATGGTCGGCTTCGCGCGGTCGATCCGCGTTGTGTCGGTCACCTTGCCGTCCTGAACCGGAACGTTCAGGTCGACGCGCAGGAGAACGGTTTTACCGTTCAGGTCCATATTGTTGATGGTTTTGAAAGTCATGGTGGGTACTCCGTTTTAACTGGATTCTGATGTTTTTATTTTTTCTGTCGCTTCCACAAGGGCTGAACGGATGGACGGGTCCATGGCGGAATGACCGCCGTCCGGCACGACCACGTAATTCGCTTCGGGCCATAGCTGGTGCAGTTCATAAGCATTTTTAATCGGGCAGATAATATCATAGCGGCCCTGGATAATTTGCGTGGGTATATGACGGTAGCTGTCAATTTTGCCCAGCAGGTCGTTTTCGCCCGTGAAATCTTCGTTCACAAAGTAATGCGCCTCGATTTTTGAAATCGCCAGAGCGCCCATTTTCTGTTCGTCCGTTGTGATGATCTGGTAATTCGGGATCAACGCGGCGCAGGCGCTTTCGTATGTCGCCCAGTCTATGGCCGCTTCCATGGCCACATCCCTGTCTTTGGATGTCAGGCGCTTGTAGTAAGAATTCAGGATATCGTCCTGTTCGTCTTCGTTTAAAATCGCAATGAACTGCTCCCATGCTTCGGGGAACACTGTCTGCATGCCGTGAATAAACCAGTCAATTTCGGACGGACGCATCAGGAAGATACCGCGCAGGATCAGGCTTTTGCATCGTTCGGCATATTGGGACGCATAGGCCAGCGCAAGCGTGCTGCCCCATGACCCGCCGAAGATATGCCATTGTTCAATGGAAAGGTGCGTACGTAGCTTTTCGATATCTTTTATAAGATGCTTGGTGTCGTTGTCTTCCAGGCTGCCGTGCGGCGATGATTTTCCGCATCCGCGCTGGTCGAACAGGATGATGCGGTAGAATTCGGGATTAAAAAACTGCCGCAGGATCGGGCTGGTACCCGCGCCGGGACCACCATGAAAAACAACGATCGGAACACCGTCCGGATTGCCGCTTTGCTCCCAATAAATCTGGTGTACATCATCCACGGGCAGGTAGCCGGAGGAATAGGGTTCAAGCGGCGGGAACAGGTCCAGCAGCGGAGGATGGCGGTAATGGTCGTTTTTTCCGGGCATGTTACTTATTAATTTTTTAAGGTGTCGTCGACCATAGACCTTTGATTATCGTCTTTCAACTCCGAGACTGAATTTTCCAGAAGTTCTAAAGATGCCGGGTGGTTCAGCTCAATCAGCGGGCCGTTATATTCCCGCACCCAGCCGCGCACCCGTACCCTCTTGCCGTTGAGGGCGAGGGGGTCGATTCCCTCGTGCACCAGTTGCTTGCGTATGGGTGGTTTGACCTGAATGGTGAAATCCTTGCGCCAGTCTGACCCGAAATTGAGGTAGACATCGTTCTTCACACTGGCGGCCTTTTGTATCGTGCCTTCCACCACGGCAAAACTGCCATTGGCCTGCATGGCGTCGGTGTCCTGCAGCACGGGGAAGGCATCATCCGCCCACAGCCCTTTTTTTTCTGTCCGCGCCTTGGTTTCCAGCACATACATCGGGGCGGAGAGCTCAAAATTACGCGGGGCAGGGGCGGCGCGCGCAAAGCCGTTTTCAATCATGTAACCCTGTACCCAGATGCCGTCTTTCTTGGTTTTCAGGTGGGCCAGCATGTGCCCCATACGGTTTTCACGCCCGACTTTCGGCTTTTTTGTCTGGAACAAAATAACGTCGCTGTCGTTAGCAAGGAGTTTTTCGAGCGCTTCCTTTGCCTGAAACGATGTTTCGCTTGGCTCCGGGTAGACGAAGCCGGGAATATCGATAGAAGACAGGCGTATAATTTTGCCATCTTTCAGAACTATGGTCAGCGCATCGATGATTTTGTCGACGCGGCCTGTGCCGGTGTGCTTCAGCTCTGAAAAGTCGGTGGCGGGCGCGGCAGATGCTTCGGTTTCCATATCCTGCGCGTTTGCCGGGTGAACGCTGGACAAAGTGAAAAGAATTAGTATGAATAAGGACAATCGCACCATAACTGGAGTTAGAGCGCAAATGACACAGGCTTTCAAGACACCTTTTCTGATTTTTTTACTGACGCTGTCCCTGATGACGGGCGCGTGCAGTACAAACCCTGCCACGGGTGAACAGCAGTTTACCGCGTTAATGCCAGCCGGGCAGGAAGCCGCCGTCGGTGCACAGGAACACGGCAAGGTCGAACAGACATTCGGAAAGTTTATACAGGGGCCGCTGGCACAGTATGTCGGCGCTGTCGGTCACAAGGTCGCGCAGAATACGGAGCGTAAAGACGTCCAGTACAAATTTTTCGTGATTGATTCCCCCGTTATCAACGCCTTCGCGCTTCCGGGCGGGTATGTCTACACCACGCGCGGGCTTTTGGCGCTGGCGAATAACGAAGCGGAACTGGCCGCAGTGCTAGGTCACGAAATCGGTCACGTCACCGCACGCCACTCCGCCGAACGGGTATCGCAGGGCTTTTTGGCGCAGCTAGGCGCAGTGGTGCTGGCCGCGGCGACAGATTCGGCGCAGGTCGCCAATGCAGCAGGGCTTGGGTCCGAGCTGTATATCAAGTCCTATTCACGCGGACAGGAACATCAGGCGGACGAACTGGGTGTGCGTTATATCAACCGCGCCGGATACGATAACTTCGCAATGGCGTCCTTCCTGAATTCCATGGCCGCGTCCAGCAATCTGGAAGCGAAGGTCGCAGGGTCCAGCGCGCCGCGCGCCGACTGGTTTTCCACCCACCCGCAAACCGAAAACAGGGTAGGGGAAGCCTCCGCCGAAGCAGCAAAATACGCAAGCAATACAAAGATGCTGAACCGTGATGCGTATCTGAACGCCATCAACGGCATGATTTACGGCGATAGCGCCGCGCAAGGCCTCGTCCGTGGCCAGACATTCTGGCATCCGGAAATGGGCTTTACGTTCAGCTTCCCGAACGGTTTCATAATCCAGAACCAGCCGAGCCAGGTTGCCGGTGTGCATAAAGGCACAGGCGCTGTCATCCTGTTTGACGCCGCAGGCGATGCGAGCAAGGCAGACCCACTGACGTACCTCACGCAGACATGGATGAAGGGCGAAGCCGTGCAAAACGCGCAGACGACGACCGTGAACGGTATGCGCGCCGCCAGCGGCTCTTTCCCCGGTACGGTGAACGGCAAGGCAGTAACCGTGCAGATGATGGCTATCGAATGGCAGCCGGGGCAGTTCTTCCGTTTTCAGGTCGCGATGCCGAACGGGCTGGATTCTGCATCCGTAGATGCCCTGAAGAAATCCACTTACAGCTTCCGCAAGATGACAGCGTCTGAGAAAAGCTCCATCAAACCGGACCGGATTTCTATTGTCACAGCGGGGGCGGGGCAGTCCGTAGCCTCACTGGCCGCGCAAATGCCGTTTGATAATTATAAGGAAGAACGTTTCCGGGTTTTGAACGGATTGCGTCCAAATGATACTCTGGTAACAGGACAGAAGTATAAAATCATTGTGCGATAGGGAGCATTGAATGAAGAAAGCGATATTGGCGTGTCTTGCCCTGCTGGCCGTGGGAGGATGTGCAAACACCTTTCAGGGCGTTGGCGAAGATGTAGAAAACGCAGGCGAATATATTCAGGACGTATTTGATTGATACAAATAAAAAGGAGCCGGACTTGAGGGGGTTTAAGTCCGGCTCCTGTCTTATCAGCCCACTATCCGGCAAGCTGATATTCTGTACTAACGCTATTTCTCTATGAACAGTTCCTGCGTATCTGAAACATTTTTCACGATATTTGTTTTCAGTTTTTCCATCGCGCGTTGTTCCAGCTGGCGCACACGCTCCTTGGAAACGCCGAGGGTCTTGCCAAGCTCTTCCAGCGTGACTGTTTCGTGTTGCAGGTGACGCTCACGGATAATTTTCTGTTCACGGTCACTGAGTGTGCCAAGGGCCTGTTGCAGCCATTGTGAACGCGTCTGCGCGTCCTTCATGCCGACAACGATTTCTTCGGGGTTCGGCCGGTCGTCGGCCAGCATGGACTGCCACTCATCATCGCCGTCCTCACCGATTTGCGCGTTTAAGGACTGGTCGTTACCGCTCATGCGGGCTTCCATGTCCTCAACGTCCTTCAGCTTGACGCCCAGTTCATCCGCAATCGTCTCACGCCCTTCGTGACCGAGCGGCTTTTCCTTGTCGCCCTCAATCTTTGAACGCAGGCGGCGCAGGTTAAAGAACAGTGATTTCTGCGCGGCGGTCGTTCCGGTACGGACAATCGACCAGTTACGCAGGATATAGTCCTGCATCTGGGAACGGATCCACCACGATGCGTATGTTGAAAAGCGTAAGTCGCGTTCCGGCTCGAACTTGTTGGCGGCCTGCATCAGGCCGATATTCCCTTCCTGGATCAGGTCGCCGATCGGAAGGCCGTAATTTTTAAAACGTGTTGCCATGGACACCACAAGCCGCCCGTAAGCGTTCACGAGTTCGTGCAAGGCTTTTTCGTCACCTTTATCGCGCCAGCGTCTGGCGAGCGCCAGTTCGTGCTCTTTTTCCAGTAACGGCTGGTTCATTGCGCTACGGATATAATCAAGGTTAGCTTTTTGTGTGTGCGGATCGTCTATGTGTGCCATGTGTCTGCTCCTATAAATTAGGTTCGCATTAATACATACGAAAGTTACAGTCATTTGGTTCATTAAATAGGATAAACTTTGTTCTTTTTTTGGCGTTTTGGACTTAGGCTTCCAAAAATTCGAAGAAATCGCCGTTCTGAGCGATTCCCGCACAGACCAGAGAGCCGCCGAAACCGCAGCCCCCGTCAATAGAGGCGGTGACGCAATTTAGCATAACACCGCTGTGATTGGGGTCATACCCACGCACAACTTTCTCAAACGGATCATAAGGATCGGTCATATCTGAAAATGATTCACCGCCCCACCACAGTGCGTCTTCCTGTTCTGACAAATGCCGGGACGGATCAACGCCCGCATTCACAAACAGCAACGGAAAACGGCAATCATCCTGTGTAAACGCTGCGCGTTTGAACTGCGTGTTGAAGATATCGTGTCCGGGATGCTTGCGCACCGCTTCCCGCACTTTCTGAAGCCAGCGGGTGAGGGACATGATGCCTTCACGTGCCGCGATAATGCCGTCATGCGAACAGATACCGTAGGACTGGAAGGTACTGGACATACCGCTGGCCAGCATCCACAACAGCATGTCGACAGGGTTGGGGCAGAACGGCAGTTGCATCAGCCGTGCCCATAAATCTTCCTGCTGACCGCGCAAGTAAACAATATCGTTCGGGATCACACCGGGATGCGCGAGGATCACACGGCGGAAGGCCAGAATTTCATCAATCGTCTGAACAGAGCCGTTGCCAAAACCCGTGTAGTTGCCAAGATACACAATAC
>JAUHXT010000020.1 GCA_030426925.1 Alphaproteobacteria bacterium | reverse complement strand
AAAAACCCAAAGGATATTTCCCAAATCCCAGTCATTGGCATAGGCCAGATAAATGGATACAAGGTTGCTAAGGATAATCCCGATCAGGCTGGGGTCGCGCAGTGGTTTGTATGTGCTTTTGCTCATCCCCGATATCCTATCATGCGTGTTTTCTCTTTCCTATCAGCGCAGAGACAATGCCGTGCCATGTCTTGACCTCCTGCTCCGTCAGGTCGGAGCGGGACAGCATGGACCGGATATTGCGTAACGTGGTGGGCTTCATATCGGCCGAACGGAAAAACCCGCCACTATCCAGCTCCGCTTCCAGCCGCGCAATAAATTCATTTAATTCTTCCTGCGTGGCGGGAAGATCCTTTGCCTGCGCCGCCGTAACGTCCCCGGCCTGAAACCATTCATAGGCAACCAGCATAACGCCCTGACCCAGGTTAATCGACGAAAAGTCAGGATTGGTGGGAACGGTTATAATCGTCTGCGCCAGCGCCACATCATCGTTCGATAGCCCCGCACGTTCCCCGCCAAACAGGATCGCGGTTTTCTGTCCCTCCGCCTGCCGCCTGCGTATGTCCGCCGCCGCTTCCGCAGCCGTGAGGACGGGTTTCACCATATCGCGGGGGCGGGCGGTGGTGGCGTAGATATGGTGATAGGGGGCTATGGCGGCGGGGGTATCCGCAAACACCTGCACCGGCGGCATTTTGTCGAGCGCGCCGGATGACATCGCATCCGCCCGTTCATTCGGCCAGCCGTCCCGCGGATTGACGATGGATAAATCGGACAAGCCGAAATTCAGCATGGCGCGGGCCGAAGCGCCGATATTTTCGCCCATCTGCGGGGCAACGAGGATGATCGCGGGGTTTGTCATGGAAATGTTGTATAAGACTTTGTTTTACAATGCAAAGCGCCGTTTCTTTCAGTTCGTTGCAAAAAAGGCGCGTTTTTCAATCCCGGCCATTGAAATAAAAGGATTTTCTATCAGTTCGTTTTGTTTTGCACCCCGACCGGCCGTCTTCTGTTTTTGACCATAAGTCACAATAGGAATTGTATCCTAATTTTTGTGGAAATACAAGAGTGCAGAGTGCGCCTAAGCCGCTTTCGTTAACCCTGCCTTGGTTTCTGTCAGGCCGATATTCTTTTCCCGTCATCCCCGCGCAGGCGGGGACCCATTGTAAGAATCTGTTCGTATCGTATGGATCCCGGATCGCAAATTTCACTAGGCCCGCTTGGGTCAAGCTCAATATAGCGTCCGGGATGACGAGAATAGGGAAAGGTTTGTTTAAGCAGCCTTCTTGGTCAGTCGGGCCTTGGTCTCGGCGGGGCCGATAAGGGGGAGCAGGGCGGGCAGTTCCGGCCCGTGTTCCATACCGGTGAGCGCCTTGCGGATGGGCATGAACAAATCTTTGCCCTTGCGCCCGGTTTCGGTTTTGATTTTGCCGGTCCATTCGCTGAAAGTCTGTTCATTCCATGGTTCGGGCGGCAGCAATTCCGCGGCCCGTCGCGGCCAAGATTGCGGATCGTCACGATCCGCCAGGGGAGACCGTTCTCCTCGAACTGGGTAAGTCCGATGCAGAGGGACGGATCCGACAGCGTCTCGATGTGATCGGCGAAGTCGGCATCGTCGATCACGGATTCAACAGGTCCGTTGGCCACGCGCCACCATTCGGCGATATCCTCAAGCCGTTCAAGGTTCGGGCGCACCGCATTCCAAAAACCTTCATCCAGATCCTGCAGGCCCATATTGGCAAGGCGCACATTCACCTTTTCAAACGGCGTTGCGTGCAGGATTTTTGAATTGAGGCGGAACAGTTCTTCAAGATCGAATTTCGGTGTGCCGCGCCCGAATTTGGCGAAATCAAACGTGTCGATCAGCGGCTGAATCTCGGTAAACGGTTCAATGGGATCAGACGTGCCAAGGCGCGCCATCAGGGAAACCAGCGCCATCGGTTCCAGCTTTTCCTCGTTCTTGACGGAGGACACGCTTAAGGAACCAAGACGCTTGGACAGCTTGCCGCCTTCCGCATCGGAAATCAGCGGCAGGTGCGCCATGGTTGGCGGTGTCGCGCCCAGCGCTTCAAACATCTGCACGTGGGCGGCAGAGTTGGACACATGGTCTTCCCCGCGCACAATGTGGGTAATGTTGTAATCCACGTCATCAATGACGGAGCAAAGGTGGTACAGCGGGCGGCCGTCTTCACGGATCAGCACGGGGTCGGACAAATCCTCGCCCTTGAACGATACCGGCCCGCGGATCAGGTCGATCCATTCGATGGGCTTGTGTTCTAGCTTGAAACGCCAGTGGGGTTTGCGCCCCTCGGCTTCATACTTGGCTATTTGCTCGTCCGTCAGGGACAGCGCGGCGCGGTCATAAATCGGCGGCTTGCCGCGGTTGAGCTGTGTTTTGCGTTTCAGCGCCAGTTCTTCCGGTGTTTCGTAAGCCGGGTACAGGCGGCCGTCCGCCTTCAGCTTTTCAATCTGGACGTCATAGCGGTCCCAGCGGTCTTTCTGGTTCGTCGTTTCATCCCATTCCAGCCCCATCCAGATAAGGGAATCCTTGATCGCGTCTTCGTATTCCAGCTTGGAGCGCTCCTGGTCGGTATCGTCAATCCGCAACAGGAAATGGCCTTTATTCGCGCGCGCGAACAGCCAGACGATGAGCGCAGTGCGGGCATTGCCGACATGCAGCATGCCGGTGGGAGAGGGGGCAAAACGGGTGCGAATAGTCATAAATGTCGTTTCCTTTTCCTTTTTCAGGGCGTTGCCGCGCTCCTAAAGTAACTATTTGTACTCGTCGTCGCTTGCGCCTGCTGAAAAAGAAAAATCAAACGACAATATGAGTAGATCGGTTTAATAGCCTGTTTTTCAGGCTTTTTCAATATTCTGGAAGAAAGCGTTCGTAATCGGGTAGCGGCGGTCGCGGCCAAAGGACTTCGCCGTGACTTTGACACCCGGGCAGGCTTGCCGGCGTTTATATTCGGCGCGGTCGAGCATTCCCCAGACTTTTAAGATAAGGCCGCGTTCATGTCCGCGTTTTTCCAGAGCCTTGACGTCCGCTTCTTCTTCAATCAGCCCGATCAGGATGTCATCGAGCACCTCATAAGCGGGCAGGGAGTCCAGGTCTTTCTGGTCTTCGCGCAGTTCAGCAGTCGGGGCCTTGGTGATGATGTTGCCGGGAATGACAGGGCTTTGGCTGTTGCGCCATGAGGCGAGAGCATAAACTTGCGTCTTGTATAAATCCTTTAGCGGATTGAACCCGCCATTCATGTCCCCGTACAGCGTGGCATAGCCGACCGCCATTTCGGACTTGTTACCCGTGGACACAACCATGTCACCGGAACTGTTCGATAGCGCCATCACGATATTGCCGCGAATACGCGATTGGATATTTTCATGCGCGACGCCCGTAAGGTCCGGCACTTCCTGCTCAAACGCTTCGACCATAGGCGCGATAGGGATTATATCGTAACGCACCCCTAAATTATCTGCGCAGGCCCTGGCGTCCTCAAGGGATTCATCGGACGTGAAAGCAGACGGCATCATCACGCAGTGCACTTTATCTGGCCCCAGCGCATCCACGGCAATCGCGGCGACAAGCGCACTGTCAATTCCGCCCGACAGGCCCAGCACAACGCCGGGAAACCCGTTCTTGCGCACATAATCTTTCAGCCCCAGTGTCACGGCGTTGTAGAGCATTTCAGCGGATGACGGTTCGCTTGCAATCGATTGTTCGTCAGGGTAAATGCTGACCGCTTCTTCAAAGGCTGGGCTTTGATGCACGAGCTGACCTTTCGCATTGAGCGCAAAGGATGCCCCGTCAAAGACCAGTTCGTCCTGCCCGCCGACCTGGTTCACATAGATGAGCGGCAGTTCGGTTTCCATGACCCGCGCGGTGGCATTGCTCATGCGGTTTTCAATGTTGTCGATGCTGAACGGGCTGCCGTTCACGGCAATCAGGATGTCCGCGCCGTCATCGGCCAGCTTCGCGGCGACATGCGGATACCACAAATCTTCACAAATCATCAATCCCAGTGTCGTACCGTTGAATTTAATGACATTCGGCATCGGACCGGGTTCGAAAATGCGTTCTTCGTCAAACACCCCGTAATTGGGCAGCAGCACTTTATACTGTGAATGAAGGATTTTGCCCTTATGTACCAGCATAAGCGCGCTGTAGGTTTTATGGTTTTCAACCCACGGAACGGACAGCAGCGCCGCCGCATCCCAGTCACGGCTTTTTTCAACCAGCCGGTCAACACAATGTTTGATGGTGTTCAGGAACAGCGGCTTGAGCACAAGGTCTTCGGGCGGATACCCGCACAGGAACAGTTCCGGAAAGATAACAAGATCGGTTTTGGCCTTGGCCCACACAGCTTCCAGCTTCTTCGCATTGCCGGAGACATCACCGACAGTGGGATTTAACTGCGCCAGAGTATAGGTAAGGTTAGCCATTTTTAATTGTATGCAGCTCATCCGCAATCAGGAACGCAAGCTCCAGCGCCTGGTTCGCGTTCAGGCGCGGGTCGCAGTGCGTGTGATAGCGGGAGGACAGATCCTCGGCCGTAATGTCATCGGCGCCGCCGACACATTCGGTCACGTCCTGTCCGGTCAGTTCAAAGTGAACACCGCCCGGATGCGTGCCTTCCTGTTTATGCGCGGCGAAGAATTCCTTCACTTCGCTAAGGATATTGTCAAAGCGGCGGGTCTTGAACCCGGTTTCGGATGTTTCGACATTGCCGTGCATCGGATCACAGACCCATGCGACGACACGCCCTTCTTCCTTCACACGGCGCAGCAGGGCAGGGAGGTGGTCCATCACCTTGCCGGCCCCCATCCGCGCGATCAGTGTCAGACGCCCCGGTTCGTTGTCCGGGTTCAGCGTGTCGATCAGGTTAATCAGCTCATCACCGGTCATATGCGGACCGACTTTTAAGCCCAGCGGGTTTTTAATACCGCGGACAAATTCAATCTGTGCTCCGTCTCCCTGATGCGTGCGAGCGCCAACCCACAGGAAGTGGGCGGAACAGTCATACCATGTATCAGTCGTTGAATCGACGCGGGTCAGCGCCTGTTCATACGGCAGCAACAACGCTTCGTGACAGGTATAGAAATCGGTTTCACGCATGGCCGGAACGGTCTGGCTGTTGATGCCGCAGGCTTCCATGAACGACAGGGCATCCTGGATTTGTTTGCCCATGGCTTCGTAGCGTTTGGACAGCGGGCTGTCCTTGACGAAATCGAGGTTCCAGCGGTGCACCTGATGCAAATCGGCATAACCGCCTTGCGCAAACGCACGCAGCAGGTTCAGCGTCGATGCGGACTGGTTGTAAGCGCGGATCATGCGCTCCGGATCGGGGATACGTCCTTCGGGCGTAAATTCCAGCTTGTTGATGATGTCCCCGCGATAAGACGGCAGGGTTATATCCCCTTGCGTTTCATCGTCACTGGAACGTGGCTTGGCGAATTGACCCGCCATACGGCCCATTTTGACCACAGGAAGGCCGCCTGCAAAGGTCAGCACGACAGCCATTTGCAGCAAAACACGGAAGGTATCGCGGATTTTTACGGCATTAAACTCCGCAAAGCTTTCCGCGCAGTCGCCGCCCTGTAGAACGAAAGCCTTGCCCGCAGCCACATCGGCCAGCTTGTTCTTTAACTTGCGGGCTTCCCCTGCAAATACAAGCGGCGGCAGGCCGGAAAGGATTTCCTCTACCTTCTTGAGTTTTTCCTGATCTGGGTAAGTTGGCAGCTGTTTCGCGGGTTTATCGCGCCAGCTGTTTACATACCAGTCGTCATTTACGGGTTTTTTCTGTGCGTCTGTCATGGCCTAGGTTTTTAAGGGGTTTCAGGGGGAAGTGCAACACGATATTAATTGACATAATGAAAATATCGTGCTTTTGTCCATTCTTATGCAATAAAGGGATAAAGTGGCATGATAAAGCCGGATTTCAAGAGGATCGCAGCAGATCCAATTCATAAGGTGTTAGACATAACGTCAAAACTAATGAATACTGCAACATATTCGATTGAGGACCGTAAGCGCAGGGACAATCCTATTGTCCGTGATATGGAATACGGACATCTATTTTTTGGTTCATCAGCCAACTTTGCACCGAATGCTACGATATTTTTTGAGAGATGCCGTAAGGATCGGATGGGCCCGCCGAATCTTTACGCTATTGTGAAAAACGCAATCAAACGCTACCAGCTTGATGAGAGCGCGCCGCAGGTGGAGGCTTTACTGCTGGCTACAAAAATGGGGGAGATCCCAAACAATTTACCGTTCCACGGTAACCCGCATTACAGAAAAGTGGTTTTGCAGGCCATCCGTATTATCAATACACACAACGAGATATCACCGAACCATCAAAAGCTGAACAAGGATGACATAACGGAAATCCTGACGGCCGCCTGTATCCATGATTTGGGCCATAATGGGGAAACCAATATTGTAGATGGAACTCATATTCCCGGACGTATGGAAAAACGTAGCATGATGTTGGTCAGAAAACATTTTTCCAGGGAAGGGTTTTGGGGCAAAGAAGTCGAGGATGGTATAGGTGAAATTGTCATGGCAACCGATGCAACGCCTTTGGGAAAACCGACAGCGCCAACAGCAAGGGCAGCTGACATTTATAAAAACAGAGAGAAATATTCGGTCGGTCCAGCGCGGGATGAAGCATTTATGAAGATAGTCAAGGCTATGGTCGTTTTAACAGCAGATATTGCGACATCTGCCGGCCTATCCCCGCAGCAAACCGAACTTGAATCCCGGCTTTTGGCCCGAGAATTAAATAAGCCCGATATAGCAAAGCCGAGTGCAATACTCGACTTCCTGAACACAACTGCGAATGTTATGGTCGTACTTCCTGCCGGAAAACATCTGTATGCAACGAGACAGAAGAGTATCGCAAAATACTTTAAGGCGCAGTTGGGATAACGAAAGCAAACCTGCTTAATCGGTCGAAAAGACTTCTCTCATCGTGACGAACTCTTCCGATGCCGTCGGGTGAACGGGCATGGTCGCATCGAAATCGGCCTTGGTCGCCCCGCAGTTTAAGGCGATGGCCATAGGCTGGATGATTTCCGGCGCGTCAGCCCCGCACATATGCACACCCAGCACTTTGTCCGTGTCCTTATCGACCACAAGCTTCATCAGCGTTTTTTCATCGCGCCCCGAAAGTGTATGCTTCATCGGTTTGAACGATGTTTTATAGATATCGACATTATGCCCTTTGGCGCGGGCGTCATCTTCACTGAGGCCGATAGTGCCGATGGGCGGCTGGCAGAAAATCGCCGTGGCAATATTGTCGTAGTTCACGCTGCGCGCCATCCCGCCAAACAGGTTATCGGCCAGCGCGTGCCCTTCGGCAATCGCAACGGGGGTGAGGTTCGGTGTCTGCGTGACGTCACCAACGGCGTAGATATGCGGGATATTGGTCTGGTAATTCTCATTCACCGCAATCGTGCCGTTATCATTCAGTTCCAGCCCGATATCTTCCGCGCCCAGCCCGTCCGTGTTGGGAATACGCCCGATGGCGGAAAAGACGAGGTCGGTTTCAATCTGGTTGCCGTCCTTGCAGGTCACAAGGAATGTACCGTCACTGTTTTTCTCAACGCTGTCGATATCGCAGTTAAAATGGGTGACGCATCCCTGCTTGTTCATTTCAGCGGCGAGGAAATCACGCAAATCGGAATCAAACCCGCGCAGGAAAATCGTATCGCGGTAAATCAAATCGACATGCACGCCCAGCCCGTGAAAGATATGCGCAAATTCAACGGAGATATACCCGCCGCCCTGTATCAGGATACGTTTGGGCAGCTTATCAAGGTAAAACGCATGGTCGGAGACAATCACATGTTCCGCACCGGGGAAGGTTGGCGGGCGCGGCTTTGCCCCGCTCGCAATCAGGATTTTTTCCGCCGTAATCACTTCATCGCCGATTTCCAGCGTATGTTCATCGCGAAAGGTTGCATAGCCGTTCAGCAGTTCAACACCTGCATTTTTCAAAAGATTGTTGTAGATGCCGTTCAGGCGGGAAATCTCCTTTGTCTTGTTATCGCGCAATGTCGGCCAGTCAAAGGACACGCCCTGCACATTCCATCCAAAGCCCTTCGCATCATCAAAGGCGGGACCGAAATCGGAGCCGTAGGCAAACAGCTTTTTAGGCACGCAGCCAAGGTTGACGCATGTGCCGCCAAGATCGGAGCCTTCGGCAATACCGACCTTCGCGCCGTGGCTGGCCGCAATCCGCGCGGAGCGCACACCGCCGGAACCGGCGCCAATCACAAAATAATCGTAGTCGTAATCATTCATCATGCTTTTTTAAACCACGAATGGAAGTGGATAAACACAAATCGTCATTGCGAGGAGGCCGTTAGGCCGACGCGGCAATCCAGACATTACATGGATTGCTTCGCTGTGCTCGCAATGACGTGAAGTAATGTTATTCCTCCATCCACCGCCGGTGCAGCCACAGCCAGTGACCGGGGCGTTCGCGTATATTTGTCTCCAGTATCGTGTGCGCTTCCCTGATAACGTCTTCAACCTCGCGCCCTTTGACATTGAGAGGCGGTGACAGGGTAACGGTAAAACAAGCGGATTCTTTCGTTCGGTCGATGCGCACGGGCACAAGCGGGATATCCAGTTTCTGCGCCAGTTGTACAAAGGCGGGGGAGGTCATGGCATTGTGTCCGAAAAACGGTACGGGAATCCCTTCGTTATATTTCTGGTCAATCAGGATACCGACAGTCTTGTTTCCCTTCAGCGTTTCCAGAAGCTGACGCGCACCGGAACGCGATTTTGGAATGGTTTCGATATCGCTATGTGTTTTGCGGCAGGCATCCAGTAGCTCCGCCGCTTTCGGATTGTTCGGCTGGCGAAAAACCGGATGAATGGCAACGCCGTATTGTTCACGGTACGCCGGTCCGGCCACTTCCCAGTTGCCAAAATGCGCGCCGAAAATAATCGCGCAGCCGCCGCTTTGTAAATGCTGAAGATGTTCAGTGCCAACAATCTGCGTGTATTCTTCCTTCGCCAATGTCTTCAGGTGCGGATATTCGGCGAAGGTACGCCCCAGATTGTCCCACATATCGGCCATGACGTCTTCGGTCTGTTCCGTCATATCGGGTAGAGCCAGTTGAAAATGACGGCGCGCCTTGCGCGTGGCTGCCAGCCGCGGCCCGATAGTGCGTCCAAGAAAACCACCAAGCGATGACGCCCACATCGGCGGCAGGCAGCGGAAGAGCAGGAATGCGATTTGCAGCGTAATGGCTTCCAGCAGGTAACGGGCGTTTTTCATCAGCCGCGCTCCAGCCGCTGTTTTAAGAAAACTTCCAGCTCTTCACGTTCTTCAAACGCCAGCGACACGGGTAAGGGGTGCACATATTTTTTATAGGCCGACGGGATACGCATAAAGTCTTTGGACGTTGTAATAAGCTGCGCACCTTTCTTGTCCGCTTCACGTTTCAGTTTTTCGATATCGCCGGACGAAAAGGCGTAATGGTCGGGGAAGTCGTACCAACCGGCAATTTCCACCCCGTGACGTTCCAGCGTGCGTTTGAATTTTTCCGGATGGCCGATACCGGCAAAGGCGACGTATTTCTTGCTGGTATCAATCTCTTCATCCGTATCAAGATACGCCCACAAGGTCGGCACTTCTTCATCAAGGGAAAACAGGCTGACATTATCGCTGCGCTTGCCGATGGTAAGGATGAGGTCGGCATTTTCCAGCGTGTGGTTCAGGGGGCTGCGTAGTGGTCCGGCAGGCAGAAGCCGTTCATTGCCGAACCCGGACATGGCATCCACCACCAGGACTTTGATATCTTTATAGAGGCCGGGATTTTGCAAACCGTCATCCATGATAATGAGGTCCGCTCCGCTGTCGGTCGCCAGCTTCGCCCCCGCCGCGCGGTCCGCGCTTTTTATCACCGGCGCTTTTTTCGCCAGCATCATGGCTTCATCCCCCACGGCGCGTGAGGAATGGATTTGCGCATCGACCTGCACCGGCCCTTCGAGCGAGCCGCCATAGCCGCGCGTCAGGATATAAGGGTTTTTTGCAAGGCCGAGGTCGCGCACCATATCGACCAGCGCCAGCACCGTCGGCGTTTTGCCCGACCCGCCGACAACCGCGTTGCCCACACAGATAACAGGGCAGGCGGCCTTATAGGGGTTCTGGCTTTTCTGGTGCGCTTTATGGGCAATCAGGTACAGTGCGGATAGCGGCATCAGCGCAGTAGAAACCGCGTTCTTGGAAGACCAGAATTTAGGCGCTTTCAAAATCATGCCGTTAACCCGAAAGGTGATTGCAAAAAGTGCAGAACAGTATCAATAACATGCGCTTTATCGTTGGCAAAGCGCTTCGCGTTGTCCTGCATGGCGATAAGCTGTTCCGGGTTTTCGTATAAAGAGAGCAGGGCGGGCGCAAGGTCGGACTTGTCCTGCAGGATAGTGACGGCGTTCTCGTTTTCCATGCTGGTGAACAGGTCGGTTTGATACTGGATGTTCGGGCCGGACAGGACAGCGCAGCCGAATTGCGCGGCTTCGATAGGATTATGCCCGCCGCCGCCGTCGTTGCTGAACGACCGTCCGATGACGGCAGCCGGACAGAGTTTATAGAACAGTCCCAGTTCCCCTAGCGTATCGGCAATGTAGATGTCGGTGGCTTCGTCGATGCTTTCGGATTGTGAACGTAAAGCGAAGGACAGGCCATGCGCCCGAACAGTATCGGCAATGGCATCGCGGCGTTCCGGGTGGCGCGGCACGATAATGCTTAAAGCGTCCGGAAATGTTTCTTTCAGTTTTTTATGGGTATCGCAGGTCAGCGCTTCTTCCCCGTCATGCGTGCTGGCATAAACCCAGCACGGGCGTGAACCTGTCATCGCCTGAAGCGCGGATAGCGCGGATTCATTATAGGGCAGGGGGCTTGCGCTGTACTTGATATTGTCGCTCATTACGACATGCGAATGGCCGAGCGTTTCAAAGCGTGTTTTATCGTCCGGCGTCTGGGCAAGGATAAGCGTAAAAGCGGACAGCAGGTCGCGGACGGTTCCCTTTGCCATAGACCAGCGGGTAAAAGAGCGCTGCGATAAACGCGCATTGACCAGTACGGCGGGGATTCTCCGTGCCTTCACTGCTCCCAGCATATTCGGCCATAGCTCTGATTCCATCCAGAGCACGGCATCGGGCTGCCAGTGGTTCAGGAAGCTTTCGCACCATTTGGGATGGTCGAGAGGATAAAACTGGTGGAACGCGCGATCCGGCAGGCGGCTTTCCATCAAATTGGCGGATGTCAGCGTTCCCGATGTCACAACGATATGGATGTCAGAATTTGCCGCCAGAAGCGCGTTAATCAGGATAAGGGCCGATTGTGCCTCCCCCACGCTGGCGGCATGCAGCCAGAAAACCCGCCCGGAAGGACGTTTTTTTGACGGGATTCCCATGCGCTCCGCCAAGCGCCGCTCGTCTTCTTTCCCTGCCTTAAGGCGCTGATTTAAAAGGATTTTCAACGCAGGAGCGGAAAGGGAAGCAACAGAACTATAAAAACCCAGGATCGGTGTTGGCATCTATACTAACGCTATATTAGGGAATTCGGCCTTATTCTTGCAGTTTATACAGGCTGGATGCCCATAATCAAAGGAAAATCAAGGACATGAAGCGAAGAACATTCAGTGGTGGCAGGAAGAAATCTGTGATGAAAACGGACAAGCGCAAGGCATTGGAAGAAAAAGTGCTGGAACAAATGCGCGAAACCCGTAAAACCATCGACCCGGAAATCCTTGCACGGTTCCGCGATGTTATCCGTGAAAGCCAGTTGGCCGACGCCGCTATTCAGCCGACGCAGGTCGCCGAACATGCCGGTGAAGAATACGAATTAATCGACCGCCGCAAAACATATGAGACGATCCTGAAATTCGCAAAACTGCGTCAGGACAATCAGGCCTTTATGAATGAAATTTTCCGCGTGCTGGGAAGTTCACCCAAGCATTAAATACAGGCTTCACCGACGTAAGTACAACCCGGGTTGGTACAGATACCGTCAGGATATCCTTCTTCACCCGCAGGGGCGGAAGTGAAGACAGTTACGCCAGTCGGAACAGGCGGCGTACATACTCCCGGAATCAGCCGTGGACGGATCAGTTCGATAAAATCGATTTCCAGCGGGTCGCGGAATGGGTAACCGTCCGGGAAATCGTTCGGTGGCCGGCCAAGCAGGGATTCAATGTTATATCCTATCAGCATGTTTTCTATCCACGCTTCTGCACCGGGTCCGGGAGAAGGCGTAGGGTAAATCCGGGGATCAGGCATTCCTATATATTCAAAGAAAGTGTAAAAACCGTCAATAGCTGGGTCTGGGATGAAGTTTTCGCTTTTGGCCAGGAACCAGGTATCACGCATGACTGTACACGGGTTGCCGCTGGCCGAGAAAGGAGCAGCGCCGCCGGAGCCTACCCACGTGCCCCCGCCAAATTCATGCAGGAAATTAGCACCCAGATAACCGATAGCATGGGGTAGTACGCTGGCCTCAAGCTGGGCGAGCATTGGCGGCGGTGCTGTAACGCCGCGCCATTCATCCGAAAAGATAGCGGCGATAGGGCCGGCCGTTACATCAATAAGCGCCCGATCCCAACAGGTGTATTCCAGCACGCTGTCCGGTTTCACGATATAATTCTGGTTCTGGATGATTTCGCGCTCACCTTCCAGCCAGGCGCGTGATTCGAGAGATTCCATATAGACAGGGTCGCAACTGCTGGGTGCTGATGCCGGTCCGGCACAAACGTTGTTTTGTGTAGGAAAAACAAACAGCATAAAGAGCGCCACGCCGATAGCTATCAGCGAATAAGTCTTTAGAAATGCTGTGTTCTTCGATAAATCCATTTCTTTCAATCCTTTACCATTCTATGCCAAAAACGGCTCTATAAGCAAATAGCAAACGCGTTATCTCACACATTCTCCCGCAGCCGCGCCATAGTCTCCGCCCAGAGTATAGTAACAGCCCGGCGCGATACACACACCGTCCTCAAAGGTTTCTAGTTCACCGACCCTGTCGGGAGCGATAATGATATGCGTGGTTACACCCGTGTAAACCGTTGGTTCACAAGGCGAAGCAGCCAGCAGGTAATCAATATTATAGGTTGGTGGAATCGACATTCCGCCTTCTGCTGTACCCGGGCTGAAGGCGACGTCGATAATCCCCTGCGTAATACCCGTATCGTCGGTTGGTACGGGTAACAGCCTTGTATCGAAAAAAATCAAGTCCTCAAAGCTCAGGAAAAGACCTTCTCGATCGAAATCAAAACTTTTTGCTTCGTGCCAGACAGGTGCCATAACGTTGCATGGGACGCCAGCTTCTCCGACACCAACGTCAGCTAACCCGCCAAGATAGGTATGACCGAAGTTGGTACCGATATACTCTGCAGCATGTAGAATAACAGTAGCAGCCAGCGCCTCGTTCATGGATTCTGGCCCCATCTCGTAATCAATCATGGCAGTTCCGGGGGCATTGGCCAGAAGCGGCACTTCCTTGCCCACCCAGGCATCGCTTTCACTAAAAATCGGTGCGATGGCATCGCCGACGATCGGGTCGAGCATTTCAACAAAACACGTATATTCCAGCACACTGTCAGGCTTACGAATGAAGGTCTGGTTGGCCACGATTTCCCTGCGTCCTTCCAACAGGCCGCGGTTGGCGTGCGCAACATAGATATCCGCATCACATCCGGGAACAATTCCCATCCCTGAGGTTCCTGCAGCCCCGGCATAGGCGCGGTCAAACACGCCCGCACCGGCAATGCACAGGCAAAGTGTAAATAAAAGCTGTCCGAACTTATTCTTGTTCATACTGATATGCTTTCGGATTCCAAACGTAATGGACAGATTCGAAATCGTTGTTCGGTACACTATACACGATTAAATCGCGGATACCGTAGGTTCGTCTGTCCGATACCAAAATATTAAACGCTTTGAACGTGCCCAGTTTTATCCATTCGTCCTGTTTTCTTGCGGCAATAACATACAGGCAGCCATCATCGCCATGACAGTATTCCCGCTTGGTTTTCAGGATAGATTCTTCCGGCCCGTCGTCGTTCAAGTCCACGTTTGAAACTTCCCATGCATCCTCCAGCATTTGTTCCTGCATGGTGACGGCAATGGTTTTGGGAAGGTAACCGGGCTTAAAACGTAGCATTTCAGCGCTATAGGCAGGCAGGCCGTAAAGCGCACAGGCCAGAAACAGGCTGTATGCGGACGTTCGTCTCATCTTAAAAGTGTAGCAAATTTAGGGGCTTAACGCCAAAAACTCTTTAAGCAGCGGCAGGCAGGTCGAAATCCAGGATGGCCATGTTGAAATCGTAGGAAGTTTCGCCTTCGTCTGTATCCTTGTAGATAACGCCAAGAAATTCGCCGTTCAGCAGAACTTCGGCAGATTCAGGTGCTTTTTCACGGAGTTTGATGGATAAGTCTTCATTTTTGAATTTTTCACGCAAATACCTGATAAGGCGGGCGATTTCGTCTTGGGTGAATTCCATGTCGTACTCCGTTCAATAAGATTTATGATTAAGGTTCTAAGCGGCTTTGGAGTTGGAATCAACCCCGCCCGCAGATTGTTTTTCCGGCAGCCAGAGAGCCGCCGCGGTTTTTTCTTGCGCGGCTTTTGCCAGTTCCTTGCGGTCCTTGAAGTCGGCAGGGTTGAGAGGGGCGTGGAATTCAACCCGCAGCTTCGCGCCGTCCGCTTTGCACAGGCGCCATATATGCGCGGTCAGTTCGATGGTCATGTCGCGGCTCCAGGCGTACAGCTCTCGCACATCCTGGTCAGCCGGACTTTTACCGTCGGCTTCAAGCAAGCTGATGGTCAGTGGTTGCACCAGCATGTTTCCCTTCACCTGTTCTTTTAAAACAATACCAAACAAGCTTGATTTAAAGGGAAGAACTTCACTTCCATCTGTCGATGTTCCTTCCGGAAACAGGATCAGGCTTTTTCCTTCCGCCACCATATTTTCCAGCGCGTTTTTCTCGCGTGCAGCATCCTTACGGTCGCGGCTGATATAGGCCGTTTGCTGCATCCTCGACAGGTAGCCGTAGATCGGCATGGTGCTGACGTCTTTTTTCGCGATAAAGGACGCCTGCTGGATGATACAGCCGATGATGGAAATATCGAGATAGGACATGTGATTACAGACATATAATGTCTGTTGTCCGGTGGCCGGTTTGCCGATGACTTCATAATCCAGCCCCATGACTTTGCAGGACCAGATGTGGTACAGGCGCGTGAAGAAATATGATTTCGGCCCGCGCGTAAACCACAGGATCGGCGTCTGTACAAGAATAACCCAGACGATTAGCCCCATAACGCCGGCCAGCTTTAAAACTGCGGTAACGGATGTCACGATCCGGCTTCCCGGATGCGCGAAGGATGCTTTTCCGCAAACGTCCCGTCGATCATGATCTGTTTTTCGGTTTTACGCTGGTAATGCTTGAAATATTTTTCCGTCACAAGATGCGTAGGCATGACGATGCAGACATCAATGCTGTCCCATTGTTCGTCAACATAGGCGCCGTCACCGATATAGGCGCCAAGGCGAAGGTAGCCCTTGATCAGCGGGGGAAGAGATGCAAACACACGCTTGGCGTCATAGGAATCCTTGGGCACGATGTCCATGTCGATATAAACGGAGTCCAGCGCGCGCGGGCACAAATTTTCCGATGCCAGGTGATAATGACGCATATAGGAAAGCTGTTCGGCGATGGCATTAACATCCGTTCCCGGAAAACTGGCACAGCCGAACATCAGGCCGATATTATGTTCGGCCACGTAATCCGCGATACCGCCCCACATTTTTTGCAGGACAGGCCGTGTGCGGTAAGGTTCCAGCACACACGAGCGCCCGAGTTCCAGAAGCGAAGCACCGCTGTTAATCAGAGGAGAGATATCGAATTCATCGCTGGTATAGAAATGTCCGTGCTTTTCCGCCACTTCCTGGCGCAGCAGGCGATAAGTACCCACAATATTTTCTGTACCTTCGCCAAGCCGATCGTCAGTCACAACCAGGATATCGGCTACGTTATCAAATTCATTGATATCCCGACGGGCTTTTGCCATGTCTTCTGTTGGAGTTGCGTTCAGTTCTTCATAAAAAACTTTATAGCGCAATCTCTGTGCGGCTTCGATATCTTCCTGGTTTTCCGCCAGGCGAACAGAGATATTATCTGCTCCTATAGGTGCTTCTGTCATGTAAGGCTTTTTACAGTCAAATTGTTTCGTACTAAAGTGTTTTTTGCAATATTAGCACTTCTGTATAAGGGAAGCATGGTAAGCATCTACGGCCAAGCGTCAAGCGAAACCATGAAAGTAGAGAGAACCGTAAAGGGGTCATTATGATTCGCGTCTTGTTTGTCTGCACCGGGAACATATGTCGTTCCCCGACAGCCGAGGCAGTTTTTCGTCATTACGTTGAATCTGAAGGTCTGAACGGTGTTATTGACTGCGATTCTGCCGGTACGCATGGATATCATATAGGCAATCCGCCGGATCGGCGCGCCGTCATGGCCGCGAGGAAACGGGGGGTGAACATGAACGGCCTAGTGGCCCGTAAGGTGACGGCCGCGGATTTCAATGAATTCAGCTGGATTGTCGCAATGGATAAGGGACATTACGATGCGCTGGAAAGTTATGTGAAGCCAGACAGCAAGGCCAGCCTGCATTTGTTTATGGATTTTGCCCCCCGCTGGGACATTCAGGGCGTTCCTGACCCGTATTATGGGGGGATGCAGGGTTTCGAACACGTGCTCGACCTGGTGGAAGATGGGGCGAAAGGCTTGCTGGAAGCTGTCCGCAGGGATTTGGGGAATTAGATGAAATGGCGTCCCCGGCAGGACTTGAACCTGCTACCCCCAGTTTAGGAAACTGGTGCTCTATCCTGATGAGCTACGGGGACACGCCGTTTGAAGGGTCTGTTTTAACCGGATAAACCTTAAGACAACAGAAAAAACACGAATTTTTTAAATCTAAACCACACAACTTATAAAAAAACAAAGTTTAAAGCATATTTTTAGAAACTTTTTTATTGACTCAGTGTGAGAGTGGATGCATATTCAGCCTACCGAACAACATAAGGTAATAGAGGACCGTTTTTCGGTAATAGAGGTAAGTATTCCCCACACACAAAAAAAGCTCTCCTTCGGGAGAGCTTTTTAATTTTCGGACGGTTTTGGCGGCCTTCGCATTGCTCCGCAACTACTGCATTGCGGGACTCTCATTGTCGGCGGCGGGGCGCATGTTTCGTCATGGGCCACACAGTGCTTGCCGTCATTCATTTCCTGATAGAGGGCTTTGCTTTTATCGGATCGGATCGGCGCATCCAGCTTTTCAAACCGTACCCGCACCGTCTGCCCTTCGGCTAGCGTGTCGTCAGGATGGGTGATGACCAGTCCGGTCACCCGGAAGCCCTGTCCGATATCAAAAAACGCATCATCCTGTGAATGAAGGGAGAAGGAATGTTTTTCCACGCGGCCACGGTCCGGATGTTCGGGATCAAGGTTAACCGCCCATACATAATGTGACTCTTGCACATCATCATATAAAAGCGCGCTTAAGGGCAGGCGCTTGGCGATCGGGTTTTTGTGCAGAATGATGAACGCCGTCTCCGGCTTGTCCTCTAGTATCTCTTCGATGGGGGAAAGGTAAAAAAGCGTGGTATCCGCTTCATCTGTCTTGCTGGCCTGGCCGGTAATGTTTGGCCCGTTGCCGTATTGTAGGCCGTTCTCGCGGTAAATCGCTATGACAGGACGGCGGGATATGTCCTCGATCAGCGCATTGGAAACGGAGGCCGTCATGCCGTCATCATCGTAATGCATCGTCACCGGAACACGTTTTTGAATAGTACCGATCACAGGCGAAGTGACGGTATAAACTGTGTTTGGTTGTTCAGCAGCCGTTTTTGCTTCCTGTGCCTGACCGGTATTCTCTGTTTTTGGCAGGAAGGTCCAGATAAGCGCACCACAGCCCATTCCTGTCAGCGCGGCAATGATCAGGACAAGGAGGACGGATTTATTCACCGTCCCTTACCGGATGAAGATGTGGACTTCGTTAGACGCAACGCTGGGGTCCGCATTATAAGAAAGATCAATCTTATTGGACGGCAGGCCCATTTGGGTCAGGGTACGCAGGACTTTTTCCGCGTTACGGCGCGCGCGCGTGCTTTCAATAGCCATTTGAGCGGCGTTGCCGGTGGTCGGGTGAACGGCAATCAGTTCAAACCGTGCTTCCGGATAACGTTCCATCGCTTCGCTGACGGCCACGAACACAGGCTGTTCATAGTCGACATTGGCTTTATCAAAACGGATTTTGGCCAGCGGACGTGGTGAACTTGGACGTGTTTCCTGCTGCATCGGCAGGGGCGTAGGCCCGCCAACACTGGCCGGTTGCATCAGTCCGCTTTGCGGCACGCTGGAGAACGGGCGGTTTGCCAGGCTGCGGCCATACAGGTCGCCGTTGCTGATTCCCAGTGATAATGTACGCAGGTTGCTGCGCTCAGAGCTCAGGTAAGCGGCGGTGCGCGTAATGTTGTCATTCACCGCGTTCAACAGGCGGTCGATGGTAACAATCTGGTTGTTGATGTTGTCTTCCAGTTGCGACAGACGCGCATGGTCTTCTTCAACCGCGCCGGACAGGCCGTAGGTAGACCGCGCAGCTTCCAAAAGGAAAGACGCCATGGAGGCAGAGTTCGCAACCTGCACCGCCAGAGTGTTCAGCTCCGCCACATTGCGGGACAAACCATCAAGGTTCATTTGCGCGGTGGACAGGCGCTGTACAAGGCGCGGGTTACCCGGTGTCGTCCCGGATTGCAATTGTGTGTTAATCGTCGCGGTGTTGGCGAAATATTCGGCGGACAAAGACTGGTTGCGCTTTTCCATGCCTTCCAGTTGACCGGACAGCCGTTCGACATTGCTTTGCAGGGAGAACAGGTCATTGCGCAGCTCCCCGATTTTGCGGGCGACCACAGTATCCGTCGGCTGGTAATAGGAATCGCCGATCAGTTGCTGCGGCGTAATTTCCTGTGTACGGGTAGGACGGTTGTAAAACGGTGTGATTTCACTGCCCGGCATTGCCTTGTTCGTAATCACAAGGGCAGGGCGCTTGTTCATGTCCTGCTGCGCGTGCGCCTGTCCCGTCATCGGCAAAAGGACGACGGAGGCCAAAAGCAATGTTGAAACTTTCATTTTGATATCAATATTTTGCGGCATGCTCTTCACATTTAAGATTGCTTCTGGTCGAACTGTATCAGAGCATGACCAGAAATATTTACGCCTTCACACTTTATTGTGTTTCCCTAAATCACCCGAAAAGGGCAGTGGTGTCAAGGGAATGTCCGCATAATAGGGACAAAAAAGACGAGGATAAGTCCGTTAATCTTTCTTATCGGCGGGGCGTTTTTAAGCTTGCAATAGCGCTTTGGCTTGATGTAGTGTCAGCCCCGTTCCCCGCCTGTAGGGGAATTTCCTTTGTGCGCTCGTAGCTCAGCTGGATAGAGCGTCTGACTACGGATCAGAAGGTCGGGGGTTCGAATCCTCCCGAGCGCGCCATTTTCATAAAAACAAATAGTTTGACAGGGGCGGCGAAAGCTGTCATACCTGCCGTACAGTTTGACTACGCTCTCTATGAGATCAGAGCTTACAGAAAAAGCATCCGCCAAAGGATGCGTGAACATCAAACACTCACCTTTTCCGACAAGTTCACATTATAGATGGTTCCCGTTCAGGCTTTGAACGCGCAACGGCATTATGCCGTGCGTCTAAACACAACATATTTGAACCAAAGGAAAAAAATATGACGACGACAACTGGTACAGTAAAATGGTTTAACGGACAAAAAGGCTTTGGCTTTATTGAGCCTGACAATGGTGGGGCCGATGTATTCGTTCACATCAGCGCGGTTGAAAAAGCCGGTTGGCAGTCTTTGCGCGAAGGTCAGAAGATTACTTTTGACGTGCAGCATGATCCTAAGAAAGGAAAAGACAGCGCTGCAAACCTGAAAGACGCTGCGTAAGAAAATGAGTGCTGCTCCCGATAAAATCCACATTGTACTGATTGACAATAACTCTTCGGAGGCAGACGCGATAAAGACGTGGCTTGAAAAGGACATGCGCATTCCTTGGGTCATAAGCCATTGTGTAAATGTTGAGGAGGCAAGATCGCGCATGAACAACGCCGATCTTGTTATCCTGAAACCGGAAATGGAGGGATTGTCATCCCCTAAAGAGGTTTTTACGAACATTAACGATATGGTTTTTGAAGTCCCAATTCTTGTTCTGGCGGGTGCGCAGGACGAACACGATCTTTCCACTTTTGTTATGGAGCAAGGAGCCGCAGATGTCATTGTAAGAGGTCGGTTCTCACGACTTGTGGATGCCATTGAATTTGCGCTTATCCGCCAGAAGCTTACAACAAACACAAGAAAAGCGGCAGACAAAACCCTTGCCGACAGTCTGCAAAAAGGCGCGGTTGAGTTAAAACACAGTCATGAAGGCCATATGGTCGATGACGAAAGGCACAGACAAATCCTGCGCATGTTCAGCGGCGATTACGCCGTGGATACGCAGGACAAGACAAATTAAATAATCAAGAAAGAAAAATACATGAAAAAAACAGTTTCATCACCTAGGCCGGTTCAGGCTGGCGATTACGGGAAGAATATTCCTCAAACACCTAAGAACAACGACAAAATCCAAAACACCAATACTGACGGTCGTAAGACTCTCAGTCTTTGGAGCCACTAAAGCTATATGCCCTGTGCGGATTTTGTCCGCGCATAGGCTTTACATATAGATAGAAAGAAAAAATACATGAAAAATTTTGAAGGCTTCGGCTTATCACTTGCGCTGACCAAATCACTGGCACGCATGAATTATACAACACCGACCCCGATTCAGGAAAAAGCGATCCCGCTTGCTCTGCAGGGGCATGACATCCTGGGCTCGGCCCAGACCGGAACCGGCAAAACGGCCGCGTTTGCTATCCCGCTGGTGGAAGCGTTGTTACGCTCACAGCGCGGAACGGCGCTTGTTTTGACCCCGACACGCGAACTGGCCAAACAGGTGCTGGATGTTATTCACCAGCTTCTGGGCGAACAAAGCCCGATAAAGACAGCATTTATTATCGGCGGGGAGTCGATGGGTAAGCAGCTGACACAGCTTCGCGCAAAACCGCGTATTATTGTGGGCACGCCGGGACGCATTAACGACCACCTGGCACGCGGATCCATGGCATTGCATGACACAGGCTTCCTGGTCCTGGATGAAACTGACCGCATGCTGGACATGGGGTTCGGAGTCCAGCTGGATAAAATCCTGAAGTTTTTGCCAAAACAGCGTCAAACGCTGATGTTCTCCGCCACGCTGCCTAAAAGTATTATCAAGCTTTCAGCAAGATATCTGAACAATCCGGAACGCGTATCTGTTGGTGAAACCAATGTGATTGCATTGAATATCAAGCAGGATGTTATCCGCATCGAACAGGATCAGAAATACAAGGAACTGATCTTACAGCTTTATGACCGCAAAGGATCGGTTATCGTGTTTATCAAGACCAAGCACGGTGCTGACCGAATGGCGAAAAACCTGCGCCGCGATGGTTTTACATCGGAAGCCCTGCACGGCGATTTGCGTCAGAACAGGCGCGACAAGGTGATGCAGAATTTCCGCAACAAGAATTTCCGGGTGCTGATTGCCACGGATATTGCCGCCCGCGGGCTGGATGTGCCGCATATCGAACATGTGATTAATTACGATCTGCCGCAGGTTCCCGAAGATTACATCCACCGCATGGGGCGTACCGCCCGTGCCGGAGCCGATGGTTCCGCGCTGTGTTTTGTATCGTCAGAGGACGGACGCAAGTGGAAGGCCATTCAGGATTTGATTAATCCGGGACAGAAACCGGATAAGCAGGATCGTGAGGAAAAGGGAAATAAAAGAAAATTCAGACCCGGCGGGAACAACCCCGGCAACAAGCCTCGTAACAGGTCGGGTAAAAAGCGGTATTCAAATTCTTCCAAACCCCGTATGGCGGCATAGATGAAAGGCCGTATACGGCACTTTCTTCTGTTTTTTCTACTGCTGGGCTTTTGTGGGTGTGCGGGCATGGATGCCGGCACACCGCAAAGTCGTAAAAAAAGCGAACGCTTTTATAAGCTATTTCAACTTAATGATATGAACGAACGTGCTTTTGGTTATTACGATCACTGCCTGAAAGATCACGAAGACATGAATAACAATTTTTTGCAAAACATGGAGCTGACGTCGAACCTGTTATTTGATGAAGCTGTAAAAATGTTGGGCTGGCAGCCGGAATACACCGTTTCCCAGATACTGAAACGGCGTGAGCAGATACAAGACAAGCTTTACTATCATTATAAAGCCAAGGGCTGCCGTTCCGAAGAGGCGGAAACAGCGGTCCAGCATTACAGGGTATTAAGCGGAGCTAAGAACGCGGATATCAAAGCTTATTTTGATGGTTGACGGTCAATAGCAGGTAGCGTCTCAATCGCCGTTTTCGTAAGGTTTGGCTTACGGCGCGCCATTTTTACCTGCCATTGTCTGCTTTACCGGTTTTACGCAGTTCAAAAGCCAGCCCCAAAGCGACACCAACACCTATGGCGACTGTCAAATCGACAACAACGGTCAGGGCCATCGTCAGCAGCAAGAGAAACCTGTCAGAATTTGGCGCCTTCGCGTAGTCGCCCCATTTTTTAGGCTCGCTCATGTTCCATGCCGTGATCATTAAGAGGGCGGCAAGGGCGGGCATGGCCAAATACCCCGCCAGGGGCGCTGCTAACAACATAACCAATAAAATAACAAGGGCATGCACAATCCCGGCAACCGGGGTTTTGCCACCTGCTCTTATATTGGTTGCCGTACGCGCAATGGCGCCGGTTGCGGGCAGGCCTGCGAAAAGGGAGGAGCCAAGGTTGGCTATACCTTGCGCCAGCAGCTCTGCATTGGGTCGATGGTGTCCTGTCGACATTCTGTCTGCCACCATAGCGGATAAAAGAGACTCTACGCCCGCCAGAAAGGCAATCACAAAAGCGGATGGCAGAAGTTCTATAATGTCGGAATATGACAGGGCGGGAAGCTTTGGCAATGGAAGCCGGTTTGGTAATTCACCGAAGCGTGAGCCGAGAGTATCGACCGGAAGCCCGGCGAAATAAACAAGCGCGGACCCTGCGCCGACAGCAATAATAAGACCGGGGAAACGCGGAAAGAAGCGCAAGAACACGGCGATCAGTCCCAGGGTGAGTAGCGCCACGGCAAATGCGGGAAGCTGGAAACCTTCTCGCCCCTCCCACAATTCCGGAATTTTTTCGAGGAATTCTGCGGGCAAATGTTCTATGGAGAGCCCCAGAAAATCAGGAATCTGGCTCGTGGCGATGACGATGGCAATGCCGATGGTAAAACCGCTGACCACGGCTTCGGGTACATAGGATATCAACCGTCCGGCGCGAAAATAACCGGCGATAACCAAAATGATACCCGCCATGAAAGTCGCAAGAACAAGGCCGTCATATCCATGGTCCGCTATGACGCTGAAGACGACGACTATGAAAGCCCCTGTAGGGCCGCCGATTTGGAATCTGCTGCCACCAAAAAAGGAAATAAGAAAGCCTGCGACAATCGCAGTAACCAATCCTGTTTCCGGCGCCGCACCTGAGGCAATCGCAATCGCCAGGCTTAACGGCATGGCCACCATGGCCACTGTTATGCCAGCGATTAAATCGTCAATAAATTGTGATCTGTCGTACGTTTTGAGAGTCGTGAAAATTTTCGGCTGACGCATATGATCCTCTATATTCCCTTCAGGTTACTATCAATTTTTATAGATTATCAACTGCCGAAGCACTGTATGTAGACGCTATCTGTTATTCTTTCCCGCGAACTTCTGTATGCTTTCGGGCATGAAGGAATCTCTTCTCGTTGATGTTTTCTGGCATGCCAGTTTCTTTTTAGCCCTGTCCGCGCTGGTCATTCCGACTTTGCGCTATTTTAAAATTCCGATTGCGCTGGGATATCTGTTCGCCGGTATTGCTTTGGGCCCATATGGACTAGGGGCCGTTGCCGACCAGTTCCCGGTTCTGGATGCCATCAGTTTAAAAGACACGGCGCATGTAAAAATTCTGGCGGAGTTGGGTATTGTACTGTTGCTGTTTGTCATTGGCCTGGAACTGACACCGCGCAGGCTTTGGCAGATGCGCAGCCTTGTATTCGGTCTTGGCGGGGTGCAGGTTGCACTAACGGCGGCGGCGATTGGCGGAGTTGCATTTTTATGGGGAAACGCTGCACAGGTGGCTCTGCTGCTTGGGCTTGCACTGGCGCTGTCGTCCACCGCGCTGGTGACACAATGGCTGCATGAACAAAAATTATTTGTAACGCATGTCGGTCGTTCCAGCTTCAGTATCCTTTTGTTTCAGGATCTGGCCGTCATTCCTATCTTGTTGCTACTGACGATTTTAAGCACCGGCGGCGAGGGTGATATCTACCAGTTCGTTCTAGGCGCGTTGCTGAAAATGGGGCTGACGGTTTTCGCTATCTATGTGATTGGCAGGGTTGTTTTGCGTCCCGTTTTCGTTTTTGCCAACCGGCATGGCGGTTCTGAAGTTTTTATGGCGTTGAGTTTGCTTGTCATTGTGGTCAGCGCTTCCATTGCCTCCATCGCCGGGCTGTCAATGGCGCTGGGCGCGTTTATCGCGGGCCTGTTGTTGGCCGATACCGAATACCGCCATGAAATTTCATCACTGATTATTCCGTTCAAGAGCATGCTGCTCGGGATATTCTTTCTGTCATTCGGCATGGGGATCAACCTGCACTTTATCGGTGAAAAACCCTTGTGGCTCATATTGTCGGTGATCGGGCTGATGTCCGTGAAGGGGGCTATCGTTTTCATTTTATGCAAGGCATGGAAACAGTCTACGGCCGTATCAGCGGAAACGGCCATTTTGCTGGCGCAGGCCGGGGAGTTTGGCCTTCTTGTGGTTGGCAGTGCCTTGTCCGTCGGGTTGATGGATGAAACTGTCGGACAGTTCATGCTGATTACCGTTGGTATGACCATGCTGTTGACGCCCGTAATGTCACCCTTGGCGCGTGCGGCCGGAAAATGGATAGAAAGCAGGGACAGCGATCAGGAAATTCATGTGCCCGATGAAACACAGAAAGAAGGGCATGTCGTTATATTCGGTTTTGGCAGGGTCGGAAAAACTATCGGGGAGACGTTGAGTAAAGAAGGACTGGACATTATGGGCTTTGATAAGAACGCCGATAAGGTGCATGTCGCCAGATCAAAACTCAGTCCCGTATATCTGGGAGATGCAGCTAAAAAATCCACGCAGGAGGCGGCACAGATCGACAAGGCATCATGTGTTGTTGTGACGATTGACGATGCGACCGCAACCAAGAATATCGTGAAAGCGGTAAGAAACATAAACACGACAGTGCCGATCGTTGTGCGTGCCCATGACGAAGACGATTTACAAAATGTGATAAAGCTTGAAAATGTGGAAGTTGTAGCGGAACACATTCTGGTGAGTTCCAGCCTGTCCGAAAAAGTATTGCAGCGTTGCGGCTACACCAAGGGCGCCGCATCCTGAAGACATATAGTTAGTGTCTTTGTAGACGGTTAGTTGATGTAACCGGAGCCGGGAAGGAACAACATTTTTGCCCCTTCATGTATGGCGGAGCGCATTTGTTTGTTTTGGATTCTGTTCAGCTTTCCAGCATCAATGGCTGTTTCTATTTTCTGTTTGGCCTCGATGCCCGTATCGCCGGTGTTGAAGCCGGCGTTCTTAAGGAAAGTAAGAGTTAAACCGTGCAGTTCATTTAATGTGCGCGCATCGGGTGAAGAGTCAGCGCTATCGCGATACGCCAAAAGACACGCATAAAAAAAACGTGTGTCCAGGGGCAGGTTTTTGTTGCCGAGCACAACCGCGCGGTGGCTAAGCCCCTTGCGCCTTCTGGTGTCTGTTTTTTCCGGTAAACTGGACATCCGCCCATATAAGGATACATATATAATATGTAAAGAAAAAAGTGAATTTTGAGATGCAGGCGTCCTGACTGCTAGAATATAGGTGAATCAACCATTCTTGGTATCATTTTGTTAACCATTTTCGCGTATTTCTTAGTATCAGGCGTGTATCTTATTCAAACTTTTCTACAGATAACTATATGATCAATAAGAAAAAAGACGATAACACTATAAATCTTTCACCTTCCGAGCCGGGGCTTGTTCTGGAAGAGGACCAGTCTTTTGGTCCTGAGGATTCCGCACCAGCTGAAAAGCAGGGGGGCGGGGGTTCGTCCAATGAAGAACGCGAATTCGCCGAAGGCGAAGTGCTGGACGCGGAAGAAGAGACCAGCGAGGCGATGTCCACGGAACTGGCGATCCTGACCGGTCAATTGACGGCGCAGGAAGACGGCAAGGGCCGGATTGGTGACCGTCTGGTTGAGCAGGGTTTGATTTCGTCAGACCAGTTGAACGTGGCGCTGCAGGAACAAAAACTGTCCGGCAAACTGCTGGGTGAAGCGCTGGTCAGCCTTGGTTTTATTGACGCACAGGTTTTAACAAAGTTCCTCGCCGAAAGTTCCGGCTTCGAGGTATTTGACCCCAAAAGCACAATTATCGACAGCGAAGCGCTGTCCCATATCGACAAGAAAATCGCGCAGAAATACAAAATCCTGCCGGTTTCAATCGAAAACAAAGTGGCGCTGGTTGCCATGGCCGACCCGTATGATGTCGTGGCCATGGATACGCTGCGTAACTACCTGCCCAAGGGCGTATCCATCAAACAGATGGTCACAACGCCGTCCATCCTGTCTGATGCGATCGACGCGGCATACGGTTATGCAAGTAATGTCACTGAAATTTTGAAAGAACTGGAAAAGGTCGAAGGCACGCCTGAACTCGCGGACCTGACCGAAGAGGAAGCGTACAGTCACCCGATCGTGCGGCTGGTGAACGGTTTGCTGTTTGACGCTGTGAAGCAGGGTGCATCCGACCTTCACTTCGAACCCGAAGAAAACTTTATCCGCCTGCGCTACCGTATTGATGGCGTGCTGTTCACAGCACAAACAATGCACAAACAGCACTGGAACGCGATTTCACAACGCTTGAAAATCATGGCGAACCTGAACATTGCCGACAAGCTGGCCCCGCAGGATGGCCGTATTGATATGAATATCGGTGGCCGCTTGGTTGATTTCCGTGTGTCATCACTGCCGACCGTTCATGGTGAAAACATCGTCCTGCGTGTTCTGGACAAGCAGTCCAGCATCATGCCACTGGGTCGTCTGGGCTTCAGTGAAGAAAACCTGGCCAAGATTTCCCGTGCACAAGAACGCCCGGAAGGTATCATTATTGTGACCGGCCCTACAGGATCCGGTAAATCCACGTCCTTGTACTCAATGTTGAATGAAATCAATACAGTAGACGTGAATATTCAGACATTGGAAGATCCGGTTGAATACTCTGTGCCGATGATACGCCAGACGGCGATCCGCGAAGGTATCCTGGACTTTGCCGACGGTATCCGCGCACTCCTGCGTCAGGATCCGGACATTATTTTTGTGGGGGAGATCCGGGACGGAGTGACCGGTAACATGGCGCTGAAAGCCGCGATGACAGGTCACCAGGTGTATACAACACTGCACACGAACGACTCGTTCGGCGCGTTGCCGCGTTTGTTCGACCTTGGTTTGAAACCGGGGATGGTTGCAGGCGCGATTATCGCGGTATTCGCGCAGCGTCTGGTACGTAAATTGTGTCCGGACTGTAAAAAAGAACATACGCCAAGCGCTGAAGAGTGCCGGATCATGGGCGTTGACCCGGCCAGCCCGCCGACGATTTACAAGGCGAAGGAAGGCGGCTGCCAGTCCTGTGCCGGCAACGGATACAAGGGCCGGACAGCGATTGTCGAGATACTGAGTTTTGACGAAGAAATGGATGATATGGTGGCAAATAATGCGACAAAGGCCGATATTAAGGCCAAAGCTGTCGAAAAGGGCTTTAAAAGCCTGAAAGATGATGGCATCCTTAAAGTCCTAGATGGTGTCACGTCCTTGGAAGCATTAGCCAAGGTCGTCGACGTCAAGAAATAGTCCACCTGACTGCCGACCGGTATGGAAAAATATAAGTATAGAGCCATTAACGCTTCCGGGCGTCCCATTCGCGGGGTTATCTCGGCGAAAAATGAAGTTGATTTATCCAATCAGCTGGAAACGGCAGG
>JAUHXT010000100.1 GCA_030426925.1 Alphaproteobacteria bacterium | reverse complement strand
CGAGGGTTCGAATCCCTCCGTGTCCGCCACCCTACGCTCTGCGAGCTTCGGGTGGCAGGCCACCTGAAGCGAGGTAGAGCTAGGAGTGTCTCCCGAAGCCTTGGCGCAGGGAGACTGCCGAAGGAAAACATAAAATCATGTGGTTTGTTTATTTCCTGAAGTTATCAAACGGCCATCTTTATGTAGGTTCTACAAACAATATTGATTTCCGCTTAAATAGTCATAACAAAGGTCATGTGCAGTCAACAAAGGCGTTTCTTCCAGCTACACTAAAATCATATATAGCTGTTGAATCAGAACAACATGCAAGAGAACTTGAACACTATTTCAAATCGGGGTCAGGCAAGGCTATTGCGTTAAAGCGTTTTATAAAACCTTGAGCGAGGCACCCTACGCTCTGCGAGCTTCGGGTGGCAGATTTCTTGTATTTCACACTCCTTTCTCTCCCATTGCCGGAATGCCGTAATCGCGATAGGTTAATACGCTAGAGATTCACATTCTTTCCCAATGAGGTTAATGCCATGAAACAGCCAGTAAGAATTGCCATCACAGGAGCCGCCGGACAAATCGGTTATGCCCTGCTTTTCCGCCTTGCCGCCGGTGACATGCTGGGGCAGGACCAGCCGGTTATCCTGCACTTGCTGGAAATCACCCCGGCGCTGGGCGCACTGGATGGCGTTGTGATGGAACTGAATGACTGTGCATTCCCGCTTCTGCACGGGGTTGTGGCCACGGATGATGCCAATGTCGCGTTCAAGGACGTCGATTTTGCCTTCCTGGTCGGGGCTATGCCGCGCAAAGACGGTATGGAGCGCAAAGACTTGCTGGAAGCCAATGGCGGTATCTTCGGGCCGCAGGGCAAAGCAATCAACGATCATGCAAAACGCGACGTCAAAGTATTGGTGGTTGGCAACCCGGCGAATACAAACGCATTGATTGCACAACAAAATGCGCCTGATTTGGACCCATCCTGCTTTTCCGCGATGGTGCGCCTTGACCACAACCGCGCGATGAGCCAACTGGCCGAAAAAACAGGCACGCATTCTACCGATGTGAAGAAAATGATTATCTGGGGCAATCACAGCTCCACGCAATATCCCGACCTGCACCACGCAACGGTGAAAGGCGAACCCGCCATGTCCAAGGTTGACCAGGGCTGGTACGAAGACACATTTATTCCGGACGTTCAGCAGCGCGGCGCCGCGATTATCAAGGCACGCGGGGCTTCATCCGCCGCATCCGCTGCATCCGCCGCCATAGACCACATGCGCACATGGGCACTGGGAACGGCAGATGGCGACTGGGTTTCCATGGCCGTTCCGTCTGATGGTTCATATGGCATCGCGGAAGGCGTGATGTTCGGTTATCCCGTCACATGCAAAGGCGGGAAGTACGACATCGTACAAGGGCTGGACATCAACGCGTTTTCTCAAGGCCGCCTCGATGCAACGGACAAGGAATTGCGTGAAGAGCGCGCAGCCGTCGAGAAATTGTTCAATAAAACCTCGGCAGCCGCGTAACATATGACTTCTACATCCCATATCTTCCAGTTTCCGGATTGTTTTTTGTCCGAAAGCCCTGAGTCCATTGTTTCTGTCGCTGTTTTGAGTAAAAAGTCGTTTCCTGACTGGCTGGACGCACAGAACGCATCCGTCAAAACGCAGCTTTCGCAAGGAAAGTTCGAGGGGAAGAAGGGGCAAGTCGCCCTGCTGCGCGATACGGACGGGCAGGTCATGGCTGCGTTATGCGGAACAGGAGAAGACGCTATTACGCCTTACAGCATCTGCCCGCTGGTTGATGTACTAAAAAAATGCTCGCATGATTTTATTGAAGACACCGGGTTTTCTTTCGAAGAGGAACTATCCGGCGAAGAGATGACGAACCTTTGCATCGGCTGGGGCTGGGCGAACTATAAATTCGATGCGTACAAGAAAAACAAATCCCCTGTGCCGAAGCTGATATGGCCGGAAGCCGCGGATGAAGAACGCGCGGAAGCGTTTATCAATGCTATCTGCCTTGTGCGCAACCTTGTGAACACGCCGGCCAATATCCTGAATACCAATGAACTTGCGGGTGTGGCTGAAGACATTGCCAAGACGTTCGATGCGGATTTCAGGAAAATCGTCGGCAAAGACTTGCTGGATGAAAACTACCCGATGATTTACGAGGTCGGGAAAGCCAGCGAAAACCCGCCGCAGCTGGTTGAAATCAACTGGGGTGATAACAGCAACCCGCGCCTGTCGCTTGTCGGCAAGGGTGTCGTATTCGATACGGGTGGGCTGAACCTCAAACCACCGCAATGGATGGGATTGATGAAAAAAGATATGGGCGGGTCAGCACATGTGCTGGGCCTTGCCTGGCTTATTATGTCATTGAACCTACCGGTGCGTTTGCAGGTGCTGGTGTCTATCGCTGAGAATTCCGTGTCCGATAACGCCTTCCGCCCCGGTGACGTTATTCAAAGCCGGAAAGGCTTAAGCGTTGAAATCATTGATACGGATGCCGAAGGGCGGCTGGTTGTCGCGGACGCGATTGCCAAGGCCTGCGAAGACAAGCCGGATCTGTTGATTGATTTCTGCACATTGACCGGCGCAGCGCGTGTAGCGCTGGGCTTTGATATCCCTGCGTTCTTTTCCAACCGTGATGAGATGTTAGACCCGATCAAAGATGCGGGCATGGGCAACAGCGACCCTGTCTGGCCCCTGCCCCTTTGGGACGGATATGACCGGGAAATGGACAGTCCCATTGCCGATGTCGCCAACGATACGTCCATGGGGCGCGCGGGCGCCATTCAGGGCGGATTGTTCCTGAAACGCTTTGTCGACCCGTCCGTGGACTGGGTGCATTTCGATTGTTACGCGTGGGAGCAATATGGCCGCGCCGGACGCCCGAAAGGCGGAGCGGACACCGGCCTGCGCGCCATGTTTCATTACATTGAAAGCCGCTACGGCAAGGCGTCGTAAATTTCCTTCGCAAATTCGGCGAGCGTATCATCGCGCGCGCCCATCACGACTATCCGGTCGCCTTCTTTGACGGAGGACAGGATTGCGGCTTTAATTTCTGCGCGGTCTTCCATAAGTCCGGCACTCACACCGCCCGCTTTTATCCGGTCAATCACATCGCCGGAGTCATGTGTGCGGTCGACCGTTCCGCCGGCATAATAGGGCTGCACCATATACAGGCTATCGGTTTCATCCAGATATCGGGCGAATGTATCGGCGAGTTCTTCCCACGCCAGTTTCAAAAAACCGTAGCCGTGCGGCTGGAAAAATACCAGCAGGCGGCCGGGGAAATGTTTAAGGGTTTTTAAACTGGCCGCAATCTTGTCGGGGTTATGGGCGAAGTCGTCGATTACCGTCACATTGCCCTTTGTTCCCACGACATCCATCCTGCGCCATATTCCTTCGAAGCGGGACAGGGCCTCGCAGACCTCTTCCAGGCCGCAATGGCAGGACAGGCAGGCGGCGATGGCCGCCAGAGCGTTGGCGATATTATGCGCGCCGGGTAAACGCAAATTGACCTGGGCGCTTAGATCTTCAATCTGAACAGTAAACTCGCAGCCGTCCGAGCGATAGACGATATGATCGGCCCTGATATCCGCCGGTTCTTCCACCCCGAATGTCATAACCTGCCGGGCCTTGTGCTTTAACGCCATCACACCGGCATGATCGGCGTTCAGAATTGCCGTTTTGGCTTTTGCGATATAACCGGAAAACAGGGTATTCAGTTCTTCTAACGACTTATGATCCAGCGCGATATTGTTCAGCACGGCGATGTCCGGCTTGTATAACGCGATCGATCCGTCACTTTCATCGGCTTCCGTAACGAATATGCTGCCGTCTCCTACCAACGCGCTGCAATACGGGTTGTCGCCCTTGTAATTTTTAAAGACGCCACCATTCATGACGGTCGGTTTTTTGCCAAGTTCCTGTAGAACAAAGCCGATCATGCCAGTGACAGTCGATTTACCGCTGGTTCCGGCAACGGCTATTTTTACGTCCGCTTCGTTGAAAGTGCCGGACAGCAAATCGGCCCGTTTGATGATGGGAACGCCCTTTTCCTTCGCGGCCTTCACATCCGGAATGGCGTCCTCCACGGCCGTGGAAATAACGAGCGCGTCCAGATTATCCTGAACGCCGCTGCCGTCCTGTGGAAACAGTTCTATACCCTGAGATTTCAGGTAATCAAATTTTTGCGGCGTGCGGCCCTGATCGTGGCTACGGTCCGATCCACTGACTGTGTGGCCTAAACCTTTCATAATAAGGGCAAGCGGCAACATGCCGCTGCCGCCTATTCCGCAAAATAAATATGATTTTTTATCGCTCACCGTTCTTTACTGGAAGACGTGCGGGTTCATGGACCGTGTGAGTTCATCTGCCGTTGTACCCGGCGTAGACGGGGAAATGTTAGCCGGCCTGTCGTTGCTGAGTGATAGCGGTGCGGACATCGCGGCATCCGAAGCCGCCGGGGCCGGGGCGGCATTAACACCAAAATCAGATTTAAAGTCGTTGGCTGTCGCGCCATAATCGCGTTCTATTTTTTTCAGGTAGTGCGGAGGTTTGCTGCGATCCGCATCAACTTTCGGAACGCCGGGCGCATAGCTTTCAATCGGAACATCGGCAGGATGCGGCAAATCTCCCGCATGATGGTCCGGCAAGCCGTAAGAAGACGGGTGAACATCACGAAAATCGACAGAAATGATTGCCGGGTATTCGTACATAGCATTGTCATAATAGTCGTACATAGCTCCGACTCCGACCGTCATTATGTTCCCATAGGCTTCGGTCATCACATGATTTTCAACCATAATTGTTTTCTGGCGATTGCCCGGAGCATAACAATCAACAACCATGTCCGCTTCGGACCGCTGAATGTTTCGCGTTTCACCAGTCCACATTTCGTAGCGAAAGTCTTTATTGTGCAGCATGCAGCTGGCGTTTTCGGCGCCGGGGGTCAGCAAGGTTATGCTTTGTGTCGGCCCTTCCAATATAGAGCCGCACCCTGCGAGAGCGATAGCCAGGCCCAAACTTAAATATGACAATCTC